>JADGIC010000140.1 GCA_019683615.1 Alicyclobacillaceae bacterium | reverse complement strand
CACCCGACCCGTGGCCCCCAGCGCTGGCGTGCGCACCCCACCACTCCTTGGCCCAGCGGGACGCAGACTCCCACTCGTGACGGAGCCAACGGGCAACCGGGTCGGACCGGCCGCTGTGGGCATCGTGAATCACGGTCGCCGTCGCTGAAACCGTGACCACAGACAACACAATCAGAATCGATGTTTCGGCCAGACGCCTCATGGGCACACCCCCGTGTACCAGTATCGACCAGGCACACGAGGGATAAACCGACAAGCCGACCATTCAGCTGGCCCCTGCCGCGCCAATCCACGGGCGTATTCAGCCGTGTCCGCTCACTTCCGGAGCCAATTGCCAATCGCGTACCAAGTTACCTGGCGGTTCATGGCTGCGATGGACGTGGTCAGAGGAATGCCCTTCGGGCATACCTGAACACAGTTTTGCGCGTTGCCGCACTCGTGTATGCCGCCTTCGCCCATCAGCGCCTCGAGGCGTTCCTCGCGATGCATCGCTCCCGTCGGGTGGGCATTGAACAGGCGGGCCTGTGAGATCGCAAAGGGGCCAATGAACGACGTCCGCTCGTTGACGTTCGGGCACGCTTCCAGGCAAGCCCCGCAGGTGAAGCAACGAGACAGCTCATACGCCCATTGCCGGTCCCTTTCCGGCATGCGCGGCCCTGGACCAAGGTCGTACGTGCCGTCAATGGGAATCCAGGCCTTCACTTTCTTCAATGCGTCGAACATCCGGCTGCGGTCAACCACCAGGTCGCGCACGACCGGAAAGGTGCGCGCCGGCTTCAGCCGAATCGGCTGCTCGAGCTTGTCCACCAAAGCGGTGCACGCCTGCCGCGGTTTGCCGTTAATGACCATCATGCACGCCCCGCAGATCTCCTCGAGGCAGTTCGACTCCCAGGCCACGGGCGTCGTCCGCTTGCCGTCCTTGTTTACCGGGTTGCGCTGAATTTCCATCAAGCACGCAATCACGTTCATCCCGGGCTTGTACGGGACGATGAACTCCTCTTTGTACGGCCGCGAGTTGGGATTGTCCTGCCGCTCAATGATCAGGTGCACTTGCTTCAAGCCGGCACCCGTCCCCGGACCACCCGAAGTCTGCGCTGCTGCCGCCGTTCCCCGCTCCTCGCTCATTCCTTGGTCGCCTCCTTGCTGACCGCATAGTTCCGCAGGCGAGGCTTGATCAAAGACACATCCACATCTTCGTATTCAATCGCCGGTCCATCCGGCGTCCAACGCGCCTTCGTCGTTTTGAGGAAGTTTTCGTCGTCGCGCTCCGGAAATTCTGGCTTGTAGTGGGCACCGCGGCTCTCATTGCGGAGCAGTGCACCAATCGTGATCACGCGGGCCAGCTCCAGCATGTTCCACAGCTGCCGCGTAAACGGCGCCATCTGGTTTTCCCAACGCGACTTGTCGACGACGCCGATGCGCTTGTAGCGCTCCATGAGTTCCTGAATCTTCTCGTCCGTCTTTTTCAGGCGGTCGTTGTACCGCACCACGGTCACATTGTCAGTCATCCATTGGCCGAGTTCCCGGTGCAGTTGATACGGGTTCTCGTCACCATCCATGCGCAGAATGGACTCGAATTTCTCCTCCTGCTGCTTGCGGTAACGCTCAAACACCGACTCCGGCACCGCGTCGGCCGCCTTCTTGAGACCCTGTGCGTAGCGAACGGCATTCGGACCCGCCACCATGCCGCCGTAGATGCACGACAATAAGGAGTTGGCACCCAGCCGGTTAGCGCCGTGGTACTGGTAGTCCGCCTCTCCGGCCGCAAACAGGCCGGGGATGTTCGTCATCTGGTTGATGTCAACCCACAGGCCGCCCATGCTGTAGTGCACGGCCGGGAAAATCCGCATCGGCACCTTGCGCGGGTCGTCGCCGACAAACTTCTCGTAAATGTCAAGAATGTTCCCCAGCTTCACGTTCAACACGTCGGCCGGGATGTGCGACAGGTCCAAGTACACCTGGTTCTGGCCATCAATGCCAAGACCCATGTCAACACACACTTTGAAAATGGCACGGGTCGCGACGTCACGCGGCACCAGGTTGCCGTACTCGGGGTACCACTCCTCCAAGAAGTACCACGGTTTACCATCCTTGTACGTCCACACCCGGCCGCCCTCGCCGCGTGCCGATTCCGACATCAAGCGCAGTTTGTCGTCTCCGGGGATGGCTGTCGGATGGACCTGGATAAATTCGCCGTTTGCGTAGTACACACCCTGCTGGTACAGGGCAGAAGCCGCCGATCCGGTGTTGATCATGGAATTGGTGCTCGTCCCGAAGATCATGCCGATCCCGCCGGTGCACATGATCACCGCATCGGCGCGGAAGTAGTGAATCTCCATGGAGCGCAAGTCTTGCGCGACAATTCCGCGGCAAATGCCCTCGTCATCGATGACGGCACACAGGAACTCCCAGCCCTCGTATTTCTGCACCAAACCTGCCACTTCCAGTCGCCGCACCTGTTCGTCCAGGGCGTACACCAGCTGCTGGCCGGTCGACGCGCCGGCGAATGCAGTCCGGTGATGCTTGGTACCGCCAAACCGGCGGAAGTCCAACAGTCCTTCCGGCGTCCGGTTGAACATCACGCCCATGCGATCCAACAGGTGAATGATGGCGGGAGCCGCCTCACACATACCGAGCACTGGCCGCTGGTTCGCCAGGAAGTCACCGCCGTAAATCGTGTCATCAAAGTGTTCCCACGGGGAATCGCCTTCGCCTTTCGTGTTGACGGCGCCGTTGATGCCACCCTGGGCGCACACCGAATGGGAGCGGCGGACGGGGACCAGCGAGAACAGGTCGACCGGCACGCCCATTTCCGCGACCTTAATGGTGGACATCAGCCCAGCCAAGCCACCGCCAACCACGATGATTCTCTGATTGCTCACCGATAGACTCCTCCTCGCGTCGTATCAGGCCGCCCTTGTGAAGGCATAAATGGCGTCGATACCCACACCTGCCAGCACCACGAACAACACCATCGTCACGTAGGCGGTGATCCGCTGTGCGCGAGCGCCGACCGTAATCCCCCAGTGAATGCAGAACGACCACAGGCCATTGGCAAAGTGGAACGTGGCCGCCACCACCCCGATGATCATGAACCACAGATAGGCAGGTTGCATCATCAAGCGGTGGACGGTGTCAAACGTCGGGGGATTGCCGGAAAAGCGAGTGGTCCACAGGTGGAAGATGATGAAGACAAACGTGATGACGCCGGTGATGCGCTGTAGTACAAAGAGAAGATTGCGCGCCCAGGAATACTCCCCGGCGTTGTACCCGGAAGTGAACGCCACGTACAAGCCGAACACCCCGTGGTACACGAGCGGCAAGAAAATGAAGAAGAACTCCACGAAATGGAGCAATGGGATGCTCTGGATGACCCGGACCGCGTTGTTGAACGAGGCCGATCCGTTCACCGCCATTGCATTGGTGAACAGGTGTTCCAACAGAAACAACCCGACAGGCACCACGCCGGCTAGCGTGTGCAGCCTACGCAGCAGATAGTCTGAATGCGTCTTCGTCTGCGCCACTATGTACCCCCCTTGCGAATCTGTCGAAGTTGGTCGACGGAGGCCGCACAATGTCCGGGTGACGGCAGCCACCAGACATATGTAACGGCAGTCATCGCTGACTGCCTGCGTCCGGAGCCGGTTGCCACACTGAATTGTACTGCTTGTCCCTGGTAGCGTCAAGAAAAGCGGGCCGTTTCACCAAACCGCGCGTCCGGTCGACAGCGCGGATCAACGCTCTTTGACCGGAGGACGGCTTTGCAAATGGGCCTGGATCACCGCTGCCAGCTTCGGGCCGATCCCCGCAGCCCGCAACGCCTCCGGGTCCGCCTGCGCAATCGCCTCCAATGAGCCGAAGTGCTGCAGCAACCGCTTGCGCCGGGCTGGTCCCACACCAGGGATGGCGTCCAGCCGCGAACTCAGAGCGCTCTTGCGGCGGGTTTGCCGATGGAACGTCACAGCGAACCGATGCACTTCCTCTTGGATCCGTTCCAACAAGTAAAACGCCTGCGAATGGCGGTCGATGTCCACCGGTTGCGGGTCGTCGCGAAAGTACAACTGGCTCGTGCGGTGGCGATCATCTTTAGCCAACCCGCACACAGGGAGTTCCAAGTCCAATTCGTTCTCCAGAACGTCCATGGCAGCCGCCAATTGGCCCTTCCCGCCGTCAATCACAATCAAATCAGGCAAAGGCAGCTTTTCCCTGAGAACGCGCGTGTACCGGCGCCGGATCACTTCGCGCATCGACTCGTAGTCATCCGGGCCGCATACGGTGCGAATCTTGAACTTGCGGTACTCGGAGCGAGCCGGCTTGCCGTCAATGAAGACCACCATCGCCGCCACCGGGTCGGCTCCTTGTAAATGCGAGTTGTCGAACGCCTCAATGCGGTGCGGCGTCGGGATGGCAAGCGCTTCACCCAGTTCGAGTACGGCTCCCAGTGTCCGGTCCATGTCGCGCTCCATCAGGCGCAGCCGCTCTTCCAACGCCAGTTTTGCGTTTTCGCAGGCGAGCTGGACCAACTCCCGCTTGACCCCGCGGCGCGGGTGCAGGCAGCGCGCTCCCAGCCAGGCCGCCAGCGCTTCGCTGTTGACACCCTCCGGCAACAGGATTTCCTTCGGGACATCCTGCTGTTCGAAGTAAAACTGTTCGACATACGACATGAAGTCCTCGGCCGGCTCTCCGTGGTGGCGGACCACGTTGACGCTGCGCTCGATAAGCCGACCGCCGCGGACGTAAAATACCTGTACACACAACCAACCCTTGTCGGCGTAAAAGCCGAATACGTCCCGGTCCACGCGGTCCGCGACGGTCACTTTCTGCTCTTCCATGACCTGTTCAATGTGCTGAATCAGGTCGCGCAACTCCTTGGCCCGCTCGAAGCGAAGTTGCTCCGCCGCCTCCTCCATCTTCTGACGCAACCCGCGGACCACGTCCTTGTGACCGCCGTTCAAAAAGTCGCTGATCTGCTTCGTCATCTCGGCGTAGGTGGCGGGATCGACAGGGAATTCGCAGGGTGCCAGGCACTGACCGATGTGGTAATACAGACAGACGTGCTTTTTCAAACGCTTGCACTTGCGCAGCGGATAGAGTCGCTCCAGCAGCTTTTTCGTCTCCTGGGCCGAGGTGGCGTTCGGATACGGGCCGAAGTACTTGGCCTTGTCGTTTTGGACCCGCCGCGCAATCTCCAGGCGAGGGTGCTGCTCGTGAGTAATCTTGATGTACGGGTATGCCTTGTCGTCGCGCAGCATGATGTTGTACGGAGGCGTATACTGTTTGATAAGGTTGCACTCCAACAGCAAGGCTTCCACAACTGTGTCTGTGACAATGTACTCAAAATCGCGGACATTGGCGACCATTGCCTGGGTCTTCCGGTCGTGAGAACCCGTGAAGTAGGAACGCACGCGGTTGCGCAACACCTTCGCCTTGCCGACGTAAATCACCTGTCCGCGCTCGTCCTTCATCAGGTACACGCCGGGCTTTGCCGGCAATAGTTGCAACTTGCTGCGGATGATATCGTCCACCGTCCAACCCCCTCCGCGC
>JADGIC010000018.1 GCA_019683615.1 Alicyclobacillaceae bacterium | reverse complement strand
GGCTTTGCCAGTTTGACACCCGGCGGCCGCCGGCCGGACGGCCCTCGTCCGTCCCGGCCAGCGTCCCCCGCCCCGGTCATCCTCCGGCGCGGTTATTGCAGGTGGGAAACAGACGCGCCGTACTCGCCTCCTAAGCGCGTCGAGTACCACCCCTCGCGCGGAATGCCGTGGCGGGGGTGCAACGTCTTTTCAATCGTCTCTCCCCGCGCCATCGCACGGCTGGCCAATGCGCTCATCACCGCACCGGACGCTTCGTCGCCGCGGCCGATGGACTTGCGCCTCGACGTCATCCGCTGCCACCTCCTGTCGGTGTGTCAAACCATCCACAGTGTGTACAGCGCAAGCCGAAGACAATTCATCCCAGCGTCGATTTGAGGAGTGAACCGCGGGCAACGTATAATGACGCCGAGCGCACACTGATGCGGAGGTGATGGACAGTGCATACACCGGTCCGTGACACGGCCCGGCAACTGCAACCGGAGGCCAACCGCCTCGCCCCGCCCCGGTCCGTGCATCCGTATCCCCTGCAGTTCCGCCCGGTGTTTAAAGACCGCATCTGGGGCGGATCGCGCCTTCGCACGTGGTTCCCGGAGTGCCCGTCCGGTTCGCCGATTGGCGAGGCGTGGGTGGTGTCGGATCACCCGGAAGGCGAGACACCGGTGGCTAACGGCGCCTACGCAGGCCTCACCTTACACGAACTCATGCAGCGCGAGCCTTCCTGGTTTGGCAACTGCGCAGCCATATCCGGACAGGGGAGCGCCCGTTTCCCGCTGCTCGTGAAGTGGCTTGATGCCACAGCCGACTTGTCCGTCCAGGTACACCCCGACGACGAGTACGGCTTCCGACACGCCGGAGAACAAGGAAAGACGGAGTGCTGGTGGGTGCTCGACGCCCGTCCCGGCGCTCGCATCGTATACGGCCACAACGCACAGTCCCGCAGCGAATTCGAAACGAAAGTGCGCGAGCGCCGCTGGGACCAATTGCTGTGCAGAGTGGAAGTGAGATCGGGCGACTTCTTCTTTGTCCCCGCCGGCAAACTGCACGCCCTGGGAGCCGGCATCCAAGTTGTCGAGATCCAGCAAAGTTCCGACACAACCTACCGCGTGTACGACTACGACCGCCTCGACGCCAGCGGGAAACCCCGTCCGCTGCACTTGGAACAGGCGCTGGAGGTCATTCCGTACCCAGACCGCCCTGTGCAGTCCCAGCGGTATCCCCTGAACCGCCCGGGCCTCACAGGAGAACACCTGGTGTCGTGCCCCTACTTTACTGTCGAGCACTGGGTGGTGCAGGGAGATTACCAATGGCGTCCGGAGCGCGTCACCATCCTCTCGGTCGTTGGTGGTGAAGGCCGGTTGAGTCCGGGTTTGGGCGACAGCGGCAGCGCCAGCAATGACGACAGCGTTCGCGCCGAGGCTTGGCAGGCCATCCCGGTCACGACCGGATCGCAGGTGTTGTTACCCTTGGGCGTGGGGGCAAGGAGACTCGAAGGACACTTGGAGGTCATTGCCGCAATGTTGCCGTGAGTCTGGCACCAGCGCGTGAATCTCAGCAGTGCATCTGCGCCGTGAAGCACGAGTGTCCCGCCACTCGCGGAAGGGATTTCACGAAGGTCTGTAAAGTGGTTCTCCTCCCCTGGCGTTCCGACATAAGTTCGTCAGGCGCGGCCACACTATCGGCGAAGCCGGCGGGGTGGTTGCCCGCGGGCAGGAACTGAGGGAAAGGGGAACCGAGCTGTGGCAAAACCGGATGATCGATCTGATAACGTCGCCAAACTGCAGGATATGATTCAGGATACCATGGAAAACATGCGGGAAGCGCGCGACTTCCTAAAAGCGCACGGTGAAGAGATGCGCGCCGAAGACCGCGCCCGGCTGGAAGCCAAGAACGAACGGCGGGAACAAGCTATCCAAGGCTTCCGGGAGGAGATACAGGACGAGCTGCCGTACGCGCGCACGGAGGAGTGACTTCCAAACCCCAAACACAGCGGCGGTCGGCGCGGGTGCTTGGCTCCCCGGCCGCCGTTGCGTTTTAGTGAGGTGAGGTTTCATGACCGGCCACCCGCCCGGAACGCGCCTGATCTTGGCTTCAGGCTCCCCGCGGCGGCGCCAGTTGCTGAGCCAACTGGGCCTTCGCTTCGAGGTGTGGCCCAGCGACGTGGACGAGTCGATCCCCGCCGTGACGCATCCTGCCGACGCGGTGCAGTTGCTTGCGGAGCGCAAAGCACGGGCGGTCAGCGGGTGGCTGGGGCCAAACCTTGACGCACTTGTAATTGCGGCCGATACGGTCGTCGTCCTGAATGGCGAACTCCTTGGCAAACCGGACAGCCCGGCGCAAGCGGTCGACATGTTGACTCGCTTGCAGGGCCGAAACCACGCAGTGTACACAGGCCTGTGCGTCCTGCACCCTTCAAGCGGCCGAATGCAGTCGGGGTACTCGGCCGCCGAAGTGACCATGCGCTCGCTGACCCGGGAACGCATTGAGCGCTACGTGGCGACCGGCGAACCGCTGGACAAGGCAGGCTCGTATGCCATTCAAGGATACGGAGCGACCCTCGTCACTGGTATACGGGGCGACTACTTCACCGTAGTCGGCCTCCCGTTGTATCTGTTGGCCGATTACCTGGCCGCGTTTGGGGTCGACGTTCTTCGGCCTGCTGACTGAAAGGGCGGATCCACGCGGATCCGCCCCTTTTGCCGCCATGCCGGTCGCACCCGGCACCTGAAGCCGCTCCAAGCTGCAGGGCCTGGCGCTACGAAAAGTACCGCGGTTGGCCGAGGTCTGACTGGATCTGTTGGCGCATCAATTGCGGGTTGGTGCCGAACTGGCCGAGCGTGCTGCCAGGTTGCAGGCTGCCGGATGGCGCCTGCATCGCCCCTGCCGGCACCGGCGCTTGTTGCAAGAACGCGGGCGGCTGCATCCCGGATTGAATGTCTTGCTGAATCTGCTGCCGAACCTGTTGCGGGTTCGTCTGCACGGAATGCATCACCTGCTGGAATACGGCCGGGTTGTAATACGCCTGATTTTGCACCGGTTGGTACACGCCCGCCTGCGCGTACGGGTTCAAATACTGCGGCTGCCCCTGCCAAGGATTCTGCCCCAGGTCTTGTGCGATCTGCTGCCGAATCTCCTGTGGTTGGCTGCCGAACTGAGCCAGCGTGCTGGTCCCGAATCCGCCTGCCGGGTTCTGCCCTGGCGCCTGCTGCCCCAAATCCTGCTGGATTTGCTGGCGAACCATCTGCGGATTTGACGCCCCCGCCGCCATCACAGCCGGGTTGGCACCGTAAAACGCTCCGGTTGGCGGGAACGCGTGACTTGCCTGAGCCAAGTCCTGTTGGATTTGCTGCTGTACCCACTGCGGATTGGTGCCAAACTGCGCCAACGTGCTGGCCCCTGGCGCAGCCGCGCCCGCTTGCTGCCATGAGCCGGGGCCGTGCAGATCCTGGGCGATTTGTTGGCGAATCGCCTGCGGATTGGACGCGCCGGCCGTGAACGGAGTGCTGCCGTAACCGTACTGATACAACCCCGATCCACTCCTCCTGAGCTGGAATTGTCTGAGACAAGCGGTAGTATGCACGCACCCCGGTTCCATCATGCAGGGCACTTCCGGGCCCGACACCGTTCGCACAGCCCGGCCGTCAACGGCCGCCGCGGCGCCGGCGAAGATGGCGTCGCCAGGCGTAACCTGCTCCCGCCAGCAACACCGCCACGATGATCACCGGTACCAGATACTGATGCAGCGCCTCGTGGTACCGTTGCCAGACAACACCCAGGTACCGACCGAGGATGACGAACACAGCCACCCAGACGACCGCACTGACCGCGTTGTACACGCTGAACAGGACGAAAGGCATGCGGTTGATGCCGGCCAAGTACGGAATCAGGATCCGAATGCCGGCGATGAACTTCCCAAACAACACGACGAAACCGCGGTACCGCTCGAATTTTTCTTCCGCGTCGTTCAGTTTCTTCTCGGTAATGCCAACGTACCGGCCCAAGCGGAGAATGACAGGACGCCCGAGAAATCGCCCGATGCCGTACGCCACCGTCGACCCAATCACGTTGCCGGCCGACGCTACCAACAGCAGCGGCGGAAGGCGAAAGACGCCCTGCGTCCACTCCACGCCGGATGCCACCAACGTCGTTTCGGCCGGAAACGGAATACCAATCATCTCGAACGTGACAACGAAAAAGATACCCGCGTACCCGTATTGCTGAATGACGTGCTGTACGTCAAAGTGCATGCACGTTCCCCTTTGCGCCCTCGCTTCTCTCTGAACCTAGCGTAACCGATTGACAGGGCGCCTGCAATCAGCAGCCGTTAAGCCGGCATCACGGCAGGTTGGTGGAGCCCATCAGATAGCGATCACACTCCCGCGCAGCGCCTCTGCCTTCGCGAATCGCCCACACCACCAAACTCTGCCCGCGCCGCATGTCGCCGGCCGCGAACACGCCTGGCACATTCGTGGCAAATCGGCCAAACTCAGCTTTTACATTCGATCGCTCGTCCCGCTCCACCCCCAACTGCTCCAACATGGTGTCCTCCGGCCCGAGGAAGCCCATCGCCAGGAGCACCAGTTGTGCCGGCCACACCCGTTCCGTGCCGGGAATCTCGACCGGGACCATGCGGCCGTCCGGACCCCGCTCCCAACGCACCTCGACGGTGTGCAACTCCCGAACGTGTCCGTCACCGTCACCCACAAACCGCTTGGTGGACAACGCGTACCGCCTCGGATCCGCTCCGAACAAGGCCCGCGCTTCTTCCTGCCCGTAATCCAGCTTGTACACGCGCGGAAACTGCGGCCAGGGGTTGTCGGCAGAGCGGGTTGCTGGCCCCCGTTCCAAAATCTCAATCTGCGTCACACTTCGGCAACCTTGGCGCAGGGCGGTGCCGACGCAGTCGGTGCCCGTGTCGCCGCCGCCAATAATCACGACGTCCTTGCCTCTCGCTGAGAGCGGACCATCCGCAGCCCGGCCGTGATCGAGCAGGCTCTGCGTATTGGCGCGCAAAAAGTCCATTGCAAAGTAAATGCCGGCCAAGTGCCGCCCTTCAATGGGCAAGTCGCGCGGCTTCGTGGCGCCTCCGCACAGCACCACCGCGTCGTAGCGCCGAAGCAACTCGTCTGCAGGGATGTCCCGCCCAATCTCCGTACGGGTGACAAACTCCACCCCTTCGGCAGCCATCAGGTCGATGCGTCGTTGCACGATGCGCTTGTCCAGTTTCATGTTGGGGATACCGTACATCAGCAACCCGCCGACGCGATCCGCCCGTTCGAACACCGTGACGTCGTGCCCCGCGCGATTCAGCTGTGCGGCGCAGGCGAGACCTGCCGGGCCGGAACCGACGACAGCGACGCGCTTGCCGGTGCGCCGGGCGGGCGGACGCGGCGTGATCCAACCTTCCTCAAACCCCCGGTCGACAATCGCCCGTTCGATTGCCTTGATGGTCACGGGATCGCCATGGAGACCCACCGTGCAAGCCCCTTCACAAGGAGCCGGGCACACCCTGCCGGTGAACTCCGGGAAATTGTTCGTTTTGTGCAGCCGGTCCAACGCCTCTCGCCAGTGCCCCCGGTAGACCAAGTCGTTCCACTCCGGAATCAGGTTGTTCACCGGGCAACCCGACACCATGCCCGCCATCATGACGCCCGACTGACAAAACGGGATCCCGCAATCCATGCAGCGCGCACCCTGGGTACGCAACTGTTCCTCCGACACGTGCCGGTGGAACTCCTCCCAGTCCAGGATGCGCTCCAACGGATCCCGGTCCGCCGGCAGTTCCCGCTGGTATTCCAAAAATCCGGTCGCCTTTCCCATACTTCGCCGTTCGCCCTCCGTATCCGTGCATTCGCACCATCTGCCAGCCGACCGCACCGCGTGCGCGAGACCGGCATCGCCGCCGGCCCACCCCAAAGGCTCAGTTGCCACTGACGCGAGCCAAGTCGTTCTTGTTGTCCTCAAACGCCGCCATAATCGCTTCCTGGCCGGACAACCCCATCCGCCGGGCGCGGGCCATCGCGTCAAGCATCCGTTTGTAGTCTTTTGGAATCACCCGCACGAAGCGGCCGACCGCCTGCGGCCAGCGGTCCAACACGGCTTGCGCCCGCTCGCTCCCGGTGTAGGCGCGGTGGCGTTCAATCAGCGAGCGCACAAGCGCGACCTCAGCCGCGTCCTCCAGCGGTTCCAACCACACCATTTCCGGATTGCAGCGGGTCCGGAAGTCGCCTTCCTCGTCGAACACGTACGCAATGCCGCCCGACATGCCGGCCGCAAAGTTTCGCCCGGTGCTGCCCAAAACAACCACGCGGCCGCCCGTCATGTACTCGCAGCCGTGGTCTCCGACGCCCTCCACCACAGCCATGGCACCGCTGTTGCGGACGCAGAACCGCTCGCCCGCCACACCCCGGATGAACGCCTCACCGGCAATCGCTCCGTACAGCGCGACGTTGCCGATGATGACATTCTCTTCCGCACGGAACCGCGCTTCCCGGGGCGGATGGATGATCAGCCGGCCGCCTGACAACCCCTTGCCGACGTAGTCGTTGGCATCGCCTTCTAAGACCATCGTGACGCCGCGCGGTAAGAACGCGCCGAAGCTCTGCCCTGCGGAACCTGTGAAATGCAGGCGGATGGTGTCGTCCGCCAGTCCCTCAGCTCCGTACCGGCGCGTGATCTCGCTGCCGAGCAGAGTTCCGACGACGCGGTTCGTGTTGCGAATCGGGAACGCCGCCTCCACCCGTTCTCCCCGTTCAAGCGCAGGACGACACGTCGGAATCAGCCGAGTGGCGTCCAGCGAAGCCTCCACCCCGTGCTCCTGGGCGCGGCAGCAGTACCGCTCCGTCTCCACCACGCCCGCCGGTGGTTGGTAGAGTATCGGCGACAAGTCCAAGCCCTTCGCTTTCCAGTGGTCCACCGCCTGGCGAGGTTCGAGTTTGTCGGTCCGGCCAACCATCTCGTCGACCGTCCGAAACCCCAGTAGTGCCATCCATTCGCGGACCTCTTGGGCGATAAAGCGCATGAAGTTGACGACGTGTTGCGGATCACCTTGAAACCGTTGGCGCAGTTCCGGGTTCTGGGTGGCCACGCCGACCGGACAGGTGTCCAAGTGGCAGACGCGCATCATCACGCAGCCGAGCACGACCAGTGGCGCAGTCGCGAACCCGAACTCTTCAGCACCCAGCAGTGCCGCGATGACCACGTCGCGGCCGGTCATCAGTTTGCCATCTGTTTCCACCACGATTCGATCCCGCAGGCCGTTGAGCATCAGCGTCTGGTGCGTCTCGGCGAGGCCCAATTCCCACGGGAGCCCGGCGTGAAGAATGCTGGTCCGGGGCGAAGCGCCGGTGCCGCCGTCGTAACCGCTGATGAGCACCACGTCCGCGCGGCCCTTGGCCACCCCGGCGGCAATCGTGCCAACACCGACCTCCGACACCAGCTTGACGCTGATGCGCGCCCTGGGATTGGCGTTCTTCAAGTCGTGGATCAGCTCAGCCAAATCTTCAATGGAGTAAATGTCGTGGTGGGGCGGCGGCGAGATCAGCCCGACGCCGGGCGTGGAATGGCGCACCTCAGCAATCCAGGGGTACACCTTCCGCCCCGGCAGCTGACCGCCCTCTCCCGGTTTCGCCCCTTGCGCCATTTTGATCTGCAGCTCGTCAGCGTTCACCAGATAGTGACTGCTCACACCAAAACGGCCGGACGCAACCTGTTTGATGGCACTTCGCCGCCAATCGCCGTTCGGGTCCCGCTCAAACCGGGACGGATCTTCCCCGCCCTCCCCGGTGTTGCTCTTGCCGCCGATCCGGTTCATCGCAATCGCCAGCGCCTCGTGAGCTTCTTTGCTGATAGACCCGTACGACATCGCGCCGGTCTTGAAACGACGGCAAATCGACTCCACCGGCTCCACTTCGTCAAGCGGAACGGGTTCCGGAGCGAACCGGAACTCCAACAAGCCCCTCAGCGTCTTCAGCCGGCGGCTGTGGTCGTTGACGGCCGCTGAATACCGCTTGAACAGCTGGTAGTCGTTGCGGCGGCAGGCCTGCTGGAGATCGTGAATCGTCTGCGGGTTAAACAGGTGCTCCTCACTGTTTTGCCGCCACTCGTACAATCCTCCGGAATCCAGCGTGGGATCCCAACCCTCCTGCTGCGGGAATGCACGCCGGTGGCGGGCCAGCGTCTCCTCGGCCAACACATCCAGGCCGACGCCGCCGAGGCGGGATGGCGTCCACGTGAAATACCGGTCGACCAGCGGCTGCGCCAAGCCGACCGCCTCGAAAATCTGCGCGCCGCGGTAACTCTGGATGGTGGAGATGCCCATCTTGGAGATCACCTTCACCACCCCTTTGGTGGCCGCCTTCACGTACCGCTTGATCGCCTCCTTGGCGTCATACCCGGCCAACGATCCGCGCTCGATGCAGTCCGTCAAGGTGTCAAAGGCGAGGTACGGATTGACCGCTCCCGCTCCGTACCCGATGAGCAGCGCGAAATGGTGCACTTCGCGCGGTTCCCCCGACTCCACAATCAGGCTGACTTTCGCCCGGGTGCCGCGGCGGATGAGGTGGTGGTGCAAACCGGACACCGCCAACAGCGCGGGAATCGGCGCATGCGCCTCGTCCACGCCGCGGTCCGACAACACCAACAGGTTGACCCCCGCAGCAACCAGCCGGTCAGCCTCGACGAACATCTCCTCCAGGGCCCGCTCGAGGCCCCGGGCACCCTCGGCGGCCGGGAACAACATCGGCAACACGGCAGACCAGAAGCCCGGCCGGCGGATATGGACCAGCTTTGCCAGCTCTTCGTTCGTCAAGATCGGCGTTTGGATGCGAATTTGCCGGCAGCTCTCGGGCCGCGGATGCAACAGGTTGCCTTCCGAGCCCAAGGTCGTCGCCGTCGCCGTCACAATTTCCTCGCGGATGGCGTCAATCGGCGGGTTCGTCACCTGGGCGAACAGCTGTTTGAAGTAGTTGTACAGCAAGTGGGGCTGATCGGACAGCACCGCAAGCGGACTGTCGATACCCATGGACGATACCGGATCGGTCGCGTCCGTGACCATCGGCTCGAGCGTTTTCGTGATCTCTTCATACGTGTACCCAAAGGCCTGTTGCAGCTTGACGAAATCGGTCCGCCCGGACGGTCCCGCCGGGCCGGCGGCATCCGGCGGCGGAGCAGGCAAGTCGTCCAATTCGACCAAGTGTTCATCCAACCACTGCTGGTACGGTTGTTCGCGGGCGATGCGAGACTTGATCTCGTCGTCGCTGACGATGCGGCCTTCCTCCAAGTCGACCAACAGCATACGCCCCGGCCGCAGGCGGTCCTTCTGCACAATGTCCTGCGGCGGGATGTCAAGAACCCCGGTCTCGGATGCCAACACCATCAACCCGTCGCGCGTCACGCACCAACGGGCCGGGCGCAGGCCGTTGCGGTCCAAAATCGCGCCCACCTGGCGGCCGTCGGTGAACACCACGGCAGCCGGTCCGTCCCACGGTTCCATGAGACAACTGTGGTACTCGTAAAAGGCGCGCTTGTCGTCACTCATGCTCTCGTGGTTCATCCAAGGCTCGGGGACCAGCATCATCATCGTGTGCGGCAAGCTACGGCCCGCCAGGGTGAGGAATTCGACCGTGTTGTCCAACATCGCGGTATCGCTGCCATCTTCGTCGATGACGGGAAGGATTTTCTCCAGGTCGTTGCCGAACAGCTCGGACGCGAACAACCCTTCCCGCGCGCGCATCCAGTTGACGTTGCCGCGCAAGGTGTTGATTTCCCCGTTGTGGATGATGTACCGGTACGGGTGCGCGCGTTCCCAGCTCGGAAACGTGTTGGTGCTGAAGCGGGAGTGGACCAGCGTCAGAGCGGTTTCAATGGATTCATCCTGCAGGTCCAGAAAGTAATCCGCCAGTTGGCGGGCGGTGAGCATACCCTTGTACACCAACGTGCGGGAGGACAGGCTGCAGCAGTAGAACGGCGCCAGCCGGGGATCCCCCGCGTAGCGAATGGCCCGTTCCGCCCGCCTGCGGACTACGTACAGCTTGCGCTCGAATGCGTCCCCGTCGGCGTCGTCCAGGCCCTTACCGCGGCCGATGAACACCTGTCGGATGACCGGTTCGCAGGCCCGGGCCGCCTTGCCCAGGCTCGTATTGTCAGTCGGTACCGTTCGCCACCCGAGCAGAACCAGGCCTTCTTGCGCGATCACGTCCGCCAAGCGGGTCTCACACACCCGGCGAGCTTCCTCGTCCTGCGGCAAAAACAGCATGCCCACGCCGTATCGCCCGGCTTCAGGCAGAGTGATGTTCTCCGCCGAGCAGACCTTTTCCAAGAAACGGTGGGGGATCTGCATCAATAAGCCGGCTCCATCGCCCGTGCTTGGCTCCGCTCCCTGACCGCCGCGATGGTCCAAGTTGGCGAGAGCCGTCAACGCCAACCGCAAAATGCGGTTCGACTTCCGGCCGTGAATGTCGGCGACGAATCCAATCCCACAGGCGTCATGCTCAAACCGGGGATCGTACAGGCCTTGCTTGGCCGGGAAACCGTGTGCTTTCATGTCTGTCAATCGCTCCATCTCTCCCAATGATCTCTATGTCTATCGACTCCACCCACTTCTTTATACAATACCAGCAAATCGGTGAGCCGTGTATATTTCGAAACTTCACTTTGCGGCGGTTTTCTGGACAAAAATGAGCCCCGGCGGAAGACGAAACGCCCTCCGCCGGGGCCAGTCGGTCTGACGGCGCAGCCAGCAAACCGCGAGCACGGACTTCAGCGGAGTGACCGGACAAACCGCTCCATCCGTTCCAGCGCCCGCTGAATCTGGTCCATCGAGGTCGCGTACGAGCAGCGGACAAAGCCTTCTCCCGCTTCCCCGAACACGTTGCCCGGCACCACCGCGACTCGCGCCTCCTGCAACAGCCGTTCGGCGAACTCCTCGGAACTCAGCCCGGTGGAGCGAATGTCCGGAAACGCGTAGAACGCTCCCTTCGGTTCATGGCAACGCAAACCCAGGTCGTTCAAACCCTGGACAATCAAGCGGCGCCGCTGGTCATACCGCTCCACCATCCGCTCTTTCTCCGCGCGGCCGTTGCGTAACGCCTCCAGCGCAGCCAACTGTCCCATGACAGGCGCACAGAGGATGGTGTACTGATGAATCTTCAGCATCGCGTCCATGATGTCCGGAGGCGCCGCCGCGTATCCAATCCGCCAGCCGGTCATGGCGAACGCTTTCGACATCCCGCTGACCAGCACGGTTCGATCCCGCATGCCCGGCAATGACGCAATGCTGACGTGCCGCCGGCCGTACGTCAGTTCTGCATAGATCTCATCCGAAATCACCAACAGGTCGTGGTCCTCGACCACCTTGGCGACAGCCGCTAAGTCTGCGCCGTCCATCACGGCGCCGGTGGGATTGTTGGGATAGCACAAAATCAGCGCCTTTGTGCGGGGCGTGACGGCGCGCGCCAGCTGTTCGGAGGTCAACCGGAATCCGTCCTCCGCCCGCGTGGGCACAGCGACAGGCCGTGCACCGGCCAACACCGCGCAGGGCCGATAGGAGACGTATGCCGGCTCTGGAAGCAACACCTCGTCGCCCGGAGTGATGATGGCACGCAGGCAGATATCGATGGCCTCACTGCCACCAATTGTGACCAACAGCTCTCGTTCCGGGTCGTAATGCAAATCAAATCCTGTGAGATACTCGGCGATGGCCTGCCTTAGTTCCGGCAATCCGCGATTGGAGGTGTAGGACGTGTACCCGCGCTCCAGCGCGTACACGCAAGCCTCCCGGATATGCCACGGCGTCACGAAATCCGGTTCTCCGACGCCTAAGGAGATGACGTCGTCCATGCGGTTGGCCAAGTCGAAAAACCGCCTGATACCGGACGGCGGAAGGTCCCGTACGACTGGTGAAATGCGCTGCGTGCTGCGAGTGGCCTGAGTCACGGGGTGATCACCAGCCGGCGGTCTTCCTCTTGATCATCGAAGATGACGCCGTCTGCCTTGTACGTTTTCAACAGGAAGTGGGTTGTTGTTGAAGTGACGTGCTCAATCGTGGACAACTTTTCCGCGACAAAACGCGCCACTTCTTTGATGTGACCGCCTTCCACGACGACCTGCAGGTCGTACGCGCCCGACATCAGGGCGACCGAGCGAACTTCCGGAAACCGGTAGATGCGCTCGGCGATGGCGTCGAATCCGACCTCGCGCTGCGGTGTCACTTTCACGTCGATGACTGCGGTCACGCGGCTGGTCTCCACCTTGTCCCAGTTCACCACGGCGGAATACCGCAGGATCACCTTGTCCCGTTCCAACTCTTGAATCACGCGCCGAACGTCCTCGGCATCCTCGCCCAACATGGCACCGATGGTTTCCGGAGACAGGCGCGAATCCTCGTGCAACAGGTGCAAAATCGCAACTTTTCGCTGCTGATCCATGTCTTCGTATCCTCTCGCTTCGCCCGCCGCCCTGCCACCCGGACGGCAGGCCTGGGATATTCTTAGTATCGCAGATTTTGGCCGGGAGGGGAACCGCTGCAGATTTACGTGAGCCGAACGTGCGGGGGCCACCGACGTCAGGTCACATCCCCTGCACCGGAGGTGCGCTCCAAGGTGCGCTGCTGAGGTCGCGTTTGACGGCGGCTCCCCGCCCGTGCCTGCGGCGGGCGTGTGAGCAGTGGATCAGGTGTCAGCGCTGCGCTGTGCACCGCAGCGGCAGTGCAGATAGCGGTAGCTCAGATGACGAATCCGAACCCGGGGTACAGGCCGTAAATGCCCCCGAACGGAATGAAGAACCCGCCAAAGAACTGTGCAAGCTCCTCTTCCCGCAACGGGGCGGTGCCAAGCCGGGTTTCCGCCTCGGCGACGGCGTCCACCGCAACCGGCCCGTTGGCCAATTGCACGCAGCGGGTGAGCACGATGCCGGTCGGCAACACATGCGTCAACAGGCCGCGGTGCAAGCCGTACACGGAGTGGCAGTGCACCCAGCGTCCCAGGTATCGATTTGCCACACTCGGATGAATGCCCATCAGATCTCCCCCTTCCAGACGCTTGCACCACACCATACGGCGGCGGGCGGCCCGACTCTTGTACGAATGCCAGGCTTAGCGGCAACTTGGGCCGCTTCGCCGTGGTGTTCCACAAACGCGGGTGTCGCACTCTGCCCGCCGTATCGCCTGCACGCCTGTCTTGGTTGGACTCCGCCTGGAGATCCGCTATGATGAGAGAACAGATCTGGAGTTGGCAACGTCCGGCCTGGACGACCACCCGGGAAGACGGTCGAGGAGCGGATGGCGATGGGACGGTTGGTGTTGAAGCGGGATCGCCGCAAACGGCTGGAAAGCGGTCACCCGTGGGTGTTTCAGAGCGAAGTGGACCGCATTGAGGGAGACCTGCAGCCGGGCGATCTCGCCGACATCGTCAACCACCAAGGGGTGTTTCTTGCCCGGGGGTTCGTGAACCCTGTGTCTCAAATCGTTGCACGTGTCCTCACGTACGATCCCGCTGAGACGGTGGACGCGTCGTGGTTCCGGCGGCGCGTGCGGCAAGCGTGGCAATACCGGCAGCGGTTTTTGACGGTCTCCGATTCATGCCGGGCGGTGTACGGGGAAGCGGATTTCCTGCCCGGTTTGATTGTGGACAAATACGGCCCGTACCTGGTTGTGCAGGTGTTGGCGTTGGGAATGGAGCGACGCCGCGCGGAGATCCTGGAAGCGCTGGTCGACGTGTTTCAGCCGCAGGGTGTGCTGATGCGCGGCGACGTGCCCGTTCGCAGGTTGGAAGGCCTGCCTTTGGAGAACCAGGTTTGGTACGGCGACGTCCCGCGCGAGGTGGAGATTGAAGAAAACGGGCTGCGCTTCGTCGTCGACTTGTGGGAAGGGCAAAAGACTGGCTACTTTTTCGACCAGCGGGAAAACCGCCTGAGCATTCGCCCGCTGATGACCGGCTGGGGCGCTGTGCACGGCCGCCGTCCCGAAGACGGCCGCTTTTGGGACGGGGCTGACGTCCTTGATTGTTTCTGTCACACCGGCGCGTTCGCCGTTCACGCAGCCGCCTACGGCGCCCGCCAGGTGACGGCCGTCGACATCTCCGAAGCCGCTGTCGACATGGCCAGGCGCAACGCGCTGCTCAACGGCGTGGCAGAGCGGATACGGTTTGCGGTCGCCAACGCGTTTGACTACCTGCGCGAAGCGGACGAGCGCGGCTTGCGCTTCGACGTCGTCATCTTGGACCCGCCCGCATTTGCGAAGTCACGCCAAGCGCTGCCGGGTGCCCGCCGCGGGTACAAGGAGATCAACCTGCGGGCAATGCGCATCCTTACCGAGGGCGGTTACCTGGTCACAGCCAGTTGTTCGTACCATATGCGGCCGGAGCTGTTCGCCGAGACGGTGCTCGACGCCGCCTTCGACGCACACAAGATCCTGCGCCAGATCCGGTTTGCCGGCGCTGCCGCCGACCACCCGGAAATTGCCGGCGTGCCGCAAGGTCACTACCTGAAGTTCGCCATCTACGAGGTGCGCAGCCGGCCGGTGCATGGCCCTCACCCCCGTCACACGGCGCTGCGCAGCGACACCGTGAACACGGAACCGGAACCTGGTTCGCTGTGAACAGACAGGCGCCCGCGGTGCATGCGTACAATCCACTGGGCGATGGCCAAGCCCAGCCCGGCCCCACCGGTTCCGCGCTCCCGGGCGCGGTCGCCTCGGTAAAACCGGTCGAAAATGCGGCTCTGGTCCTCTTTGGCAATGCCGATGCCGGAGTCTTGCACCTGCAACCGCACGACCCGCCGCCGCCGGGACAAGGAGATCACGACGCGGCCGCCGCTGGGCGTGTATTTGAGCGCGTTGTCGACAAGGATGGTGAGCAACTGCCTGAGTCGGTCGGCGTCGCCGTGCACGCGGTAATCGCCGGCCGGATCGGCCTCAACGGTGAGAGACAGCGGCTTCGCCTCCGCCAACACGCTCATCCTGTCCGCCACGCTGCGCACCAACGGGAGCAGATTGACCTCCTCCCGGCGTATGGCCGCTTCGCCAGAGTCAGCCCGGGCCAGCGTCAGCAAGTCGCCAATCAAGCGCGTCAACCGCCGGATCTCCTCGTGAATCGCCGACAGCCACTCCAAATTGTCCGACACCTTCTGTTCCCCGTGTTGCAGCACGACGTCCAAATTCGCCTGGATCACGGCGAGCGGCGTCCGCAATTCGTGCGACGCGTCCGCGACGAACTGCTGCTGCCGTTGCCAGGAGCGCGCAATCGGCCGCAGCGCGCGGTGGGAGGCGGCAAAACCGGCAACCAGAGACAGCAGCAACCCGGCCGCGCCGACCAGCACCAGCACGCGGCGCAAGCGGTTCAACGCGGCGATGTCGTGATCGACGTCGAGGGCGAGCTGCAGCCAGCCGACCGATTGGCCGTACCGGTTCGAGAAGTGGATGCTGAGGACGCGCACGTACGAATGTGTCTTCGGCACCCAGGTGGTCTCGAGGCTCATCGAGTACGAATACTTCAACGATTCGGCCACCGCCGCGTCCGTGTCCGCCAGGATGTGGCCCATCGCATCCCGCAGCACGATGGCTGACATCTTCGGGTACAGTTGCTCCAGTTGCCTGAGGTTTACGAATGCCTTGGGAAACTCACCGTGGTTCAGCGAATGCAACACGCTGGACGCCAGCGGTTTCGCGTTGGCCATCAACAGGTTGTCCTCGTCCTCCACCGTCATGCGGTACATCAGCGCGTACACGGCGACAGCCGCCCCGACGTACAGCAACATGAACAGCGCGGCCAACAGCAGGGTCAGCTTGGTGCGGGCCGTCGCAAACATGTCAACCCACCTTTAGGCGGTAACCGATACCCCGTACCGTTTCAATGACCGGCACGGCCGATCCCGCGGGCGCAAACTTCTCGCAGTGGGCGGACAGCTTCTTGCGCAGCATGTGCACGTAGATTTCCACCATGTTCACGTCAGCTGGCGCGTCGTAACCCCAGACGCGCTCCAAAATCATCACCTTGGGCAGCACGCGGCCGGCGTTGCGCATGAGCAGTTCGAGTACCTGAAACTCCTTGGCGCTCAGTGACACCGCATGACCTTGCACAGACACCACACGGGTGGTCAAGTTCAGCGACAGCGCTCCGATGCGGACCTCTTGCGGACCGAGGAGTTGGCCAGGGCGGCGGGTCAACGCCCGGACGCGCGCCAACAGCTCGGGCATCGCGAACGGCTTGACCAGGTAGTCGTCTGCCCCGCTGTCGAGCCCTTCCACGCGGCTCTCCACGCTGTCCTTCGCGGTTAACAAGAGGATGGACGTGGCATCCCCTTCCGCCCGCAGTGTCCGCACCACCTCGAGCCCCGACAGCCGCGGCATCATCACGTCGACGATCAGCAGTTCATAAGCGCCTGTCCGCGCCATCTCCAGGCCCGAGTGCCCGTCGTAAACCGCGTCCACTTCATACCGATGTTCCTTGAGGACCTGGGCCAAGGCCTTCACCAGTGCAACCTCGTCGTCCATCAACAGGATGCGCAACGTCCTCACCGCCCGCATGGTCCGATGCTGCCCGGACACAACACGTCCGGCCGCGCGAATGAAGCGGAACCTTACGATGCTTATTATAGAATACTCCTATTGATCCTTGATCCTCCGATACCTGGAGGGCTCGTTTGATCAACCGAATTCACTCCCACCCATGTGCTCAAGATCAGCGCGCACAGGCTGGAGTGCAGAGGGGAGGATCGCAGGAAGACGGCGGGAGCGCCTCCCTGGTGAACCAACCGGATTAGGAGGCGCTCCCGTCCTGAAATGGAACAACGCTTGGAGCGGTGGAATGACAGTGCACTTAGAACCTGAGTCTGGCGCCAAGGGGCCAGCGTCGACATGTGCGCTACGACAACGTCAACTCCACGCTGTCTGAATCGTCGCCCTGGATGTATGTGACCGTGTACACGCCCGCTTTCGCACCTGCCTGCACGGTCACAGTTCCCGTCACAGCGTCGATGGTGACGCCCGCGCCGGCTGACGGTCCGGCAATGCGGAACAGCCCGGCTGCCGGCAGGATGTTGCCGTCCGCGTCTTTGACCATCGGCCAAGCAGCGACGACGTCTGTCACGGCGGGTGCCCCGGCGGAGGGGACGCGAATCTCGTCGTCAGCGTACGCCAATCCCGTGATGGAGAATGGCACCGCCGCTGCCGACGCCCCGGATCGAGCGAGCTGGATCCACAGGCTGGTGTAGTGAATCGCCACCGTCTGCAAATGGTAAATCGCCGATTGCAGTTCCCCCAAGCCGCTGCCCAAGGGCTTTTGCCGCCCAGCGGCTGACTGGGATTTGGCGTGTTGGAGCTGAACGTTGAATTGGCGCAACCGTTGTGACGTGTTTCGGAGCTGCTGCAGCAAAGAGTGCACCGTGTCCTTGCCCGCCGGTTGCTTTTTGGCGTCCGCCGACTGCCGCTGCAGCTGCTCCTGCTCCGCCTTCAGCTTCTTGCGCAGCTGCTGCAGTGCCGCCAGCGCCGCGTCAGTCTGTTCAGCAGCATCACCAGGCGGCAGAGCCGCCAACGCCTGCTCGGCGTCGTACAACGACGGAACCTGCTGGTTGATGGTTGCGACGGTGTCTTTCAGCGGCGTGATGGCGCTTGAGCCGGACGGCAAGGCTTGCGCCTTCGCCAGCAAGGTGGCTTCAATCTGCGCGTTGTGTTGGTAGTGGGCGATGAACTGGGTCTGCCTGTCCGCACCCATCGCCGTCAACCCGCCGACAGGCACGGCCGCAAATGAAACCGACCCGGCAGCGGCGAGGACACACGCGCGCCGCACCCAACCGTTCACCCATCTCCCTCCCCTCTCTGGCCCGCCTGTGTCCAGCATAAGATGCTGTGCTTAAAATGACCTTAAAATCACGCCCGCGCCCGCAAAGCGGGCCGCAAGAGACAACCCTGCGCCACCGCCGCGGCCCGCTGGCGCCAGCCGTGGTCCGCTGCCGGCGGCCCGCCCAATGCCGCTTCAGCCGCCTGCTTTGGGGCCGCGGGTCAGCCGGGCCTGCAGGGCCTGCTGGTAGACCTCGTAGTCCCGCTGCGAAAACAACACCATGCGAATCTCCTGCAACCCCGTGGCCGTCACTGGCTCGCCGGACCCTGCCGATTCCGCGAACGACACCACGGTGTCCATCGCCACAGGGGCAGCCCACTCTACGGGACATCCAAAGGCGCCGGTGCTGATGGACGGGAACGCCACCGACGCCAAGCGGTGTTCAACGGCTAGCGCCAGGCTGCGAGCGTACGCGGCGCGCAGGTTCCCTTCCGGATCCGGATCCGACCCGCAGATCGGACCAACCACGTGGATGACGTGTCGCGCCGGCAAACGAAAGCCAGGGGTGATCACCGGCCGGGCGGTCTCGAGGTAACGGCCGCCGAGCACCTGTTCGCGAATGTGGCGGCACGCCTCCAACAGCTCCGGTCCGGCCGCCCGGTGGATGGCCCCGTCCACGCCGCCGCCGCCAAGCAACGTTCGATTCGCGGCGTTCACGACGGCGTCCACATCCTGCTGCGTAATGTCGCCCACAACCAGGCGAACGGTGCAACCGCGGATCACGGTTTCCATGTCGTGGGGCGCAAGGCTGCCCGTCAGCAGACTGCGCCCGCTCACCTCCTTGTGATTGCGTTTGACCGCGTATACGATAAAAGGGAAACGCCGATGAGAGGAGAGGGTCATGTGGCCGAGTGGCGGGAACTGACCCATTTGGACGAATGGAACGACGTGCGCGGCCGGTTGTCCGGACGGACCGCGGTGATCTTCAAGCACAGCACCATCTGTCCCATCAGCGCCGACGCGTGGCGGGAATTCCAGGAGTGCGTGTCCCAACGGCCTGACGCCGCCGAGTATTACGTCGTGAAGGTGATCGAGTCGAGGCCGGTGTCCAACCAGATTGCGCAGGACTTGGGCGTGGTGCACCAGTCGCCGCAAGCGATTGTGATCCGCGATGCGAAAGTGGTCTGGCACGCCTCCCACCGCCAGATCACCCGAGATGCTCTCGCGCAGGCGTTGAATGGCTGAGACGGGCCGGCTCTCCGCTGTCCGGATGCCGCAGTCCGGCTACCACCCGTTCCGCCATGCGATCCGCTAAGCGCGCATCCGGGCCGAGCCGCCGGGCGCACACCAACCGCACATCGGCGTGCGCTGCCGTCCAAGCCAGCAGCCGCCGCGGCAGGTCGACGCGGGTCAGATACCCTTCGAACCACAGGTAAGGAGCGATGCACACCAAGCGGACGCCGCGCCCGGCCAGCACAGTCAGTGACTCCTCCAGCGACGGCCGCGCGGCGGCCAAATAGGCGATGTCAAGCCCAGCCACCGGCACCCCGCCGACATGTTCAAGGCGCCGGGCCAGTTGCTTCGCGGCCTGCGCAAAATCCCGCTGGGCGTCGAGGTCCCGGTTGCCCCGCCCGACCAACAGCACCACCGGCTGCCCAAGCGCAGCCAGACCCCGCTCAGCGATAGCCTCCACCGCTTCCCGCACGCGGTCTGCCGTGACATCGACGAACACGCTGTCGACGCCGACGGCAGGCAGCATGTCGACGGCGACGCCCGGATGCCGCTCGACGAACGCAGCCACCGCGTCCGGGATGTCCCGCTTCACATGCCCCGCATCCCACAAGAAGAACGGCACCACCAATACCCGGGTGGCCCCGGTCTGCACACACGCCGCCAAGCCCGCCGCGATGTCCGGTTGGCTCAGCTCCAGGAAGCTGATGGTAAACCAGGGGGCCGGCCCCCCCGCCGCCGCCAACCGGTCGCAGACCCTGCGCTCAACCGCGCCAGCCAGCTCCCGGAATTCCTCAATGCCGACCACATCCCGCGTACCGTGGCCGACAAACAGGACCGCCTGCCTCACCGCTCCATCACGAACGCCGCCTCGCCCGCGCGGCATTCATCGATGCCGCCACACCGCCCGGCCACCCGCCAACCGGATGGTGGCGCAACTCTGTCCGCGGACCACCCGTCGGAAGACCACCAGTCCGGCTCCGGCAACCGCAGCCGCTCGGCCAAGCCGGACAGGATCAAGCCTGTCCAGGCGGACGGCCCGGCTGCCCAGACGCCGTCGACACCTTCCGAAGCCCACCTTTGCCAAGCGTCCGCCTGGGCCGGACACGTCCAGTCGTACAGCCGCCTCCACTCCCAGCCGTCGCGGACGCCGACGCCCAGCCGTCCGGCCGCCACGTCAGACAGGCCTTCAACAATGAGCCGGCCGCCGTGGCGCACGACGCGCTGGCTCCATGCCTTCAACCGAATCGGGACCGCCTCCCGGTCCCGCGATGCCTCGGGGGGATCATCGACGACGTCCGCGACCACCCCGTACTCCTGCAAGGCGTCCGCCACCTCCGGGCAACCGGCGGCAAACTCTGCGGCGGCCAAGCGGCGCACATCCAAGCCCAACGCCCGCCACCGCGCAAAGAACAGGTGTACGCCCAAGGGCGTGGAGAAGCAGACTGCCCTGCGCCCTCCCCCTGCACGGAGCACGGCGTCCACCAGCGTATCGACGTCGGACGGGCGGACGACCGCAGCTCGTTCCAGCGCGATGTCGAGAACCTCGGCGCCAAGAGCCTCCAGTTCATCCGCCATCGCCGCCGCCTGCTCCTGGGTGTGTCCTATTGCCACCAAGCGGCGACCAAACAGCGGCTGCCGCTCTGCCCACGCCAAGCGGTCGCACAGCTCGGCCACCGCCCCTACCACAATCACGGCCGGCGACTTAACGCCCAACGCACGCACCCGCTCCGCAATGTCCGCCAACACGCCGCGCACCACCTGTTGCCCGGCCTGCGTGCCGCAACGAATGACGGCCACCGGCGTCTGCGGGTCGCGCCCGGCGCGGATCAACCCGTCGGCGATGCGCGGCAGGTTGTGAACACCCATCAAGATCACAAGCGTCCCGTCGTTCTGAGCGACCACCTTCGGGCCGGGCTTGCTCTCCCCAGCGACACCCGGCGCGTCTGTACCCGCTGCCAGGCAACGCACGGATGGGCTGCACGCAGCCGCAGCCGGCGCATCCCACAGCCCGTCGGCCCGGTGGCCGGTGACAACTGTGAACCAAGCGGCGGCCCCGCGGTGAGTGACCGGAATGCCTGCGTACGCCGGTACGCTCACGGCCGACGTCACGCCGGGCACGACCTCCCAGGGAATGCCCGCCTGCTCCAAGGCCAGCGCCTCTTCGCCGCCGCGGCCAAACACGAACGGATCGCCGCCTTTCAGGCGGACGACCGACTTGCCCGCGCGAGCCAAGCGGACGAGCAGCTCGTCGATGGCGTCTTGTGCGGTCTTGTCGCCGTGCGGGTCCTTGCCGGCGTAGATCAGCTTCGCGTCCGCACGGGCGTAGTTGAGAAGGCGCGGGGAGACCAGGCGGTCGTAGACGATAACGTCGGCCGTCTCCAGGCAGCGGCGGGCTTTCAAGGTCAGCAACCCCGCGTGGCCCGGGCCGCCGCCCACCAGGAACACCTTGCCCTGCTCCACTGTGCCCCCTCCTCACCGTTCACCGTCCACGCGACGACTTCACGCCGACACCCGTCGCCGGGGCGGGCGTCAACTCGACAGCCCGACGTTCAGTTCGCGGAAGTAATCGACGCCTTTGCGGCGGACGAAATCGCCGAACCGCTCGCCCGGCTCCCGCTCGCGGGCGAACGCCGCCAGAACCGGTTCCACCTCGGCGGCGAGCTGGTCGAGCGGAACCAGTTCCTTGTAGAGTTTGTTCAGGTGCCGGCCGAGAAAGTCGCCGCCCAAGAACACGTCGTACTTGTTCGGCGAGCGGCCGACAAATGCGATGTCGCTGATGTACGGGCGCGCGCAGCCGTTCGGGCAGCCGGTCATGCGAATCGTGATGTCCTCGTCCGCAAGGCCCAGACCGGTGATGATCCGCTCCAACTGCGGCAGCACTTGCGGCAGCGCCCGCTCCGAATCTGCCACCGACAGACCGCAGGTGGGCAGCCCGACGCAGGCCATCGAGTTGAGCATCACGCGCGACCACTCGTGCGCCAACCGCACCCCGTGCGACCGCAGCACCGCCTCCACCTCCGGCCGGTCCGCCTCCGCGAAACCGGCCAGGATCACGTTTTGCTGGGTCGTCAGGTGCACCGTCGGCCGCCACCGCTCGACCACGGCGCGCAGGGCGGTCTTCAGGCGAAATTCCCCCTCATCCTTGATCCGTCCGTTCTCCACGAACAAGCCCAAGTACCAGCGCCCGTCACCCTGCGGGTGCCAGCCGTAATGGTCGTGCGCGTCCTGCCAGACGAGGTCAGGCGCATCGGCCAAGAGGCGGCCAAAGCGGCTTTGCACCTCACCGCGGAACCAGTCGAGGCCGCGCTCGTCGATCAGGTACTTCAACCGGGCGCGGCGGCGGTTGGCGCGGTTTCCGTAGTCGCGGTACGCCGTCAGCACCGCCACGCAGGCATCAACCAGATCGGCCCGGGGCACGTAACCGAGCGGAGAGGCCAGGCGGGGGTACGTCTGCTTCATCGACGCCGTGCGGCCCATTCCACCGCCGACGAGAATGGTGTAGCCTTTGACGTGGCCGCCCTCCGGGTGGGCGACGATGCCCACGTCATTCGAGTACACGTCGATGCAGTTGTCCCCTTCGATGGCGAAGCCGAACTTGAACTTGCGCGGCAGGTACACGTCCTTGTAGAGGGGCTCCTCGTCCTCGTCCGGCGTTCCTGCGACCGGCTCCCCGTCCAGCCAGATCTCGTGGTACGCCCGCGTCTTGGCGCCGACCTTGTCGACCAAGGCCAACACGTCCTCGCGCAGCTCCCGGTGAACGTCGTCAGCCACCGGGGCGGCGCAGGCGATCACGTTGCGGACTTGATCGCCACAGCCGTTGAGCGTCGTCACCATCACGTCGTTGAGCGCGCGGATGGCCTGCTTCAGGTTGCGCTTGAGCACGTAGTGCAGCTGGATGGTTTGGCGCGTGGTGACGCGCAGTGTGCCGCCGCCGTACCAATCGGTGACGCGGTCAAACTGCAGGTACTGATCCGGCGTCAGTACGCCGCCCGGGATGCGCGCCCGGACCATCATGATGTAGTGTTTGTCCTTGCCCTCTTTGCGCAGCTTGGCCCGCAGGTCGCGATCGTCCTGTTGATACACGCCGTGGAACTTCAGCAGCTGCCGGCTCTCCTCCGTGAACGACGGCTCGCCGTTCGCCAACTCCTCGGCGATGGACCCGCGCAAGTGGCGGCTGTTGCGCTTGATCACCTCGACCTCGGAGACCTTCTCCTGCCGATCCGCCTGGTCCATCACTCTCACCCCCGTCCGCTTCCCAATCTCACTTGTGCAGCCCGCATTCGGTCTTGTCAAACCCGGACCAGCGCCCGCTGCGCGGATCTTCGCCAGGCTTGACCGGCCGCGTGCAGTGGATGCAGCCGATGCTCGGGTAATTCTGGTCGTGCAATGGATTGTAGGGTACATCGCGCTCCCGGATGTAATCCCACACCTGTTGGTTCGTCCAAGCGGCCAGGGGGTTCACCTTCACGAGTCCGAACCGGCGATCCAGCTCGAACACGCGCGCGTTCGCCCGCGTCGGCGCCTGCTCCCGGCGAATCCCGGTGATCCAGCCGTCGTACTCGCTGAGCAGCCCTTCCAGCGGGCGAACCTTGCGGAGGTTGCAGCACAGGTCCGGGTCGCGCGCCCACAGGGCGTCGCCATACTCCGCCGCCTGCGCCTCCAGCGTCAACGACGCGGGGACCCGCCGCAGGTTGGGAATCCCGTAGCGCGCCACCGCCCGATCCCGCAGCTGGTACGTCTCCGGGAACAACAGGTCGGTATCCAGGTAGAACACGTGGGCGTTCGGGTTAACGGCCATCAGCATGTCGAGCAGAACCATGTCCTCAGCCCCGAAACTGCAGGCGAACGTGATGTTCGGGATGATTTCCAGCGCTTTGCGGACGAGTTCTTGTGGCGCAGCGCCTTCGTACTTCTCGGCCAACTGTTGAATATCCGCCTCGCCGATCAACGTACCCCTCACCGATGAATTCCACCTTTTTAAATCGGAATAGTAACATTAGGTTTTCTCAAACTTACCACACCGGCTTCCGTGCCGTCAACCGTCAACCGGCACGGACAACGGAGGTTGCGGCCGGAGGGCGGCCGACCTTCGCATAAACGGAAGCCTGGCAGAGCGGGAGATGACCGGAGAAGTCTGACCAGGGCAGCCGATGCAGACGCCACGCACAGGGGCCAGACCATTTGGCACGAGCGGATTGCCGATCCTCTTCTCAATTGCCGCGGCACGCTTCAGCATACGTACCGCTACAACACCTGATGAACACCGACCGCCATCAAAAGAAATCCCGCCACAATCGGCGCCCAGCGGCCCAGAATGCGCGCCACCACGCCAATGCCGAGCGCGTTGCCCAGCCAAATCATGATGTATCCCCAGGCGGTGACGCTGATGCCGGTCATCCACACGGACGCCGTGCCCGTTACGGTAGCCCCGAGCCCGCTGGCGACATTGGTGACAGACAAGGCCAGCCCCAACAGCACGCCCTCCCGCCACCCGGCCCGGGACGGTGCGTCGCAGGAGGGTTCCGCGGCGTCGCCGGCCACCTCGGCAAGCGCCATGCCGCTCTCCACTTGCGGTACGGCATGCGGTACGGTAGCGGCATCGCGCAGGCACGCACGGCGGCGGCTTGACCGGAATGCGGTCAACCAAAACGACAGGCCGACGGCGCACAAAACCAAGCACCCAATCCAATTGGCAGACGACGGGAGCAGGTACCGCGACAGGCAGTCGCCGGCTACCGCACCTGTCCATACGGCGCCGCAGCCAATCCCGTTGATGAGCGCGTTGACCCGGTGGGGAAAGCGGATGGAGCGGCTTCCGTAGGCGATGCCGACACTGCAGTTGTCGAGGTTGGAACCGATGCCAATCAGGTTGACAGTCACCAGTGCCTCCACCCAATTCATCCGCATCACCTTCCCTGAATTGGCGTGAACCGATTTTACATAGATGGAACAAGATGGACGGTTGCGGAGATGTGACATCCCCCGCTCCAGGCCATTCCGCGGTTTGTTCCACAATTCTTCGATTCGCTGCCAGTTTACGGACAGCTCGGACATATTGCGCAGTGCAGATGGACCGAGCGTGTAATGTTTCAGTAGGGGTTCTTCCCTGGGAGGAAGGGGGAGGACAAAAGTAGAAGAGACCTCACGACAGAACCAAACAAAACCCGCGTTGCA
>JADGIC010000139.1 GCA_019683615.1 Alicyclobacillaceae bacterium | reverse complement strand
CCTCCGCGTCGTGAGTGATCACCACCACCGTCACCCCTTGCCGGTTGAGCGCCTGGAACAACTCCATGATCTCCCGCCCCGTCTGTGTATCCAGGGCACCGGTCGGCTCGTCCGCCAACAAAAGGCGCGGGCGATTGGCGAGCGCCCGGGCAATCGCCACCCGCTGCTTCTGCCCGCCGGACAGCATGTTGGGCCGGTGATCCATCCGATCCGCCAACCCCACCTCGGTCAACCGCCGCTCGGCCTCCGCCCGGCGCACGCGCCTTGACACCCCCGCATAGACGAGCGGCAGCTCCACGTTGCGCAGCGCTGACATGCGCGGCAACAGGTGAAAATTCTGGAATACAAATCCGATTTCCCGGTTGCGGATGCGGGCCAGCTCCAGCCCGTTCAGCCCGGAGACGTCCCGGCCGCCCAGGTAATACGCGCCCCGCGTGGGCACGTCGAGACAACCGAGGATGTGCATGAGCGTCGACTTCCCGCTCCCCGACGGTCCCATGATGGACACAAATTCGCCCGCCTCAATCGCGAGGTTGATGTCCTGCAGCACCGTCAAGCGCCCCAGGCCTGCTGGGTACTCCTTCCATATCCCTTCCAGCCGTATCAGCGGTTCCGTCACCGGACGCGCACCGCCTCGCCGTCCGCCAGGCCGGGCGGCGGGTTGAGCACCACCTGGTCGCCTTGCTTCAACCCCCGCACCACCTCGACGACGGTGTCACCCGTGATGCCAAGCCCGACCGCCACCTTGTGCACGCGGCCCGCGCGGTACACGTACACCACGTATTGATTGCCCGCCTGAGCGAGCGCATCGTACGGCACCACCAAGGCTCTGCGGTGAGTGGAACTGACGATTTGCACGTTTACCTGATAACCGTACGGTACCGGAAACCTGCTGCCCGGTGCCAGGTCTACCTCCACCTGACCGGCGCCCGTGGTCCCGGTGGCAGCGTAGGGTGCCACCCGCACCACCCGTGCCGTCCAACGCTGGTTGGGGTACGCCTCGGTCGTCACCTCGGCAGACATCCCCGGGCGGATGTGAACGGCGTCTACCTGTGACACCTCGAGGACGATCCGCTTGCTAAAGCCGACGACTTCCAGCAGCGGCGCCTGGGTGCCGTCCGGCGCGATGCCGTCGCTGTTTTCCAACAGGACGCGGCCGGCGAAGCGGGCCCGCACCACGGTGGCCTCATAGGCAGCCTCGGCCTGCGCGAGTTGCGACTGGGCCTGGGCATATGCGCTTTCAGCGTTCGCCACCGCTCCCGCCAGCTGCGGCTGAAACCCGGGCGGCGCGCTGTTGTACTGCGCCTGGGCCTGCACCAGCGCTGTGCGGGCGGCCGACACCGCCTGCCGGGCCGCCGCGACCGCGGCCGCCTGCGCCTGATTTGGCGTTGTCAGGAGTACCTGCCCTGCCCTCACCACATCGCCCACGTGCACGTGAAAGGTGGCGGAGGGCGACGTCAGCTGAGCGGCCATCACAACCTGGCGCTGATCCGGACTCACCGTGCCCGACGTGAAAACCTGATTGCGCAATGTCTGGCGGGTGACCACTGTGATTTGCACCAGCGGCGCCTGCGGCCGCCTCCACCACCACAGCGCCAATGCCGCAAACACCACCACCAGTGCCGCCAACACCAGCCAAGGCATTCGCCTTTGGGTCCGTTCCCTCAACATCCGTCACCCTTCAACATCATTCGCCCGTTGCTCAGCAAAAGAGAAGTGTCGTCGCACACTTATCCGGATCCCACAATACCACAACACCGGCCCGAAATTAGCATGCAACACCCCGCTCGGACATACACATGGAACGGACAAAATGCAGTTCCCGGCCCGAACGGGCTTGCGGCGATGCACGCACGGAAAGGCGGAAGGCGACATGTACGCACCCGTATACGACCGCTTGTGCGGTTGGCTGTTGTTGATACTCGGCGTCAGCGGATTCGTGTGGGGACACCTGGGACAGTGGATGGAATTACAACCAGTGGAGAGCGCCTTGTCGGCCGCCCTCGGGCTGACGGCGCTGTCAGGCGCCCGCGCCCGCCGTCGGTCAGCCGCGCTGACCGCACTGGTCGTCGGACTGGCGTTGTTTCTGTGGGGATTGGCCGGCGTGTTGTCCCCTGGGCAGATGTGGCTACGCGGGCTGGGGGAGACACAACCGTTGGAGAGCTTGTTGCGGTTTTTGGGCGGTGCGTGGGGATTGTATGTCGCCGTGCAAGATGTCGTCACCTGGCGCAAGGCGTCCGCACAGCCAACGCCGTGAGCGCCTGGCCGGCGCAGGGACCGCGCGCCGCTGTGGCCATCTCCGGCCCGCTGTTCATCCACTGCTGGCAGCAAACGTCAAGTGCCGGACCGGCTACGGACTCCCGCAGCGCACATACTAAGTCCGGACTCTGGCGTTCGCCATGAGGCCAGGGCAGTCCAACAGGGGGTGTGGCGTGTTGAAGGTCAAAGACATGATGACGTCCAACGTGTCGTTCGTGCAACCGTCTGACTCAATTCAGAAGGCCGCCCAGATCATGCAATCCATCAACTGCGGATCGGTCCCGGTTTGCGAAAACAACAAGGTCGTCGGCATCGTCACGGACCGGGACATCGTGCTCAAGGCCATCGCGGCCGGCAAGACCAACGCGACTGTCCAAGAGTGCATGACAACCAACGTGGTGACGTGCACGCCCGAAACAGATGCCCACGAGGCGGCCGACCTGATGGCGCGGCACCAGATTCGCCGGCTCCCGGTCGTTGACAGCTCCGGGAAGTTGTGTGGCATCTGTGCGATTGGCGACCTGGCGACGGTCGACATCCACGTCAATGAAGCGGGCGACGCGTTGAGCAGGATTTCGGAGCCAACGCGAGGGGCCGCTGCAGTGCATTAAACATTGGTGCAACACCGAAACAGGGGACTGGATGTACGGCAGAGGCACCGGCATTCCACAGTGTTCACCGGAAAACGCGAGGGTCCTCGCAGCCGAGGGCCCTCGCGTTGTCATCCTCCGGTTTCCGTACGTCAAAAGGACGCATCAGCGCTGATCCAAGGGGACATACGTGCGCTGTGTCGGGCCGACGTACTCCGCACGCGGACGGATGAGGCGGTTGTTGCGGTACTGCTCCAGTACGTGCGCGGTCCAACCCGAGATGCGGCTGCACGCGAAAATCGGCGTGTACAAGTGTGTGGGAAGCCCCATAGAGTAGTACATCGACGCTGAGTAGAAGTCGACGTTCGGGTTCAGACCCTTCTTCTCCTTCACAACCCGTTCGATGATCCGGGACATTTCGTACCACTTGGTCTCTCCTGCCAATTCCCCCGCCCGCTGACTCAACCGACGCAGGTGAGTGGCGCGCGGATCCTCGGTCCGGTAGACGCGGTGGCCAAATCCCATAATTTTTTTCTTCTGCGCCAAAGCGTTGTCAATCCACGCTTCTGCGCGGTCCATTTCGCCGATGTCTAAAAGCATCCGCATGACCTGTTCGTTCGCGCCGCCGTGGAGGGGGCCCTTCAACGTGCCAATGGCCGAGACGATGGCGGAGTACATGTCCGACAGCGTACCAGCCGTGACGCGGGCAGAGAACGTGGACGCGTTCAGTTCGTGGTCAGCGTGCAGAATGAGTGCGATGTTGAACGCTTGCGTCTTGAACTCGTCCGGCTTTTCACCGGTCAAGAGATAAAAGAAACTCGCGGCCATGCTCAGAGACGGATCTGGCTGAACAGGTTCCAAGCCCTGGCGGATCCGCTCAAAGGTGGTCACGATAGTCGGGATTTGCGCCACCAACCGCGTGGCTTTGCGAATATTGGCCGCTTCCGAGTTGTCTTCCGCGTCGGGATCGACCAGTCCCGCGAATGAAACGGCCGTTCGCAACACCGCCATGGCGTTGGCGTCGGCCGGAACCTCGTGCAAAAAGGCCAGGACCTTCGGGTGCAAAGCCCGTTGCGTCGCCAGACTTTCCGCAAATGTATTCAGCTGTTCCCGGTTGGGGAGTACGCCGTTCCACAGTAGGTATACCACTTCCTCGAAACTGGCGCCTCCGTTGACCAAATCATGAATGTCGTAGCCGCGGTACAACAGCCTGCCCTGTTTGCCGTCGAGGAAGCAGATCTCTGATGTGTTCGCGACCACATCCTCGAGTCCCGCCGCAAACGACGTCTCGCCTGCCATGAAGTTCCCTCCTTCTCCCACCTGCATCCACCTCATCATTATACTACACCGTCACACGCTGGCCAAAACGCCCTGGACAGGGGCAGGCCCGCGACCTGCGTCGCCCGGTGTACACAAGGCTTCCCTGCGCGGGTGCAGAGTAAAACCAACCGGTCAACGCGGATGCGGGCCTGCGAGGTACAGGCTGCCTAGAACATGCGTTTCACGGCCGTCAGGTGATTCCCCCAGTAGGAACCCGGCTTCACGGACAGGTAACCGACCTTACCCAGGCCGCTACCTTCTTGAATCATCGTACCGTTTCCCGCGTAGATGCCGACGTGCCCGCCGTTGTTAAAAACGAGCAGATCCGGGGATCGCATGTCTTGTATCGGCACGAGCCAACCCACGGAGGAATTCTGCACCCGTGAGGCCGTGCTGAACTTGTACCCAAGCGCGTGATGGTACACATATTCCACAAAGTTCGAACAATCGAAGCCCGTCTGTCCGCGGTCCTCGTTGTGCCCCCACTCGTACGGCGTACCGAGCTTGCTCTCCGCCACCTGCAGAATAGCATCCAACTTCTGCTGCCACGTCGCCGACAGCGGGGCGAGCGGCCGAATCGACGGGTCCAGGGTCACACCCGGTGGCAACGCGGCTGTGGTAGTGAACGCGGATGACGGCGAAGAATTCGATCCGGCGGCGACACCAGACCCGGCCTTCGGTGCACCGGCATCGGACGTCAGCGGCTGGATGAAGTCTGGATCCCGGATCACGTAGCCCAGGCTTCCGCGCGGGTCCAAGACATGCCACCACCCGCTGGTGCTGCCGGGGATCACGGTAAAACGGGTGCCAGCACCCTCCAGCCGGATGGTGTTGTGACCCAATGCAGCGGAAGAACGCAAGTACACAGCTTGAACTGCGCGCACGAACACGGGTGAGGACGTGGATGCGTGTGCAATGGCTGGCGCCGCCAGCCAGGCCTGTCCGGCCACCACAGACAGTGCCACGCCAGCCGCGGCGCACATACGTTTTGTCTTACGACGCCCGTCAGGTTGCACGATGAAACCTCCTCTGAGGCCTCCGAGGTTAGTTGACGGGTTCGGGTTGAGGATGACCCGGGACCGGGTGCTCCGCGACGTCGGACAACGTCCGCGCTTCACCCAATCCTTCACCCCGATTTCCCACGCCGGTTTTTGCAAACCCAAGCGAAGAGAAATCTTGTGTCCCCCGTACCTGCCCTGGCAGGAGTCGGCCATTGTGCGGAATTTCTTGTGGGCTTGTCTTGAGCCTAGCAAGAAGACCGATCTGCTTGAAAGGATAAAATCATGGATGCCCAGGCGCATTTTAGAAGGCCGGTGAAAAAACTGCGTTGAACAGCATGGGACACTTGAGCCTCTGAAGGTATCCGCGAAGCCGACAGCGGAAGTTGAGCCAAAAACGA
>JADGIC010000138.1 GCA_019683615.1 Alicyclobacillaceae bacterium | reverse complement strand
GTGCCGTACCTCAACCCCTCTCCAACCTCACGGTCACCAATCACGGCGGACCGTGCGAAATGTCCTCAGACCAATCCGTACCGCCCCAACACAGCCCGCAATTTCTCCTGCATGTCGGCCGACGGTAACGCCAGCGGCGGACGGACAACCGGACGGATCTTGCCCATCATCCCCAAACACGCCTTTAACGGACCCGGATTGGTTTCCCAAAACAGCGCATCATTCAACTCCAGCAGACGATAATGAAGGTCAATGGCGTCACTCCACCTTCCTTCCGCGACAAAGTTGTACAGGTCTGCGACTTCGCGGGGCAGCAAGTTCGCAGTGGCGCTGATGTGGCCCGCGCCGCCAATCGCCAGCATCGGATAGCAAAGCAGCTCAATCCCTGAATACACGCGAAAGTCGCGTCCGCACATGTGCAACACTCGACAGACGTGTTCAAAATCCTTGTTCGACTCCTTGATGCCAATGATGTTTCGGCACTCGCGGCGGAGCCGTGCCACAGTCGACGGCTCAATGTTGACGGCCGTGCGGCCCGGGATGTTGTAGATGATGATGGGGATGTCTACTTCGTCGGACAACCGGCGGAAATATTCGTACAAGCCTTGCTGTGACGGCCGAACATAGTAGGGGACAATCACCAACGCCGCGTCCGCGCCCAACCGCCGCGCGTGCCGAGTCAACCGCAACGCATCGGAGTAGTTGTTGGACCCAGTACCCAGCACGACCGGCACCCGCCCGCGCACCGCTCGGACAGTGACCTCAAACAGGTACTCCCGTTCCTCGAGACTCAACGAGCTCGGCTCCCCGGTTGTGCCTCCGCAGGAGATCCCATGGGTCCCGCTTTCGATCTGCCATTCGATCAGATCCGTGTAAGCCCTTTCGTCAAATTCGCCACTGTCCGTGAACGGGGTCACCATGGGAACGATGGACCCTTTCAGCCGCTCCACCTTGCCTTCCTCTCCTTTCTGCGTCCATCATCCACGCGCCGATGGCTCATCCATGCGCGGTTATTTAATGTATCCACCCATACTTGGCACCGACAGACCCGTCGGTTCGACAACCTGCTTCGTCACGAGATCCATCACAGGCGAAGCTTCTTTCCACCAGCTGTCGGGCGTTGGATGTCCCCACAGCGTTTGACGTCTCGGATCGGTTGCACTCCAGCGGATGGGCTGCAGGTCGGGATCAATGGTCAGGTAGTCCGACGTGTACAACTCAACGCGGTGCCCGTCCGGATCCCGCAAGTATAAGAAGAATGCATTGGAGATGCCGTGCCGTCCCGGCCCCCTTTCGATATGTTCGTGAAGTTCAGCACCACCGAGGATGTCGCAAGTGTGAATAATGCTGAGGATGTCGTCCATCCAAAACCCGACATGATGCAGCCTCGGCCCGCTGCCTCTCATCAGCGCCAGGTCGTGGACATTCGGCTTTCTCCGCATCCAAACCGCCCGAAGTTCCCGCGGCTCATCGTCTGTTTCAACGTACTCGGTGAGGCAAAACCCCATCTGTTCCTGCCAAAAAGCACAGCAATCTTGCAGGGCATCGACGAAACAATTGAAGTGGTCAATCCGGCGAGGCGCGGCGCCGCGGTGCAGGTGATACTTTTGCAGCAAACACTCGGCAGGCTCCATTTCGGCGTAGAACTCCAACGGAAACCCGAACGGATCGCGCACTCTCACCGCCAGCCCCTGTCCCGATTCCTCACCCGGTTCACAATACACCGGGCTGCATCCGAGGGATTGATAGAATTGATACAAAGACTCGACATGCTTGTTCGACGTCACACGAAAGCTCAGGTGGCCGACGGCTGGACGCTCGGCCACCGTCAAAACGAGGCTGTGGTGCAACCGCTCCTCAACACCCCTCAGGTACAATTGAGTGTCTGTTTCCTCGGTGACGACAAAACCCAGCACGTCCACGTAAAACATCTTCGCCTTTTGGATGTCCGTCACCAACAACTCCGCATGCCCCGCCCGCAGGATCCCGAATGGATGTCCGTCCACGAGCTATCTCCTCCAACCCGTCGTTCATGCCTGTGCGCCCTCCGCCACACGTCAAACACTTGCCGCACCGAACTTCGGAATGGGATGCTTATCCAGTGCTACATGAACCGTCTTCAGTTCCGTGTAGAATTCGAAGCTGAAGTGTCCGCCTTCGCGGCCGATGCCACTTTCCTTCATCCCGCCAAACGGCGTGCGAAGATCTCTAACGTTCTGGGAATTCACCCAGACCATCCCCGACTCAATCGCATTCGCCACCCGGTGTGCGCGGACGAGATCGCGGGTCCACACGTACGCAGCCAGTCCGTATCTCGACTCATTCGCCATTCGGACCGCTTCTTCTTCGTCATCAAAAGCAATCGATACCAAGACCGGGCCAAACACTTCCTCCTGAGCGATGCGCATGTCGTTGCGGACATCGACGAATAAGGCCGGCGCCACATAGTTCCCGGCGGCCAACTCCTCCGGAACCACTCCGCCGGCAGCCATGCGGGCCCCTTCCGCCACCGCGGAGTGAATGTACGATTCCACACGTTGCCGGTGTTCAGGGTGAATCAAAGGCCCGACTTCCGTCTGCGGATCAAACGGATTCCCGACACGCAGCCTCCGCACGCGTTCCGCCAGCTTCGCTTCGAACTCTTCCCGAATTGCGCGTTGAATGAACAGGCGCGAACCAGCCGTGCATCGTTCGCCATTGAGGGAGTACACGCCGAACACCACTGCGTCCAGCGCGCGCTCCAGATCTGCATCTGCAAAAACGATGACAGGAGACTTTCCGCCCAACTCCATCGAAAAGCGCTTTAAGTGATTGGCCCCGTTGCGCATGATCTCGCGTCCGGTGGTGGTCTCGCCCGTGAAGGAAATCAACCGGACCAAAGGGTGAGCCACCAAAGCCGCTCCGGCCGTTTCACCGTAGCCATGCACCACGTTGAAAACGCCGTCCGGAATCCCCGCGTCGCGAATGATCGCGGCCAGGCGCGTGGCCGTCAATGGTGACCACTCGGCGGGCTTCAACACCGCGGTGTTGCCAGTGGCCAAACACGGCGCAATTTTCCATGTCGCCAGCATCAGCGGCGTGTTCCATGGAGTGATGAGCCCGGCGACGCCGACCGGCGTACGCACCGTGTAATTCAAAAACGACTGCTCGACCGGAAATGTTTCTCCTGTCATACGGGTTGCCATTTCCGCAAAGAAACGGAAGTTGTCAGCCGCACGGGCAGCCTGACCTTTGGCTTGTGAGATCGGCAGCCCGGTATCCAGCACTTCTAACTCTGCCAATTCATCGGCGTGTCGCTCCAGGCCGTCCGCAATGGCGTGCAACAGTTTCGCCCGCTCTTTCCCGTTCATCTTGCGCCACGGCCCGTCGTGAAATGCGTGGTAAGCAGCTTGTACCGCGCGGTCTACGTCCTCCGCGGTTCCGTACGAGACCTCGGTGATCACCTCGTTGTCGAGCGGACTCGTGGTCGGAAAGGTCCTCCCCGAAACGCTGTCACAAAATTCGCCGCCAATGAAATGCCTGGCCGGTTCAATCCGCTTGCGTTCACCGCTCATGCCGCCCAGCCCCCCATTCTTGCTATTCGGCCACAACCTGGTTTTCCAGCCTTCCGATGCCCTCAACCTCCACGACCATTGTGTCGCCTGGAAACACGTGCGAGATCCCCCGCGGCGTGCCTGTCAGGATAACGTCGTTCGGACTCAGGGTCATGAAGGAGCTGATGAATTCAATCATCTCGTCAATCCGGAAGATCAGGTCCTCCGTATTGCCGCGCTGGCGCAATTCGCCGTTGACGTACGTTCGAATATCCAAACGGTGGGGATCCGGAATATCATCGCGGTCGACCAAACACGGGCCGATGGGACCGAACGTATCAAAACCCTTGGCGCGAATCGGCGGCCTGAACATGTTGGTGACAAAGTCGCGCACGGTCACGTCGTTGACAATCGTATACCCTTTGATATATTCAAACGCATGTTCGCGCTGAATGCGTCGTCCGGTTTTCCCAATCACGACGGCGAGTTCCGCTTCGTAGTGCATGTACGAAACGCCGCTCGGGTAGATGACGGGCGCCATATGCCCGACAAACGTGTTCGCCGGCTTGATGAACAACACCGGCTCCCGGGGCAATTCCATGCCCAGCTCCTGGGCATGATCTTTGTAATTGAGTGCCAATCCGATCACGGTCCCGGGCGTAAATGGAGGCAGCCATGTGATCTCCCCCTCCGGCAGGGGGCGTCCCGACGCGTCTCGCAAGATGCCCGCGGCGTCGATGGTCGCATCCTGGACGGTTCCTTTCCAAATGCAGCGAACGCGCTTCACATTACCGCCTCACTTTCGTTGCTCCTCTTTCCACTTGACGAATGCGTTGAGGGTTGCCAGTTTGTGCTGACGAGCGAACCTTTCAACCACGTCCGCATCGGCGCCCGACTCAATCAGCACGAGCAGCGCCTCGTGTTCCGCGATGGAGTCCGTCGTCCGGTGCGGAATCAAGTTGAACACCGATACACGCACCGCGTTCATCCGCTCCTGAACGGCGCGTATCTGTTGAAGCAAGTACGGGTGGTCGCACTTCTCGCAGATCACGCGGTGAAACTCGAGGTTCAATTCGCTGTACGTCGTCAGGTCGAGGTTAGAACGAGCTGTCCGCATCGCCTCGTTCAGCGCCCGCAAATCGGCGATGTCGGAGGCCTGCAAGTGCTTTGCCGCCAAGGCCGTCGCAAACCCTTCCAAAACCGCCAACACCGTCAACGTTTCCGCGTAGGCCCGGGAGTCGATTTGCGTGACCTTCCCGCCGCTGAATCGTTCGTATTCGACCAACCCTTCGGCTTCCAGCCGGCGGATGGCCTCGCGAACAGGAATCGGGCTGCACCCCATCTCCTTGGCCAGGCGGTCAATCACCAAGCGGTACCCCGGACCGTACGTCCCGTCCTGAATGCGCGACTTCAGCCACTCGTACGCCTGTTCTTGTTTGTTCTGATTTGTTCCCATATCACACCATTATACCCTCGAAATGTAAGTCCGGCCCGCGTTGTTCATCTCGAAGCCTCCTTGGTTGTCTGAACATTCCTCGTGCATCGGAGGTCCGGGCCGGCAGCGTCCACCGGCCGAACTCCCTCTGTCTCACCTCGCCCAATGCAGATGGATCACCCTCGGTCCGCGCTGCGTGTTGGGTCCGGACAGACGGCTCCATCCGTCAGCACAGGACGGACGTGAGTTCGTCACGCCTGCGCCTCATAGTGGAAGATCACGAAGCCGCCGGAGGCATAATTCTTTGTATCCGCGTCCACCGCACGGCCAATCTCGGACGACATTGATTCTGCCATCGTCTGTGCATCCGGGAAATCTCCTTCCCAAATGCAGAAAAACTTTTGATCGCCAACTAACATTTCTATGTCAAATCCGTACCGCATCGCGACAAGACCTGGCAGTTTCGACGCCAACGGGATGTGCTTGTTCACATAATAGTTCCGGAAGTGATCCGGATCATCGGGCTGATAGTACAGGACAACGACACGGTGCATGGACAGTGCTCCCTTCGTAATTTCGGGTCGGGGAGGGCGTTATATCTGCAGCTCCACAGAC
>JADGIC010000137.1 GCA_019683615.1 Alicyclobacillaceae bacterium | reverse complement strand
CTCTGGTTGTGTATAATATACATATACGTATACGTGCTGGTAGTCCGGGGCCAAGCACGTCCCCAGAGAGGTGGATGGCCGTTGCCCAACAAGACCATTTATGTGGCAGAGGACGACTTGCCGTTGTTTGAGCAGGCGCTCGAGCTGGGCGACAATCTGTCGGCCACGATTGCCAAAGCGTTGCGCATGTACGTGGAGGCGGAACGGGCGAAGCGGGAAGGGTTCGAAGAGATCACCGTGCGCGTCGGCCACCACGGGCACCGGCGCTTCAAGCGGTTCCGCGGTTACCGGTTGGCGCGGTGGGTGACAACCACGGCGGACGAGCGGCGGATGGAGATATTCAGCGTGTTCAAGACGCGCGGCGGGCGATTCGCTGTGCACAGGAAAAAGTCGCCGAACTGGGCTCTGTGGGCAGACCCGGAAAACTGGCCAGACGAGTTCACCCGTCGCCAAGGGGGGCGGTGGCGCGAGTGCGCCGGCTGGCGGCATGACGTGTGGCCGTCTGTCGAGGCGACGCTGGAGGTGTACGAGACCCTGGAGGAACTGCGCCACCACGTGCCGCCCGAATTGTTCGAACTGGTCAAAGAAGCGTCCAATGAGCCGCCTCTTGAAGAACTTGACATCTGACGTTAGTAGTGGGTCCGGGGGTGGACTGGTGTTCAAACTGTTTCGCTTTCTGAAACCATACCGGTACTGGATCCCGGTGTCGTTGACCTTGATCTTCCTGCAGTCGATGGCAAACCTGTACCTGCCGCGGTTGATGTCGGACATCGTCGACCAGGGTGTGCTCGCCGGGGACGTCGGCCGTATCGTGCGGATTGGCGGCAACATGCTGGCCGTCACGTTCGCTGGCGCGTGCTGTTCGGTCCTGGCCAGCCTCGTCGCGGCCCGGGTGTCGGCGAGCTTCGGGCGGGATTTGCGGGCGGCCGTGTTCGCTCACGTGACTGAGTTCACCTTGCACGAGTTTGACACGTTCGGCACCGCTTCCTTGATCACTCGCACCACCAACGACGTCAGCCAGGTTCAGCAGATGGTCAACATGATGCTGCGGATGATGATCATGGCACCGATGATGTGCATCGGCGGCATCGTGATGGCTATCGTCACCGATCCCGGTCTGTCCCTCGTCATTGTTGTCGTAGTGCCGCTGCTGGCGCTGATTTTATGGAGCGTGCTCGGCAAAGGGTTTCGCCTCTTCCGGGCGGTGCAGCGCAAGGTGGACAAGGTGAACCGCGTGTTGCGGGAAAATCTCACCGGCATCCGCGTGGTGCGGGCGTTCAACCGCGTGGCGTACGAAGAACGCCGCTTCGACGAAGCCAGCCGTGACCTCACCACCACCGCCGTCGCCGCCGCCCAGACGATGGCCGTGCTGTGGCCGCTGGCGACCTTGGTCATGAACTTTGCGACCTTGGCGATTCTCTGGTTCGGCGCATTGCGCATCGACGCCTTGGAGATGCAGGTTGGCCACCTGATGGCGTTCTTGCAGTACCTCATGCAGATTCTGTTCGCCATCATGATGGTGTCCATGATGACGTTCATGATTCCGCGCGCGTCCGCATCGGCTCAGCGCATTCAGGACGTGTTGGCGACGCCGCCGAGCATCAGGGACCGGGACAGCGCGCCCGATCCGCCGGCGGCCGGTGGCCTGGTGGAGTTCGAGGACGTAACCTTCAGCTACCCGGGCGCGGAACGGCCGGCGCTTGCCCACGTCTCGTTCACCGCGCGGCCAGGACAGGTGACAGCCATCATCGGCGGGACGGGATCGGGCAAAACCACATTGGTCAACCTGATCATGCGGTTTTACGACGTGAACAGCGGCGCGGTACGGGTTGACGGGGTGGACGTGCGCGACATGCCGCAGGCGAGCCTGCGCCGGCGCATCGGCTACGTGCCTCAACGAGCGGTGTTGTTCAGCGGCACAGTGGCGGACAACATCCGGTATGGCAAGGAGGACGCGGACGTTGACGAGGTGCAGCGGGCGGCCGTGATTGCCCAAGCGGCCGACTTTGTCGCCGAGATGCCTGAGGGGTACGACAGTTTCATTGCCCAGGGCGGCATTAACGTATCCGGCGGGCAGAAGCAGCGCCTGTCCATCGCCCGCGCGCTGGTGCGCCGTCCGGAGATCTACATTTTCGACGACAGTTTCTCCGCCCTCGATTTCCGGACCGACGCGCGCCTGCGCGCGGCATTGCGGCAGGAAGTGGCGGGGGCGACCGTGATCATCGTCGCGCAACGGGTGAACACGGTCATAGACGCTGACCAAATCATCGTCCTGGACGAAGGCCGGGTGGCGGGTATCGGACGGCATCAGGACCTGCTCGCCGGCTGTCGCGTGTACCAAGAGATCGTGGCTTCGCAGTTGGCCGGGGAGGAGGGGATTGCATGACGAGGGACCGCACGAAAGGGGACGGTGATCAGGGTCGTGGCAGGCCGGTGACCGGCAGTTTCACCCGACCTGGCGGGCTTGGTTTGGCCGGCGGGTTCCGTCCGGGCGGCCGTCCGGGCGGTTGGGGAGGTCCCCACGCGCTCACCATGCCTGTCCAAAAGGCGCGTGACGTTCGCGGCACGTTGCGCCGCCTGTTGCCGTACTTTCGGCCGTACGCCGGGCGTCTGGTGGTTGTCGCGTTGGCGTCGGCGCTGAGCACCGGGTTTGGCATCCTCAGCCCGCGCCTGATTGGTGATGCGACGACGCAGATCTTCATCGGTGTGGTGGCGAAACTACGGGCCATGGGTGTCATAGGCGCGCAGAGAACAGGCGGCGAGGGTCTGGCGGGCAACGGAGCAGCGGCCCACGCGGCCGTCCCGCCGGCTGGTGGGGAGGCGGCTCAGCCCGCCGGGACTGCCACCGTCCATGCCGGTGCCTCCGTCCACGCTGCTGCCCCTGTTCACGCGGCGGGTGTCAACTTTCACGCGTTGCTGCACATCATCATCTGGCTGGCGGTGGTGTATGTGCTCAGCGCTCTGTTCGGCTACGTGCAGCAGTACATGATGGCGGGCATCGCCCAGCGCATGGTCTACAACCTGCGCCGGGAGGTCCATGAAAAGTTATCCCGGCTGCCCTTGTCCTTCTTTGACAGCCGTCCGCACGGGGAGGTGCTGAGCCGCTTCATCAACGACTTTGACAACATTGCCAACACGCTGCAGCAAAGCCTGACCCAGCTGATCTCCTCCGGGATCACGTTTCTCGGCGTGGTCGTGATGATGCTGACCATCAGCCCGCTGATGACGTTGGTGACCGTGCTGACGCTGCCGCTCAGCCTGTTGGTCACGCGCTCCATCGCCCGCCGCTCGCAGCGCTACTTCATCGCCCAACAAGCTTCCCTAGGGGAGCTGAACGGGCACGTGGAGGAGTTGTACACCGGCCACGCCATCATCAAAGCGTTCAGCCACGAACAACGCTCCATTGCACGCTTCCAAGCCATCAATCAGTCACTGTATGAGGCGGGATGGAGGGCGCAGTTCATCTCCGGGATCATCATGCCGTTGATGAATTCCATTGGAAATTTGGGGTATGTGTTGGTCAGCGTGATCGGCGGAGTGTTGGTGACGAAGCGGGCGATTCAGATTGGGGATGTGCAGGCGTTCATTCAGTACGCACGCCAGTTCACCCAGCCCATCACCCAGCTGTCGAGCATTGCGAACATCATCCAGTCGACCATCGCGTCGGCGGAGCGGGTGTTCGAACTCCTCGACGAGCCGGAGGAACAGCCGGGTCCGGCTGCGCCCGTCGCACTTGACGATGCGCGCGGAGCTGTGCGTTTGGAGGATGTCACGTTTGGTTACAACGCATCCGACCCGGTCATTCAGAACCTGAACATTGACGTCCAACCGGGCCAGACCATCGCCATTGTCGGCCCCACCGGCGCCGGCAAGACCACGCTCGTGAACCTGTTGATGAGATTCTACGAAATCGACGCCGGCCACATCCGCGTAGACGGGGTGGACATCCGGGACCTGCGGCGCGGCGACTTGCGCAGTCTGTTTGGCATGGTCCTGCAGGATGCATGGTTGTTCCATGGCACCATCCGCGACAACATCGCGTACGGCCGGGAAGGTGCAACCGAGGAAGCGGTTGTGCAAGCGGCGGTGGCAGCGCAAGCAGACCACTTCATCCGCACCTTGCCTGACGGTTACGACACCGTCCTGAACGAGGAAGCGTCCAACCTGTCGCAGGGGCAGAAGCAGCTGTTGACCATCGCGCGGGCCATTTTGCGCAACCCAACCATTCTCATCCTCGATGAGGCCACGAGCAACGTGGACTCGCGCACGGAGGTCCTGATCCAGAAGGCGATGCAGGAGTTGATGAAGGGCCGCACCAGTTTCGTCATTGCGCACCGGCTGTCGACCATCCGCGAGGCCGACCTGATTCTGGTGATGAACCACGGCCGCCTGGTGGAGCAGGGGACACACGCCGAATTGCTGGCCCGCGGGGGCTTCTACGCCGAGTTGTACAACAGCCAATTCGCCGGGGTGCCGGTCTGACCGCCCACTCGTCTGACGCGTAGCGTGCTGCTCAAAACCAGGGCCTCCTGCGGCACGCAGTCCAATGCATCCGCCATGTGCGAGTGCCGTCCGCTGGTTGCCTTGAAAGGGTCTCCTGGTTTTCCACTGCCGCAATCACACACGAAGTTTACACCGTCAAAGGTGTCGCTCATCCATTTACGTGGGTACCGGTGCAACCGGTGTCACACAGGTCAAAGGCGATACGAGGTCTCTGATCTGCTGGGAAAGCGGGGTGTGGGAGCATTCAGCTACAACGATGATCGCCATGACCACGCCTTCGGTATTCCATACTTAGACAGCAACCGATACAAGGTGCTGCGAGACATGTTCAGTTCCCGGGCTGTCAACACAAGATTTCCGCCATGCTTTCGCATAGCGAGTTCAATCTTTCTCTTTTCTAACTCCTCGACGCTTCCGTCTGCAGAACGGTTCAAGGTAGTCACCAATGGCTGTACGTCGTCTTTGAAGAAGTCACAGCAGCCAGGCGCCGATGAGCATCCATTTGCTACTAATTCTGTGGGCAGTTCGTCTACGTCCAGTGTTTCCTTTGAAGCCAATACGATACAACGGCGAACGACGTTTTCAAGTTCACGAATGTTGCCAGGCCATGAATATGATTGCAGAACTTGGTAGGCGTCTTCCGTGAATGAGATGCGTTTCCCTTCCATGCGCGCGTACTTTTCGATAAAGTGGTCGATCAAAATGCGTATGTCCAACGGACCTCGTTGAGCGAGTGACGGTAATTCCAAGCTGAGCACATTCAGACGAAAGTAGAGATCACTTCGGAACGTACCTCTCTCAATTGCACTCCTCAGATCAACATTCGTGGCAACGATGATTCTCACATCGACAGGAACTTCTTGAGTTCCCCCAAGCCTCACGATCTTTCCTTCTTGCAAAACTCTCAGAAGATAAACTTGCTGTTCGAGCGGAAGTTCTCCAATCTCATCCAGGAAGATGGTACCTCCGTTGGCTGCTTCGAACTTACCCTTGGCACCGCCCCGTTTGGCGCCGCTAAATGCGCCTTCCTCATATCCGAATACATGGCTATCCCCATGTCTCAGCTTGACTTGATACGCGAACGTATGTTTCCTAGAATCATTTTGAAAAACTAGAATCATGCATGACCGAGGCGACGCG
>JADGIC010000017.1 GCA_019683615.1 Alicyclobacillaceae bacterium | reverse complement strand
AGGCACGCCGCCAGCGTTCGTCCTGAGCCAGGATCAAACTCTCAAATCCATTCGGTGCGTGACAACGCTCCGCTGGGTTCGGGCGTGTTCAGTTTTCAAAGAACCCTCGCGGCCACCCCGGCCGGGCTGCGGCCCGCCGCGGCCGCGGCGACATCTGCTAATATAGCACGCACAATCCCCGTGATCAACTGGTATTTTTCGCCTCGTCAAGGTCAGGAATTGATCTCGACGTGGGATAACGAGAATTCAACATTCCGGATTTAACCCGGCTTCGCCTGCGAAGTTCGGGACTTCGACCGACTGCCCCCGGATCCGCAACGGAGTGTGAATCCACAAGCGGTGCCTCGCCCGCGTCATGCCAACGTAGAAGAGACGGCGTTCTTCCTCCTGAGCCTGATCAGCCTCCGCATCCCGCAGATCGGCGCCCGCCAGGTAGGGATTGTCCGCCGCCGCGCCGACGATATGCACCTCGTCCCACTCCTTTCCTTTGGCGCTGTGCAGAATCAAAAAGCTTACCCTGCTCGCCAGCCGCCGCCACTCCTCGGTCCGCAGACCTGCCGCCAAGGCTTCCGCCGTCAACAGCAACTGCCGGCGCGTTCGCGCCAGCACCGCAACTGTACCTCTTACCTCCGCCAGCAAAGACCGTCGAACCTCCCGAGCAACGGCGTACGCCTCTCGCTGCTCTTCGGGCCAACAGGACCAACGGCACACACCCGGCTTGCGGCTGAAGACGCCGGCAGGCTTATCCGTTCGATACCGATTGTGTGCGATTAACCGCGCTGCATGCCGCACAATCAACTGATCACTGCGAAAATTCGTGGACAACACGAAACGCCTGGCCCCTGGAACGGCTTCGCCGAACTGCAGCAACCAACGAGGACTGGCGCCGCGAAAGCCATAAATGGATTGGTCTTCGTCACCGACCACGAACAGGGGCACACCAAGTTCCTGCACTAAGCGGTTGAGAATCTGCCACTGCACGGCGTTGGTATCCTGGAATTCGTCAACCAACAGGTACTGCCATTGACGGGCACCGAGCCATACGTCTTCGCCTGCTTCCCAGCGCGCACAAAACGTGACCAGAATGTCGTCGAAGTCCCACCGCCGCCGCGCTCGCTTCCACTTCTCGTAGCGCGCGATTGCCCTGGTACACCGGGAGGGCGGCAACTGCACAAGCGGCCAGGCCGACTTCATCACGGTTGTCAGTTGCAGACATGTCCGCACGGCATCATCGCCAAAAAGCCCTTCTTCGCGTACAGCCGCGGCCATCCATCGCCTCTGTTCCCAAGGGCTCAAGACGACAGGAATGTCAGGAGTGCAACGCAGCAGCAAGCGGAACACCTCGGCGTGAAAGGTGCCGATGCGCAGGGAAGCAATGGCGCGGTCGGACAGCTCAGGATTCTCGCTCATCCGCCGTTTCATGTCCAGCGCCGCTTGTTTGGTGAACGTGATGGTCGTGATCTCCGACGGTCTCAGCCTACCCGTGCTAACCTGCTCGACGATGTGCCCGGTCAACACCGTCGTCTTGCCGCTGCCTGGCGCTGCGAACACCACGTAATTGCCAGGAGCCACACCTATCACGCTGCTTTGCTCAGCAGTCAGCATGCGCCTGCGATTTTCTGCCATCCTCGACCATCCTCTGCCCTCGGGACACTTGTCATCTCCGCGCAAATCATGCCACGCGATCCCGACCTTCTGCCATCGTGTTTGCGCAATCACATCGCTTCGAGCAACGCCCGACCTGTCAACACTGCGTTTCGGGCGTTGGTTTCGGATGCTTGGAGCGGATCAGGTAACGATGATATTATCAGGAGGCGAAAGGGGATTACGGATGGCGCTGTACGCGTTGGGGGACCTGCATCTGTCCGAATCCGTGGACAAGCCGATGGACGTGTTCGGAGACGATTGGCGGAACCACCGCGAACGGATCGAACTCGCCTGGCGGAGCATTGTCCTCGCTTCCGACATCGTTCTGCTGCCAGGGGACATCTCGTGGGCCATGACACTGGACGAGGCAGCACCCGACTTGCATTGGATCAGTTCACTTCCGGGGAGCAAAGTGATGATTCGGGGCAACCACGATTACTGGTGGCATGGCATCGGCAAAGTCCGGCGCGCACTCCCGGCGGGAGTGCTGGCGCTGCAGAACGACGCAGTGGCTTTGGGCGGATATGCCATTTGCGGAACGCGCGGCTGGTTGCTGCCTTCCCATCCGCGCTTTACCGATCACGATCACACGATTTATCTTCGCGAAGTCGAGCGACTCCGCCTGTCATTGACCCAGGCGGCACGCCTGGGTCAGCCGATTGTCGCCATGATGCACTTTCCGCCGTGCACACAGACCGGCGAAGCCACGCGCTTCACGGAACTTTTGGAGCAGTTTGGCGTGTGCGTGTGCGTGTACGGTCATCTGCACGGCGCCGCTCACCGGTACGCGTTTGAAGGCGTCCGCGGCGGGGTGAGCTACCGGTTGGTAAGCGCAGATTATGTAGGATTTCAACCGGTTCCCGTCGTGTGGTGACACACTGGGCGGCGTCGGCTCCGGGTTTGTCCGGGGCGCACGGCACCGGCTGGCGCACACCACCCGTGACGGCGTGCGCCAGCAACCGCGACGTTCGTACCCGATGCGGCGTTCGCAGCGCGATATCATTGAACGTCCTGCCGGTGGCGGTTGTGGGCTTGTGCCTGAAACGAGCGAGCATGGCGGGCAATGTCCGCCAATTGCACCATTGCTTGGGCCACCGTTCCGGCCGACTGTTGAACGCGTTGCAGCTGTTCTGCCTGGCGCGGCGAGTCGTTGTCTACCTCGGTCAGCCCCTCGCGCGTCAGTTTGCGCAGCGCACCCAGCGCCTGCGATGCTTCGTCCACCAGCCGACGCATCGACTCAAACCGCTGCTCCTGTTCGCCGTTCATCATCCCGCCTCCTTCAACCACAACCTGTTCGCGAGTACACCTCTACCTTCCCCGCGATTCGTCCAGGATATCCGGTGGCGCCGATGGCACCGGCTGGCGCTTCTGACACAGGAACGTCGCGTATCCAAGAGGCCGGTGGTGTGCTTCCATCCAACGGGCGTTGGCCTCCAATAGGCGAATGACGCGCGGGTCGCGATACGCTCCGGGTGTGGAAACGTCCACCGGGTCCGGGTGACTCGATTCCACTGCCACAGCGTCTTCAGGCCGCACCGGACAGGTGAACAGGACACGCACATCGGCGAACCCGGCCTGCCGGAACATCTGCTTCCAACCCGCCATGTCCGGAACTTGGCGAACGCCGTACAGCTTTCGCACCGTCCGCTTCCATTCCTCCGAGACAGGTTGGAGCAATACCATCTCGACGTCCAGGTATTGCCCACCGTCGACCAGGACGCGGTGATACTCTGCCAATGCATCGGGGGCGTGACAGAACACGTTCACTGACTCCGTCAACACCAAGTCGAAGGCGCCGTCCTCAAACGGCAACCGCTCCGCTGGCGCAACCAAAAAGCGGCCCTCGCACCCCATCCGTTTCGCCCTCAGCCTGGCCTTGCGAATCATCTCCCGGCGAATGTCCACACCTGTCACGAGACAGCCATGTCGCCGAACCAGCTCGACCAGCGTACGGCCTGTGCCGCACCCGACTTCAAGCACCCGCATGGACGGTCGCCAGTCGATGGATTCCATCCACCGGTGCGTCGTTGCCATTCCGCCGGGATGCGCACTCCCTGCGCCGACCATGGCCAACATGTCTTGGTAATCCACGGAGCCCCCACCCCCATATGGCATGGTATGGTGGGGGCCACGGCCATTCGCCGGACCGGTGCCCGGTTCGCTGATCACAAATGCCTCACGGTTCCCTGCCTTCCCGCACGTCTCCGTTCCACGCTAGCATGCCCCCTGCGCAGTTGGCCACCCGTGAGAACCCTTGCTGTTTCAAAAAGAGAGCAACTTGCTGCGAACGATTGCCACTGCGGCAGACGAACACGTAGGCTTCGTTCGGATCCAGTTCTCCCATCCAATCCTGGACCTCCTGCATCGGTCGCAGCGGCACACCCGGAATGTGTCCTGACACATACTCCTCCTCTGTGCGGACATCGATGACACGAGCTTTGCCTTGTGCCAGAATGTCCTTGACCTCGTCGACGCTGTACTGTGGTATCCCGTCTTTTTCAGCGGCCAAAGCTGACACCTCCCGGTGGAGACATGATCACCGGTGATCGTGTCATGACGCCAAAGCCTTGTCAATGGACGCGGTGCACCCTCGGTGCGTCCAACACACCTGTCGAACCACAAAGAGGATAAATGGTGGATTTTGGAGACCTGAACAGAAGGGTCAGATGCGGATGTTGAGCAATCGGCTCAACGTGTCACGGAGGACATCGGCGGAGATGGCGAACCCAATACCTTGTGAGCTTTGACTGACAGCCGTGTTCATGCCGATGACGTCACCTTTCAGGTTGATCAAGGGACCGCCGCTGTTGCCGCGGTTGATGGCTGCATCGGTTTGCAGCAAGTTGGGATACTCCCGATCGCCAATCTGCATGGGCCGCTCGATGGCGCTGATGATGCCGACCGTCACTGTGTGATCCAGACCCAACGGTGAACCATTGCCCCCGCTTCTGCAACACTTGCGCACGGCGGGCGACGCCCTGCCAGGCTGATTGGCAGCGGCCTGCGCCGTCACTCCGCCGATGGCCCGGGCTCCTGCGGATCGGGGGTGTTGACCATATGGCGCGCAGTGTGGGTCAGGCGTTCAAAGATGAAGTCGCGCAACGGCCCGGTGATGCCAGCCTCTTCGAGCGCCCCCGCCATGCACTCCAGCCACTCCTCGGCACGCTTCGGCGTGATGGGGTGTGGCAAGTGCCGCGCCCGCAGCATCGGCGGACCATACACTTCAGAGTAAAGCCGAGGTCCACCGAAAAACTGGGTGAGAAACCGGAATTGTTTGTTCCGAACCGGCGTGATGTCCTCAGGGAACAACGGGCGCAATCCTGGGTGTTGCACGACTCGCCGGTAGAACGCATCGACCAGCTTGGCGACCGTCGGTGCGCCTCCAATCAGTTCGTACAAAGTCGGTTGGGCCGAATGCTGCCGCGGATCCATAATGTCTCCACTCCCTGACTTTGCCTCCAACATGCATAACAGCCGGGCATGCCGGGGCTGTGCGTGAAACGACGAGCCGAAGATGCCGACTCGTCGGTTTAACTCCGTCCTGATTGTAACGAAACGCCGGATTGCAGGGAAGGGGGCAGCTCCGGGATGCGAAAGCGGTAGTCGAGGGCCAGTTCGACCACCAAGCTGCCGTCGCCGTTGGCAGCGATGTTGATCACGCGAACCTCCCGGATCCACGCCTTGGCCAACCGCCCGGCCAGCGACTCGCACAACGAACGCGCACGCAGCACGCGTTCTAGACATTGCCACAGATCCGAACACGCGATGTCGCTTGGGGTGGCCACCGCGACCAATTTCCGCTCCTGTTCGACGCGCTGCAGTTGCTGCAAACGGGCCTGTATGCGCGCAACCATGCGTTCAAACAGGGCGTCGTCCACCTGTCCGGCCGACCATCGCTCGCACAGCCACTCCAGGCGATCCCAGGTCGCCGCCATTTGCCGCCGGATGTCGGGCGCCTCTGCCGCTGCGTTCGGCAGCGACGGAACCAACGTCCAGCGCGTATCCTCGGCAGCCAGTGCACACAGCACGCGATGGACGTCCAGCCTGACTTGGTGCAAGACCGCCGGTTCCAGGTCGTCCGCTCGCAGCGAAGGCACGGTACATGCGAATCGGCCGCGGTTCATCCGGCCTGAGCAGACGTAGTACGCTGTGCCCGCACGGTTGTATCGAACCAACAGATGTTGTCCGCACAGGCAGCGGGCCAGTCCGCCAGCCAACAGCCGGTTCCGGCCAATGCGGCCGCGCGGCACCGAAGCCGGACGCAGCATCCGCTGCACTTGCTCAAACAACGACCGATCCACCAGTGGTGGGTGCGCATCCCGGCAAACCACCGGCGGATCCTGGCCGCGCACGGGCACAGCCCGGCGGCGGCGCTGCAGCGGGTCCCCTTCAGGCGCCGCCACGACTCGCCGCTCCCGGCGCCCGTACACCACATCGCCGGCGTACACCGGGTTGCGCAGCACCTCCAACACCCTCTTCCGGGTCCACAGGTGACCAGTGCGCGTCCGGCAGCCTTCAGCGTTCAGGCGCTCGGCAATGGTCCAAGTGCCGTCTCCGGACAAAGCACATTCAAATATGTGGCGAATCGTCGCGGCCGAAGCCGGGTCGATCTCCAGACGCTGCGTCTCCGGATTGAGCCGGTATCCCTCTGGCGGCCGGCCGTTCCACCGCCCGTGTCTGGCTTTCTCCATCGCCCCGATGCGCACTCGAATCGCGGTCTTCTCACTTTCCGCCTGTGCGAGGGCGGAGTGAATGGTGAAGATAAACTCGGCCCGATCACGCTGGCTGTCAAAGTTTTCTTCCATCGAAACCACGCGTACCCCACATGCCTGCAGAGTGCGCAACATCACCAGCGCATCGACCGTGTCCCGGGCGAAACGGGAAATGCCCTTGAACAAGACGACGTCGTACCGGCCCTCCCGCGCATACTGAACCAGCCGTTGAACCGCAGGACGTTTGACGAAACTGGTGCCCGTGATGCCTTCGTCCACAAATACCAGGTCGTTCGGACAAACCCACGGATCGCCGCCTTCCGCCGACCTGCGGCGGCAGTACTCCCGCACGAAGCCGATTTGATGCTCGATGGATTCCCCGTCCGCCTGAGACGGATCAGACACCCGGGCGTAGATCGCGCAGCGCGGCATCACCATCACCCGCCTGTGCGCGGGCAGGAGCCGGCGTCCGGCCGTTCTCCGTCATCCGCCTGCCAGCGGTGGTAGGCTGGTGAACGGCACCCCCCGCAGCAGAAACGGTTTGTGCCCACAAGTCCGGCACGAGCGGCCGAGTCAAGTCTGCGAACAGTTGGTCGCCCGGCCTGACCACCCGAATGACGTAACGCACGGCCCTTCGTTTCGCACACATCGTCACACACCCCCGCAGGCCATGCAAGACGGTGTAGTCCGGTTGCATTGGTAGCGGGATTGTCGTCGAACCAGGGCGTACGGAGAACCGATCGCCACGACCCATTCACCGACGCGGACGTCCTTTGAACGTCCCACCTTCAGATAGGTGTCCGGAGCCGGGATGTCAGCCTTCAGGACAGCGATGTCGCGTCGGTAGTCGCTGCCCACCACCCGCGCCCGCACCGGCTGGCGTTTGCCGTACAAGCGCAGCATGACCTGCGAAGCCGCATGCACGACGTGTTCATTGGTCAAGATGTACCCTCGCGGGTCAAAGATGAACCCGGTGCCAATGTTCACGGATTGGACGCTGGGCGGCGTCAGGCGATCCCATGGCAAACCTAACGGCAGCAAACGCGCAGACGATTGTTGTTGCACGACTTCGATGCCCACGACCGCCTTCTTGCAACGATCCACCAGTTCCACGAAGTTCGGTAACAAGATGTCCACTGACCGCCCCCGTTTGGGAGTTGGGTGTTTCGCTTTTTGGACCATTGCAACCGTCTCCTCTCGTGCCACGGTTCGGACCGTTCTAGATCTTATTCCGGGCCACAAGAGGAGGTGAGGAGCCGTCCCGTCAATCCACGGTTGCCCAGCGGAACGCCCGCAGCGTGGCCAAATTCGGCGCTCGCTCGACGGCTCGGCGCGGAACCACCTATTCCTTGGCGTCTTGGGCAGTATCTGCCTGTACGGTGTCAGGCGCCGGTGCCGTTGCAACCTTGACCGGAGCGGCCCCGTCATTCGCTGCGTCCGCCCCGCGCTGACTTTGAGCAGCTACGACCGCTGCATATGTACCTGGCAGCGGCGGCGCCGACAGAAACTCCATTCCCTTTTTGAGTTTCACATAAAGACCGCGAGGGTCTCGAGCCGCCACAATCGCGTCGTTGCGCAGAGCAAATGGCACGTCCGTGCACAATCCACAGTGGTCGACGCAGTCCGCCACCTCCATGGGGACGTCGGGATATTCCTCGCGCAGCATATCGTAGACGTCCTGTGAATGATGTTCGAGGTTCTTCCTGCACCATTTCAAGCTCAGCGACGTTGGCAACCCGGCCATCTCCTTCTGTAAAGGATCTTCCAGATACCTTACAAAGTAAATCTTCAGGACATCGTCTGCTGCGGGCGTATTGAGCGGCAGGTGACAACGCCCGACGCGGACGGTCACCTGCCGGTGGTGTCTCACATCTCCTATCTTAATCGAATCTCCCATTGATTGCTTGCATTCCCGCAGAGACGCTGAGGGACAGCCTTTGAGCATCAACCGCTGTGCATCCGGTACCGGACCCCGTAATTTCCCCTCCGGGTGCGAAACACCTGCACCTTGATCCCCTGCAATCCCCGCAGCAAATGGTCGTCGCGCACACACATCGCCACATACGAGGCGACCGACTTCGACGGGTACAGCCTGGCTTCATACACCCAAATCATTCCTGGCCTCCCTGTCATACGCTGGCGGCAACCCGCCCTGGCCGCGTGCAATCGTCGGCGCCTAGTGTGTACGCAGCCCTGCTCCCTTATGCACCTGCGGCACCCGTGTTACACTGAATTGCATGGGAGGGACACAGCATGAGCCTCGTCCTCGTCGAGGTCTGCGACGCAAACCCGGCAAGCGCGAACGAAATTCGCCGGTTGGAATGCGAATACGAAGGGGTTTCAGTGATGGAGACGTCCTGCCTCAGCCATTGCGAGCTGTGTGCTGAGAAGCCGTACGCCTTGGTCAACGGCGACGTGGTGACGGCCGATGACGTCCGGAGTCTTGTTCAGGAGTTGCGGAAGCGGATTGAATGGGAACTCGCCCTCTGGTCGGACGCTTAACAGGAACCTCAAGAAACGGACACCTGAACATGGTAACCAGCATGCCGTTTGACGTGAAACACGCCGTGCGCAAACATCAGGTACTGGCCCTTGATGCCAGTCAAGGTACCTTCGACGGTCGAGTCGCGATCCAGCGACAAAGCCTTCGTTTCCACGCGCAAACCGGGTATGCGCGGATACTCAAAACGATACACCGTGTCGTCGTCAACCACCGACCCGCTGGTCAGCGAACCGAGCCGCTCCACGACCACGTGTTTGGCATCCCGCAGGCGGACAGGCAGGGTATCGTCGACTTCAAACGCCAACATTTTCCGCCAATCGGTCTTGTCCGGGAGATGGGCAGCCACCACCATCTCCAACTCGCCGGCTTCCTTTCGCGTCGGCAACTCCGCCAGCAAAATCGCCGCAGCCGCACCTTGATCCACCCAACGTGCAAACTCCCGCCCCTTGCGGGTCAGGCCCACCTTGATGCCACTACTCCAGGCTAAGTAAACGTAATGCGGGATCATGCACTGTTGAGCGGCAAACGCCGGATCCCGGCAGGTCCCTTGGTGGAAATGGCATTCGTGAGGCTTCACGATGCACAGGTCACACTCTGCGAGCGTTGTCACACATGGAAAGCAGTAGCCGTTTTGGTACAGCTTCTTGACCGCCCGGCCGCAGTGGATGCAGGCCTTGCGCCCGGTGAATTGAATCCGCACCGTGTGCCCCAACCAGCGGTTCACTTGTAGGGCGTGTTCGTCAGTCATCAACGTATACTGCACCGGTTCACCCACCCGGTGCGCCAATTCACGCAAAAACCCTTCCATTTCCACAGACATTCGCTCCTCATGCGCCACTAAAAGACACGCAGTTGGACATCCTGTGGGTGCGGGCCACAACGACCGCTGCAGTGACCTCGCCCATACACTTGACCTTTGACTCGAAAGCAGGGATCCGCGTTTGTACTTCTCTCTCGCTGTTCTTCCCACCATGCTGTTGCTGCTGTGGCTGTACACGCGCGACACGCTGCACCCGGAGCCGAAACGCCAGGTGTACCGGTTGTTTCTGCTCGGCGCAGCGATTGTGCTGCCGGCCGGAATGCTCGAACGCTTATTGCTCGATACCACATTCCCCGTCCGCGGCGGACTCGCCGCGACGGTGGTCACCGCCTTTTTCGTCGCCGGCATGGTCGAAGAGTTTTTGAAAGCCGCCGTGACTGACCGCGCCGCGTTTGGCCGCGGCTTGATGCAACATCCCATCGACTGCGTCGTGTACTGCGGGGCCGTCGCTTTGGGCTTTGCCACCGTGGAGAACATTTTGTACGTTACCAGCTCCGGTTTTGCCACGGCAGTCCTCCGCTCTGTCACCGCCATCCCGGCACACCTGATGTTCGGCATCGTGATGGGTGCCGCATTTGTGCGCCACATCTGGTTCGGCGCCGATAAGGCCTGGGCGTACATCGTACCCGCATTGGCCCACGGTATGTACGACGCCTTCGCCTTGTCCGGAAGTTGGCTGGCCGACCTCGCTCTCGTGGCTTATCTGATTGCCCTGATGGAGTGGTCTTTGCGCAAACTGGATTGGGTCAGCTCGCTGCGAACGCCCCGCCCCGGCAGACGTCTGTCACCGGCATGAACGGATTGCCTGCACGCCCACCCTGGGGCCGGTGACGGACAGTCATGCCAACCAGGTCTAACGAGGATCGTACCCCATTTGTCCGAATGGTTTCGGGCCAGACGGCACACCATCAAACTCGAACAGCCAGCCGCGATCCGACCGAAAAATCGTCATGTCGGCCGACACATCGAGCATCAGCATATGAAACAGGTTCATGTCCGTCTTGAAGTAAGGGCTGAGGTGTTCATCCTGCAGCCGGATGTTCAGTACCCGATGCTTGTCCCCTTGCGGGACCCGGATGCCATCAAACCCGCGGAACGCCTCCCACTGGGTTGTCTCCCATTGCTCAGGCTTCAGCTTGTTGCGGAGATGCTCGTAAAAACCTCGCACCGCCTTGGCTTTGCGGCTGTGTTCCGCCACAAACGCATGGTATGGCAAGATTGCAACCTCCTCGGGTGAACCCGCTGTTCACCTCTTCCTTGATCATACTGTACGACCTCGGTGGGCACAACACACGCCGCAGCGCAAGCCGCGACTCCCTGGCGCCGGGCGCAGCGTGTCACCCGCCATGCCCCTGTCACAAGAGCCTCACTGCCAGCGGAAACGCAACAAACGCCCCCGCGGTAAACCAACCAGATTGGGGGCGTTCGCTAAAAGAAGGATGGGAAAGTCTGAATTGATTATATCAGCCGCATTTCATGGTCGAAACAGGGAATCATAGGGATGCGACGACCGAGCGAACTGCACCGTCGGGTAGAGAGGTTCCGGAAGATGCGTTGCACCCCTGCCCGGCGAATGGTAAGATCGGTGTCGGACAGCGGCACGGGAGGGGGTTGTTGGCAGCGTGTTCAAGTATTACATGGGTATTGCCATCATGTGTGCCATTTTCGCTCTGATGGCCTTATTCTTCTCGTCACGGGCGGCCACGCTCGCGACCATCTACATGGGGATGGCGGGCGCCTTTATCGCCATCGCCTTCGTGACGTCCGGTCGCGAATCGCGTTGGTAGCGGTAGGCTCGTCCTGATTGATCCGGACCACTGCAGCCAGAGGCAATCGGTCCCCGCCGGGAACCTCGCGCGGACGGCCGAGTCCGTGCGGGCCACGGACCCGGCGGTCCGCTTCACGCGGCAGAGACATCGCCAGCGCATAACCGCCTCGCCCGTTTCGGCGCATACAGACCGGAAAGGGTAGTGAATCACCCTGAGGTTCTCTCCTGAAATGACAACAGCCTCGGCAGTATCACCTCGGCTGCCGTGTTCACCCACACTACCAGCGCACCGTTTTCCTCCGCAACAGCCGGAAGCCGGCGGACCGGATCCATCTCCAGTGAGGTCCCGACGACGAACAATACCTGTGCCCTCCCTGCCCAGTCCATCGCCCGGTTGATGTGCCGAACCTGTTGACCTTCCAGCGATATGCCGGGCCACAGCACTTCACGACACTGGGGACAGCGCGGCGGCCCCGCCTGCTCGACGGCCAAAAGGCTTCCGAAAATCCGACGGCACACACGGCAAACCAATTCGCGCAGGTTGCCGTGCAACTCAATCAGGTGTTCCGTACCCGCATCGCGGTGCAGTCCGTCGACATTCTGCGTGACCACCCACACGCCGCGCCGGGCCAAGGCGTAGTGGGCCGGATTGGGTGCTGCCTGGCGCCAACGGATCACCCACTCCCGGTAGATTTCGTAGTAGCGGACGGGATCGCGCTCAAGCAATTCCGGCCGGAAGAAGTCCCGCAGCGCCACACCCCCAACTTGTTCCTCGACAAGCGGGAGACCGCTCGGTTTGCTGATGCCGGCACCAGTGACCGCAACCAAAAATTCGCTGCGTTCAACCTGACTTCGCACATATGGTGCCGATTGATCCAGGTTGTTTAGGGCGATGTCGTACCGCATCTGGCCATCCTATTCAAAACTTAAATATAATTCAACTTATGGTATTTACATCCGAAGAGTCAGATACTACATTATACCTGTAGAAACAGATTTGAACACAGGGAGGCAACCAAGGTGAATCGTTTGGCGCCCGCGTCCGGAAATTTCGTCTGGACAGGCAGTGGTCCCAACAAGAACTGTCTCTTCGTTCGGGAATCTCCACGCCGCACATTTCCTCCATCGAACGTACGCGCTGCGCATAGCGGATGCCCTGGGCGTCCCGCTGAACATCCTCTGCGATGAGCAAACCGAGGTGAGACCGCCCCGGATGAAGTCGTCGCCCGAGGAATTGCCGCTCTACCTGCAGAACTTCATCCTGAACGAAGCCGCCACGCCCTACTTGCAGGCGGCACACCGGATGAGCAAGTTGCCGAAAGAAGACTCCGACTTTCTGACTTTGGTGATCGACCTGTTGGCGCAGCGGCGGCAAATGACACCCGCACGTTGAACACCAGCAGCGACGCTTTTCACGCGGGCGGTGCCGCCGGCTACAGCGGAGGCCGAGCGCTCAGTGTAAAACCCAGCACATCGTCAGCAAACAGCGCCAGGTGATCAAGCCGCAGGCGGCGGCCGCCCATGCGTACGGTCGCACCTCGCAAGCACACGACAGCACCGGCATCGGCGGGCTCCAAACGTTCGTCCACTTGCTCATACATACGCCAGATGTCGGTGCGCAGGTGCACCGTTGCGGAGATGGGATCCCCGGCGTCCAAGCTGGCTTCATACGAATCGGCGATGTCGACCAACTCTCCCTCGATGAAGCCGAGCGGCGTCAACAACACCACGTGACCTGACTTGCCTTGCCGGGCCCACCGTTGCTGTAGGATCCGAAGTGCCTCGAACGTCGCCCACCGCTGGGAAAGCCGGTGTTGGAGGGCGCGAGGCAACTGCGGCCAGACTACATCCTTGGCCGATCCGCCGTGCTCCTGACCACCAACCTGGACGTGCCCTTGCCCACTTCTCTGTGATTCGGCCACCGCAGACCCCTTTCCGGCAACCCGCCTGGCTCTGGCTGTCTCACGGTCTTGTGTTCTTTTCACCAGAGCACTTTAATGCCGTATTTGCCGCGGCGCGTCCGAAACACGCCGACGTACCGCGGCACACGCCGATACAGCCAACCTTCAGCGTCTTCAAAGCGAGCCGCTAGGCAGGTCGCCTGAAACTTCGAATCGACCAGCTTCCAGTAGTATACCCAGGCCAAGTCACGTTCCTCCTACAGTTTCAGCCATTGCCTGTGTCCCCGCTCCAATTGTGCACGCCACCGCTGTCTTGCGCCAATGGAATGACAACGGTGAACGTCGTGCCTTTCCCAGGGGCGCTTTCCACAATGATATCTCCGCCGTGTTGGAGGACAATCTGCCTTGAAATCGCCAACCCCAAGCCTGTGCCCGCGCTGCCCCGGGTTCGGGCCTTGTCCGCCTTGTAAAATCGTTCCCAGATGAACGGCAGGTCCTCTTCCGGAATCCCGCTGCCTGTATCCGCAACACGGATTCGGGCGTGGCTGTCCAGGCGATCGACGTCGACGGCCACGAGTCCCGCGGCCGGCGTGTGGCGAAGAGCATTGTCGAGCAAGTTGGTCAGCACCTGTTCCAGGCGGTCCGCGTCCCCTAGCACGACCACCGCTTCCGTGCAAGCGGCCAAGTTCAGGTCAACGCCTCTCTCGGCAGCCAGCGTCTGAAACTTGCGGTGCACACGGTGGGCGAGGGATACCAGCTCGACCTCGCACAACGACAGTTGAAACTGCCCGGACTCCAGTTGCGCCAAATCCAACAGGTCGTTGACCAACCGCTTCATTCGCATCGTTTCGTCGTGGATGATCTGCGTCAACTCTCTGCGCTGGACGGGATCGTCACCGAATTCGTCGAGCAGCGCCTCCGTGTACCCTTGCATCATGCTCAGCGGCGTCCGCAGTTCGTGGGAGACATTGGCAAGGAAATCCTTGCGCAGGCGGTCCAACCGGCGTTCCTCCGTCACATCGCGCAGAACGGCAACCATCCCGCGGATCTTTGAGCCCTCGGACTCGTACAGCGGACGCATGGTGATGACCATGTGCCGGCCCTGCCACATTGTCTCGCGCACGATCGGCTCGTTCAGTTGTACGACGGTCGCCAACAACTTGTGCATGCTCGGCGGGAGGCGACCGCTGGCCGCCTCCCCGGTTTCTGCCAACAGCGCCGTAGCCAGCCTCCGCAACGCCGGCGGGTTGGCCAAGGTGATATGCCCTTCCAAATCGGTGGCAACCACGCCATCCTCCAGCGACGACAGAATGTGACTCAACTGTTCTTTTTCCATCGACAGAGCGGCAATCGTGCGCTTCAGCTGCCCGGCCAAGGCGTTGAACGTCCGCCCCAGCCTTCCCACCTCGTCGTTGGTGACCACATCGATGCGGCCGTTGAAATCGCCGCGCGCCATTTCTTCGGCAACCTTGTTCATTTGAACCAGCGGCCGCGACAGGTTCTTGGAAATCACAAAGGCGAGGCCGGTGAACAAGAGGACGCCGATAGCGGTGGCGAATAAAATAATGTTGCGCATCCGGCTGATGGCGTCCGCCAACACGCTCATCTGTTGGCGGACGACAATCAGGCCTGCCTGGCGATGAACGTGTACCAATTGATACACCGAAACCGTATCCGTCGCCGCGGACCGGCTCCGAATCGACACCGGCCAGCCGGCGTCCAGCCGCCGGCGGATGTCAGGCGGGAATTGCCGATACGAGTGCGCAAGGTTCTGATCGGCAGACAGGGGTACCGCAATCCGGATCTCGGCGTTTTGGACTACCTCAAGCTCATTGGCGACGCTTTTCGCGAACTTGGCACCGCGAACCTCCACCAACGATTCCACGACGTCGGCAACTCGGGCCAGCTCCCGCGCCTGCTGCTGGTACACGTAGTTGTCAAAGAACTGTTGCAACAAGATGGAAAGGACCAACAGGACAAAGACGACCATCGTCACGATGGTCAACCAGAGCTTCGCCACAATGCTGTTGGCGATGTAATTGCGGATCACGCGGGAACCTCGAACTTGTAGCCGACGCCCCACACCGTGACGATGTAATGGCTCACCTCTTCAGACGCCTGTCCAAGCTTCTCCCGCAAGCGCTTGATGTGGGTGTCGACCGTGCGTTGATCGCCATAAAACTGGTAGTTCCACACGTCTCGCAACAGCTCCTCGCGGCTGAACACTTTGTCCGGCCGCTGCGCCATGTACACGAGCAGGTCGAACTCCTTGGGTGTCAGGTTGACCTCGACGTTGCCGACTTCCACGCGGCGGGCATCGATGTGGACCGACAGGTTCGGAAACGTCAACACCTGCGGCATGTCCACCTTCTGGTAATCCGTTTCGCCGGCCCGTTTGAGCAACGCCTTGACGCGCATCACCAACTCCCGAGGACTGAACGGCTTGACGACGTAATCGTCCGCTCCGATTTCGAAACCGTGAATCCGGTTTGCCTCATCACCAGCGGCTGTCAGCATGATAATCGGTGTCTCCAACCGCTGGCGCACCTGTGCGCACACGTCGCGACCGTCCATGCCAGGCAGCATCAGATCCAAGATAATCACCGAGTACTGGCCGGACAACGCCATCTCCAGCGCCTGCCGTCCATCTTCCGCCTCGTCGACAGCAAACCCGTTACGTTCCAAGTACATGCGAACCAACCGGCGTATGCGTTCCTCGTCGTCGACGACCAGAATTTTCGACGCCTGTCCCACCGGGCTCCCTCCCCTCGCAGCTTCTCACCTGCCTTTCATTATGAACCCGGTTCCGCCGGGGCGGCAACTGCGGAAACGGCAAAACGGCGAGACACAAGGCGCGCCTCGCCGCCGTGAGCCGGTTATCCTTGATCGAACTCGTCCGGCCAGTTTTTTTGCAGGATGGATCGCCACGTCAACAACATGCCACCGACCTGACGGTTGCTTTGCAAGTAGCGGGCATACGCTGCAAAATCGGCGAACGCCTCCGGACTGGACGCGACGAACACCCGGCCGACGCCCGGGGCAAACCGCCGCACCGACTTTTGCAACGTCCGTCTCATCTGTGGGGAAAGCACTTCGCCGTCCGCTGTCTGAACGGCCACAAATGCGCGCTCCCCTTCGGTGATGACAACCGCATCCAGGACCTCGGGGCGCATGCGCAGCGTCCCCGCGATGTCCGCCCGTGAGATCAGCCTTGGTCCCAGCGGGAACATCGGCCTTGCCCCTGCGACGGCCTGCCTGGTCGCGGGCCCAGGGCGTTGTGCCGCGGGCGGTGTTGCTGGCAGCAACGGGCGCGGCGGTACGCCTCCGGTTGGCCTGTCCGCGACCTGATCCCCGGCGGGAGCGTACACAGCAGCACCCGCCGCGGCGGGAGCCTGTGTCCGATTTGCCGGCGCACACCCGCACACCGATGCGGCCACTGTCACGGCCACCGCAGCGATGGACCGGATCCGCATGGGAACCATCCCCTATCGCGCGGTTGGCCATACACGGCGGACGAACGATTGGAAATTCCCCCAAACCGCCTCCACCGGCCGCCCTTGGGCGATGTCGTTGGCAAATGTCTGAAGGTGCAGGAACACGTCGGGATTCGCACTCACGAACACGGTGGTGATGCCCGGATGGGCTGCTTTCACCGTTGAGATGATGCGGTTTTTCACCCGCTGCGCAAGCCCGGTGTGCACGCCTGGCTGCAGGCGGACACCGACATACGCCGTGTTGCCCGCGACAAGCACCGAGGCGGCCTGTACGTGAGCCACCCGAACGACCCGGTCGGCAATGTCGCGCTGCACCAAGATCCGGTGATCTGCCGGGCGGACGGCGCGCGGCGCACCCGCGTAACCCGCCGCGTTACGAGGAGCGGTGGTGTTGTTGTTGGCCCCCGGATTGCAGCCTGCGGCAAACATCAGCAGCGACCCTGCGATCAAAGCGCCTGAAGCGTGTCTGAGCGTTCGCTGTTTCATAAGCCAAAATCACTCCTTTTCCATACTATCTGCGGAAAAGGAGTGATCCATACGGCCTGCGAGTCACGCCTGCCGCTGATGCGGTCGGTTGCGACGTCAGCGGACGCGCACGCGCCAAGGGTAGTCGTCGCCCGATCTCTGACGGGAGCGAGGCTGGCTTTGCCGATGCCGGTTGTCATCCCGGCTTTGCACACCGTCCGCCTGCCAAACGCGGGCCGGCCGGCGGCGCTGCGGTGTCCGCAGGCCCGATGAATTGGCCGCCAGATCGCGCGGATACGGCGGCGGTGTCAGTTGCACCGCGCCGTATATCTGCATCCACTCCGCCTCTGTCAGCCACCGCCATTCCCCTGGGCGCATGTCCCCCAGCTCCAGAGGCCCGAACTTCACCCGTTTCAGACGCTTCACGGGGTGGCCGACTGTCTCCAACATGCGGCGAACCTGGTGGTGGCGACCTTCGTGAATCGTCAGTTCCAACACAGATTCCTTCACATCAAGCCGAAGCACCTGCACGTGAGCGGGACTGGTGCGCCCGTCTTCAAGATCCACGCCAGCCGCGAGGCGGGCGAGCGTTTCTTCGTCTGGCATGCCAATCACCGTGGCCCGGTACACCTTGTCAATCTCCCGGCTCGGATGCAGCAGACGGTGGGTTAACTCCCCGTCATTGGTGAACAGCAGCAAACCGGATGTCGCATAGTCCAACCGACCGACCGGGTAGACCCGCTGTGTCACCTCCTTGACGAACTCCATGACTGTGCGCCGCCCTTGCGGGTCGGCGACCGTGGTTACGTACGAAGTCGGCTTGTGCAACATCAGACACACTTTCGGCTCAACCACTATCGGTCGCCCGTCGACCTCGATGCGCTGAACCCTTGGATCCACCTTGGTTCCAAGCACCGTGCACACTTCGCCGTCAACGCGAACTCGCCCGTTACGAATCAGCTCTTCGCACTTGCGGCGCGAGGCGGCGCCAGCCTGTGCCAGCACTTTCTGCAATCGCTCCATCGTGATTCTCCTCGCCACCCAGCTTCCTGCCGAGTCTACTGTCCATTATAAGCCGGCAGAGAGGGCCGTTAAACTCCGCCTGCGGGCCGGGGCAACCGTCCAGGCCGGGCACCGGCGGGTGTGCGCTTCAGAGACCGGCGACCCAGCGGACGGCGAGCACGCTGGCCAGGATGCTGATAAAGTCTGCCAACAAGCCGACCTTCAACGCGTAGCGGATGTTTTGAATTCCAACACTTCCAAAATACACCGTGATAATGTACAACGTCGTATCCGTGCTCGCCTGCATGGTCGAGGCGAGCAACCCGAGCGGACTGTCGACCCCGTGACGGCGAAACACGTCGACCATCATCGCCAGCGAACCTGCGCTGCTGATTGGCCTGAGCAAGCCGAGCGGCGCCACTTCCGGAGGGATGTGCAACCACTGCCAAAGCGGCGCCAATCCCTGGACCAACAAGTCCATGGCGCCGGATGCCCGAAACACCTGAACCGCGACCATCATCGCCACCAGGTGCGGTATCAGGCGCACGGCCGTCCCGAAACCCTGTTTCGCACCCTCCACGAAGGTGCTGTATACCGGTACGCGGCGGACGAATCCCGTCACCAGGAAGGTGGTGACCAACAACGGCAACACCCACGAGGACGCAGCCGATATGACCGCCTGCATCAAGGCTCACCTCGCCGTTTCGACCATCTGCGGAACAGGCAGTCGAGCACGATGGCGGCACCGGTGCCGATCAGTGTCGCCACCAGGGTGGTCCCCACCACGGCAGCGGGATCGCGTGATCCGAACTGCATGCGGACGGCGATCACGGTCGTCGGAATCAAGGTGACGCTGGCTGTGTTCACGGCCAGCAGCGTACACATCGCGTCACTGGCCGTATCCTTGCGGGGATTTAACTTCTGCAGCTCTTGCATCGCCCGAATACCCAACGGCGTCGCTGCGTTGCCGACGCCGAGGATGTTGGCACTCATGTTCGCGAGGATGGCACCCATGGCGGGATGATCAGGAGGCACCGACGGGTACAAGAACCGGCCCACTGGCCGCAGCGCCCGCGCCAACCAGTTGACCAAGCCAGCGCGTTCTGCAATGCGCATCAATCCGAGCCACAGCGAAATCACGGCGACGAGTCCAAGGCACAGCGTCACCCCGGATTCGGCCCCTGTCAGCACGGCCTTTGACACGGCCGCCATGCGGCCGGTCAGAGCCGCCGTCACGACGCCCGCGACAAACAAAAGAAGCCATATGAAATCAATCAAGCTGGCACCCCCCGCCGAGACGTCCGTCTCTTCTATGGGTATGCCAGCCTGTCTGCACTTAGGACCAGCCGTTCGAGGCACCAGGTGGCGCGGCTGCCACCGCGAGTGGGCGGTTTGCAGGTCAACTCGGTTTGACTGCACGCCGGTCATCTTCGCCGGCGGAATGCCGCTCGCCGCGCCCTTCATCGCCGCCTCTGATGAGCGCCTGAATCTTGTCCACAACCGCGGGTGCAAGGTCAATCAAGCGGTCGTAAATCTGGTTTTGATTATCCGTGGACAACAGGCGAACGTTGCTGCCCTGTACAATGAGAAAGCCGATGGGCGCGATGCTGACGCCACCACCGGAACCACCGCCGAACGGATGCACTCCGCCGCGGCCCGCGTCGCCCTGTCCGTCCCCCAAATGGAATTCGCTGCCACCCGCTGCGAACCCAAACCCGACTTTCGATACGGGGAGAATCACCGTCCCGTCCGGCGTTTCCACGGGATCGCCGATGATGGTGTTGACGTCAACCATTTCCCGAATGGCCGACATGGCGGTCTGCATCAACCCTTGAATCGGGTGTTCCATCGGTGCTCCTCCTTCTCAGCACTCGGACGAGCTGTAGTCCGGCTCTGATAAGGTGCCCCGTCCGCACACGCATCATGCAGTCGACGGCCAATTCGAAAACTTGCCGACCAAATTCACACGAAACGCCGATATCAGGCACGGAACGGAAGCGGGCCAGTGCGCTGAGCGGGCCCAGACAACTGCACACAATCGCCCACACCGATCCGAACGCCATACCCGAACTGACCACGTCGCTCGCACCCACACGCACTCGGCAACGAAGCTGGTGCACCTCGCAACGATGCAGGAGCCAAAGGGCGTTCGGCAGGCTTTCGTACCCCAGCTGCAGCAGTCGACGCAAGTGGCGAAGCCCGCTGTTCCGCCACAGCTGACGTGTGGCGGACCATACGTCCGGCACCCCCGCCGACAGCCGGCGGTGGACAGCCAATTCGCGAAAACGTTTCTTCCAACGGATGACCCCCAGCAGACAGCGGACCTCCACCTCGCCGTTGTCCCAATGAGCGCCATGCTCGAAGTGCACTCGGATCTCCACCGGGAGCCAAGCTAGGGCGAGCAGAACGCCCACGCACACCACCAGTGCGCCGATCCCAACCAGCAAGCTCGTCCCACCTCTTATGGCGGCGCTGCCTGCACCGCGACGATTGTAGACTGTCCGAACGCCTGCTGGTTCATCCGCACTTGCTGCCCTTGAACACGCCGGTGCCGGTCCAGCTCCTGTTGTGGGGGTGCCGTTCAGTCTCTCGGGGAAACCGCCGGGTGTGAAAACAGGGGCACGTGGCGCGGAAGATCGGCCTCTTCAGGCACTGGAGGCAAGTCTGCCAAACTGCGTAAACCGAACACCTGCAAAAACGTGTCGGTGGTCCCGTACAAAATGGGCCGCCCGGGTGTGTCCTCGCGGCCAACCTCGCGCACCAAATGCCGTTGGATCAGCGTCTGTATGGCGCGATCCGACTGGACGCCGCGAACCGCTTCAATGTCCGCGCGGGACACCGGTTGTCGGTAGGCGATGACGGCCAAGACCTCAAGCGCGGCGTGGCTCAACGTGGCCGCCGCTGGCCGCTGCGCCATGCGGGTGAGGTAAGGGGCGAATTCGGGGCGGGTGACGATTTGCCAAGCGCCTGCGATCTCGACGATGGCCAACCCGCCAGCGCGCTCCTCGTACACGCGCTGCAGCTGTTCGCACCAGGAACGGACTTGCTCCTCCGGTACTTGAAACAATTCCGCCAGTTCCCGGGTCTTCATTCCCTCGTGCCCGGCCGCAAATAAAACCGCTTCCAGAGCGGCTGCCATCGGGGTCAACACGCTTCGGCTTCCCCCCTCAGACAGATTTCAATGTCTTCAAACGGCGCTGTCTGCCTGCACACCACCCGCTTCTCCTTGACCAGCTCCAGCAGGGCCAGAAACGCCGTGACCCATTCGGCCCGCGTTCGTCCCATGCCGACCAAGTCGGAAAACCACGCGGCGCGCGTCCGCTGCAGACGCACGAGCAACTGGTTCATCATCTCCTCCACCGTTACAGCATCCACCCGCACCTCGGCCACGCGGTCCTGCGGTTGCAGGCGGTTCATCAGTTTGCGGAATGCGTCCACCAAGTCCCACAGCGAGACCCCTGTCAAACACACATGCGGATCAGGTGCGGAAGCGGACAACTGCATAGGCGGCCGGGAATATACCAAACGCTGGCGCTCGGCGCGGTCACGCAGCATGTCGGCCGCCTGCTTGATGCGCTGATAAGCAATCAACTGCTGAACCAACGCGTCCCGCGGGTCTTCGGCAAGTTCATCCTCGTCAGCGGTTGTGGGACGAGGAGGGCGGGGCAAAAGCATACGGCTCTTGATGGCAAGCAACGTGGCGGCCATGACGAGAAACTCACTGGCCACCTCCAATGACAGCTCCTCCATGGAACGCAGGTATGCAATGTACTGGTCCGTCACGACCGAGACGGGGATGTCGTGAATGTCAATTTCGTGTTTTTGAATGAGGTTCAACAGGAGGTCCAACGGCCCCGAAAAGGCATCGAGCGCGACCTCGTACGCCACAGGGTCTCCCTCCCTCGCCCGTAGTCGCTGACTGAGCACGCGTAAGCGGCCTATGCGGGCACCGTTTCCCTGGTTGCCCGTGCGGTCTGCTTCGCCCTTACCCGTACAAACCAAACCAGCTGGCCACGAACCGCTCGGACCAAGCAAACAGCGGGCCGAAGACAACCCCTCCCAAGAGCAGCACCGCACCCAACAACACAAACGGGCCGTACGCTTCGAGCCAGTGGTAGTACCGCTCGTAACGGTACGGCAGCAGTCCGCCGACAATCCTCGAGCCGTCAAGCGGCGGGATGGGAATCAGGTTAAACACGCACAAGCACACGTTGACACTCGCCCCGTACAAAGCGAGAAGGTAAAGAAAACGCATCTGGCTGACCGCTGGGAGGTCGCGGAGGATGAGAAAACACAGACAAGCCAACGCCAAGTTCGACAGCGGGCCGGCCAGCGCGGTCAACACCAAACCCAGGCGCGGATGGCGAAAATGGCTGGCTTGAATGGGCACCGGTTTGGCCCATCCGATGGGTGCGAACAGGATCATCAACAATCCGAGGGGTTCAAAGTGAGCGACGGGATTCAATGTCAGGCGACCAGCTAGACGGGGAGTGCGGTCGCCCAGCACATCAGCGGTCACGGCATGGGCCAATTCGTGAATCACCAGGCTGACGACAACCGCGATGGCCTGAAAAAGAAACGAGGGGCTGGACAGGTTGTGAAACAATCCCCATTCCCCTTTTGAGTCTCGTCATTGCCGTCATTATACCACAAACAGACGGCGGGGCCACGCATGTCGCTGCATCCACCCGAGCGCCGGACTGCGGGCCAGACGCTCAGGCCACTTGACCAGGGATTCAGGCCGCTTCGCAAAGACCACCAACATATTCTGTTCCGCCCATCCCCAACCAACCGGCAACACCATGACGGCCGGAAACAAGCGCCTGGCCGTGGACAGGTACGCCGCCAAGGCGCCCTCTGGCGGCAGCCGGCCAATCACGTTGCAGGCCGCCACACCGCTGTCCGTGAGGGCCCGGTGAAGCACCTCCGCAAATTCGGGGGACAGGCACGGATCGTACACCCGGTCTGCCAAGTACGCATCGACAAATACGAGGTCGAACGACAGGCCGTGAGCCGGCGCATGATTCACGTAGGAGACGCCGTCACCCACCCAATACGTGACACCTCTGCCAGCTGGGCAGCCAAAGTACTCGACCGCCAGCCTCAGTACGACCTCGTCGACGTCGACACCGTACAATAAGGCATCGGGATGGCAGCGCCGTACGGTGCGCATGGCCGTACCGGTTCCCACACCCAAAGCCAGAAAACGACGGACAGCGGGCACCGCTTCGACGAGCGCGGCGAACGCCCGCTGGTACGGAAACACGATGCGGTTTTCATCGCGCAGGTCCAGCGCGCCCTGCCAGCCTCCGAAGCGGCCAAACCGCAGATAACGTATGCCTCGACGCTCGATGACCTCGACTTGCCGGTGCAGGGAACCCGGTCCCGAAAACACCGATCTGTCGCTTGTCACGACGCCAAACCCTCAATCACAAAGTTCACCTCAGACACGGTTTACCCCCAGTATAGCGGAGGCCGGCCGGCCCGGCCACAGTCGGGCCAGCCGCGGCCACAACGGCCGGACCCACCCGAGGATCATTTGAAAGAGGCCGACGTACCGAAACAGCCGGGGCAACAACGCCAGAAAACCCAGCAAACGCATCCCCTCCCTTGCTCGGACGCCTTCGGCAAGCAGTCTCGTTACCCACCGCGGCATGTTCATGGTACGCAAAGAGACGGCGGAGCGGCCGGGCGCTCGCGGCCTGCAGAACCACATCCGGACGGTGTTCAGGGAAGGCGCCTAAACGCTGCCCCGGCCAACCATGGGACCGGGGGTTACAGAGAATTCATGGAATTGTTCAACCTTTGGGTTTCGCGACAAGGGCGGCCAAGAAGGCGAAGATGATGGCGGCTGACATGCCTGCACTGGTGATTTCGAAGATACCCGTCAGGATGCCAATCAGTCCGTGCCGGTTGGCTTCGGCCAACGCTCCCTGGACCAAAGCGTTGCCGAAGCTGGTGATGGGCACGGTCGCCCCGGCGCCGGCAAACCGGATGAGCGGTTCATACAAACCCAGCCCGCCCAAGATGGCGCCTGCCACCACCAACATGACCATGATGTGACCGGCGGACAGCTGCGAGATGTCCATGATCAACTGGCCTATCGCGCAGATGGCTCCACCCACCAGGAATGCGAAAAGGAATATCATCCATGTGCCCTGCAATGGATCATCCGTCCTTTCGCTCCAGCACGATGGCGTGGGCAATCCCTGGCACACTGTCCTTTTGCTGCGTACTGACAGCCGACAACAACGCCCCTGTCGCAGCGACCAACACCCGCCGCCAACGCCCTGTTTCGAGTTGGCTGACAAAGTACCCGAGTGTCACCAACGTGCTGCAGGCTCCACCGCTGCCGCCCGAAAACACCTCCGGTTGGTCCTGGCGGTACAACAACATGCCGCAGTCAGTGAGGACGTCGCCGGGGTCAAGCCCGTCTTTCGCCAACAGATGGCGGAGGATGCGATGGCCAACATGCCCCAGGTCACCGGTCGCAATGCAATCGTATTCGATGACGCGACGGCCAGTGTCCGCCAAGTGCTGCCGAATCGTGGCTGCGGCAGCAGGAGCCATCGCCGCTCCCATTTCCCACGGGTTCTGGACGCCGAAGTCGAACATCTGCCCGATGGTCGCCTCGGTGAGCGCCACCTGCCCCCCTGTCTTCGCCAGCAAGGCCATTCCGGCCCCCGTTGCCGTCCGCTGTGCGGTCGGCGGCTTTTGGACGCCGTACTCGGTCGGAAACCGAAACTGCCGTTCAGCAGTGCTGTAATGGCTCGAGGTTCCGGCCATCACCCGGTCTGCCATGCCTGCATCCAGAGCAAGACCGGCCAGTGCCATCGCCTCGGTGAACGAGGCACAGGCGCTGTAGACCCCGAGTGCCGGGATATTGTACGGACGTAAGCCTAAGTAGAAGGCGGTTAACTGTGCATTCAAGTCACCGCCCACCATCAAGTCGACGTCTTCAGGCTTCAGGCCGGCCTTCTTCAACACGAGGTTGGCCGCTTGGTCAAACAGCGCTTGTTCCGCATGCTCCCACGTGTCAAAACCGGCGCGGTCGTCATCGTGGCGAATGTCAAAGTGTTGTCCCAACGGACCTTCACTCTCATTGCGACCGGCGACGGTCGCCACCGCCACAAGCCGAGGCGGGGAGGAAAACGTCCACGTCTGTTTACCCGTCCTTGGCACCAGTCTCCCCCCGTTACAAAGTCACACGTGCAGAATGACGTACCGTACCAACGACATAAAAAAGGCGCTCACGACGCCAAACACCACCACGGCACCGGCCAGCTTGAACATGTTCCCGCCCACGCCCGTGACC
>JADGIC010000136.1 GCA_019683615.1 Alicyclobacillaceae bacterium | reverse complement strand
GGCGGGGGGAGCAGTGGCTGTCTGCTGAATTTGTGGGTGCAGTCCCGGGGAGCGGGCAAATGACGCGACAGCGGCGGGTTCGGATGGGGTTGTACGCGGACGCCGTTGAATCGAAGACGCGGCCGTTCGGCGAGCAGACATCGATGTTTGGTGACCTCGCCCGCCTCGGACGGACGATGGGCGTCGAAGTCGTCGTCCTCGTACCCGGTTACGCCCGCTCGCGGATCGGCTGGACTTGGACGGGTCCGTCCAGCAACCACTGGGAGAAATGTTCCGTGCCGTTGCCTGATGTGGTGCTCCGCCGCTCCGGTGCCTTTCGCTCCGCGTCTCAGTCGGTGGTCGTCCGGGACTTGGCGCTGTTCCAGCGAACCGGGCTGTTGCACACGCTGCCTCGCCGGTGCAGCAACAAGTGGTACTTCTATCAATGGGTTCAATCACGCCGGGACCTCGGCGTCCATATGCCGGAGAGCGCCTTGGCCAAAGGAGCGGACGACGTGGCCCGGTTTCTCCGGCGCCAACGGGATATTTACCTGAAGCCGGTCACAGGGGCGCAAGGGGTTTCGGTGTATCGGTTGCGTACGGCAGTCGACGGTATTGTGGCGACGTGGGACGAACGGGTACCGTCTCACCGCGGGCAGCGGTCCCCGGCGGCGGTGCAGGCGGCTGTTCAACCTGTCGCTCGGACCGCAGAGCGCCGCTTGGCGGGAGGCGCAGACCTTCGCGCCTTCTGGGCCTCCACAGGCCTGTACCAGGCTGTGTTGCAAGAGACGGTCGAATTGCCGCGGACGCGTGAAGGGTGCCCGTTCGACTTGCGGTGGCTCATCCAGTTTGCGGACAGAGCCCAGGTCGTTGCGCGGGTGGCGCGCGTCGGGCGTCCGGACGCCGTGACCACCAACATCCACACCGGCGCGCAAGCAGTGGACGCCGCTGACCTCATCCAGTCATTGCCCGGCTGGCATCCGGAGAAGGTGTTGGAGGCCCTGGACAGGGTCGCACTGCGGGTGGCCAACGCGCTTGCTGCCGAATTTGGCCGTTACGCCGAGGTGGGTATCGACCTCGCTGTCCGGACGGACGGTACACCCGTTCTGTTTGAGGTCAATCCCACCCCGGGCCGCCGGATGCTGCGTGCGCTGCCAGGCAATGTCCGCGAAATATCGCTGCGGCGACTCCTTGAATATGCTATCAAGGCGACTTCTCTGAAGGCGTAGCCGAGTGTTACGGAAGGGGCGTACCGAATGGCGGACGATGGCAAATTCGCCGTGTCCACGTTTCCCAGTTCGCGGCTGATTGTTCGCGTCCACTCGTCCTGGGGTCCTTCTTTGGGTATCGCCCCCTCGCCTGGGCCGGAGCGGACCGTGACGTGCGCATGCGGAGCCATCACGGTTCGGGCTCAGGTTTGGCTCGACAGCGGTGTACCAACCCAGATGGTGTTGTTGAGCAGTGCGTTGGCGGAACGGATGAATGCCACCGACATCGTGTCCCAATTACGTGCTCGCCTTGACGTCGACACCGTACAGCTGGGTCCGCTGATCGGGATCCTGTGCAATCCGGTCTGGGATCGGCGGAATGAGCGCTTGAAGTCGAACGTCCAGTTGCCGGCACTGCAAAAACTGGTGCAAGAATCCCGGTCACAGGGTGCCGTTGCGTACTTGTTCCGGGTAGAGGACGTGGATTTTCAGGGTCTGAAGACCATCGGATACGTGCAGGACGGGCCGGCGTGGAAGCCGGCCGTTCTGCCGCTGCCGGACGTCATCTATGACCAGGTCGTGTCACGCCGCCTGGAACGGCGGGCAGACCACGGCAGACGCCGCGCTCGACTGTCAAAGTTGTACGGGGAGCGCTTCTTTAACGACGGCTTTTTCGACAAGTGGCAGGTGTACGAGTGGCTCGCCCGGGATCCGCGGGTGCGGGCGCACTTGCCGGTGACGGCCCGGCTCAACCGGTCCCAAGACTTGGTGACCTTCGTTCAACAGCATTCAGTCACATTTGTGAAGCCGGTGCACGGCAGCTTGGGCCTCGGCATCCTGAGAATCGTCCGCGAACCTGATGGCAGCGTGACGTACGCACTGAAACGCGCACGCGGGGCACCGTTGCAAGGCCGCGCGGATCATCCTGGAGATATCGCAGCCGCGCTGCGCCGCCGGCTGCTGGCGCGTCCGCACTTGTTGCAGCAGGGCATTGCACTGCGAACGTACCGGGACCGCCCGTTCGACATCCGGATCTTGTTGCAAAGGGACGGGGAGGGGGTATGGCGGCGCACCAAAATGTTTGCCCGCATCGCCGGGCCGGGTGACTTCACGTCCAACCTGAGCAGCGGCGGGGAAGCGGTGCCCGTGGGACAGGTATTGGCGGAACTGTATTCGAAGCCTGCCGACCGCGTGCGCTGCCGCAGGCAGATCAGCCGGCTTTCCAAATGGACCGCCGAAGTGTTGGAACAGCAAGCGCAGAGGCGGTTTGGCGAGTTGGGCATTGACATGGGTGTGGATGAGACCGGACGCGTTTGGGTGATTGAAGTGAATTCCAAACCATGGAAAACAACGTTGTCGCTGCGAGGCAGGCAGGATTTGGCGGATCTCGCGTTTACCCGGCCTATCCAGTACGCGATTTGGTTGTCCCGGCGCAAGTAAACCCCGCCGGAAAGGAGATGTGGCTCGTGGCTTACTTCCTGTTGCACAGCGGGCAGCCTTCAGCGAAGCGGCTGGCGAAACGGGTCGCGCGGCTGGGGACGTACAAGAGCAGCAACACCGTCGCCGACGCGGACGTGGTGATACGCTGGGGCGCCGGGGAGGAGAGCGATCCGCCGGCGGGTCAGGTCCTCAACTCCCGGGAGGCCGTGCTGCGTACGGTTTCCCGATTGAACATGGGGCGTTTGTTGCGCCGGGTTGGCGTTCGCTTCGCAGACCGCGCGCAGGCGGTGGGAACGGCGGCCGGCGACGTGCGCTTTCAGCGACACTACCGCGTACCGGTCTTCGATATGCGGGCGCTGGCCTGTTTCCGTTCGGACGCGAGTCCGGTGTGGCTGAACCAACGCGTGCAGCGAGTCCCAGAGTCGTTTCGGGAGATTTCGCTGACGGAGGAGCCGGTCACCATGCGGGTCGTCTACTTGGCCATGCGGACGCTGCACGCGCTCGGTTTGGATTTTGGGCTGGTCAGCATCGGGATGGCACCCAAAGGCATTTTGTACGTGTACGACGTGGTGCCGACACCGGTGCTGGCAGGGCGGATGCTGGAGTTGTTCAGCGCTGCGGTGAACGAGTTCATCGAGCAGGAGGAGCAGACGTCCGACAATCCCGGTTTGGTGACGCTGGGGACGGATGTAGAGATCATGCTTCGCAACGCGAATGGCAAAATGGTGCTCGCCAGCAACTACTTTCCACGCAAGGGGCGCATCGGGTGTGACGACCGCAGCGTGCGGTTCGACGGCCGGCGGCTGCCCTTGATGGAGCTGCGGCCGGATCCGGACACGAGTCCCATCGGCTTGCTCAGCAATCTCCGCGAGGTCATGGAGGAGGCTGCATGCACCATCGACCGAACGCGGGTCGAGTGGCGCGCAGGGAGTATGCCGTTTCGTCCGTTCTGCACAGGCGGACACATCCACTTCTCAGGCATCCGGTTGACGCGCCGATTGGTCCGGGCGCTCGACAACTACGTCGGGTTGCCCTTGATGCTGGTCGAAGACCGACGGACGGCACAGCTGCGCAGACCGCGTTACGGGTTTTTGGGCGATGTCCGGCCGAAAGACCACGGGGGTTTCGAGTACCGTACACCGGCCAGCTTCGTGGTTGACCGCGACGTAACGGCAGCCGCCTTTTGCCTGGCGTACCTGGTGGCGCTGTACCACCGCGAGCTGCCTTTGGCGGACCTTTATGAACCGAATCTGCAGTCCGCGTTCTACCGCGGTGATGTCGATGCCTTGCGGCCCATTGCCGAGCGCAACGCCGATGCGATTCGCCAGCTGCCGCTGTATGAGCGGTTCAGGGACTACATTGAGCCGTTGTTTCAGATGATCGCGGAGCGCCGGACCTGGGACGAAGACGCGGACGTGCGCCGCGCGTGGGGTGTGCCGTTAAGCCGGCGCGAGGGCGAGCGTCCGGATGACGGCGTGGATTCCGTTCGCCGCCGCAGTGTGGCCAGGCTGTCCGGGTGATCTGGCGTCCGTCGCCGAGCGTCCGGCTGTTGGCGTCGAACAAAAGGAGGTTGCATGCACTTGGCTCTCACGGGGATGGGGGAACTCGTGTGGTACCGCCAGGGAGACCGGATCCGTCTCGGTGTATGGGCGACGTCGCGCGTGCGGGCGGCCCTTACTGCGGAGGCGGCGGACGACCAGGTACAGGTCTCCAACCTGCGTCTGCCATGGGTGGGTCAGGAACCGCGGAGCCGTGGGTTGTACCGTCATCCCATCCGCCTTTGGAACAACCAGACCCGGGTGGCAGGGGGGCCTGTATTCGCCATTTTGGCTGGGTCTCGTGCGGGCGATCCGCAGTTTTGCGGATGCCGAGGGGATTTTCGCGACTTGTTGCAGGTAGCGAGGGAGAGCCACGCATTTTTGTATGTCTTGCCGGCGGCCAGCGTCGGGCCGGCAGAGGAATGGACGGGTTGGGTGCGCCTCCGGTTCCGCCGATGGAGGATCCTTCCATGCCCACATCCGGAAGCGGTTTATAACCGGGTACCAACCCGTTCTATGGAGCGGACGGCAGCGGTGGTCCTTGCCAAACAGACGTTACACCAACTGCACATCCCTTTGTTCAACCCGGAGTACTTTAACAAGCTGGTGATGTACCAAGTCGTCGTGGACGGCGGGCTGGGCCATTATGTGCCGGAGACCATGCCGCTTCGGTCCCGGCGCCGACTGGAGGACATGATTGCACGGCACGGGGCTGTGTACCTGAAGCCGGCTGGCGGCAGCATTGGCCACGGCATATTCCGCATCGACGCCGCGGCCGGCCGGTACCGAATGGCCGTGTTGAAGCACGGCCGCTGTCAGGCCTATGATTGCCACGACTTGCAGGCGGTGTGGAGGTTATTTACGCGCGAACGACTGCAGGGCGGGTACGTGGTGCAGGCCGCCAAATCCCTGATCCGGTGGCAGGGGCGCCCCTGTGACTTTCGGGTGTTGCTGCAAAAGGCGCATCAGCGCTGGCACGTGGTGGGCAAAGGGGTGCGTGTGGCCGGTCCTGGCAGTATCACGACGCACGTCCCAAACGGCGGTTTCATCATGGACACGGCGACTGTGTTGGAGCGGGCATTCGGGTCTCGCGCGGGAGAGGTGGAGCGCGATTTGGACCACATGGCGCTGGAGTGTGCCGAGGTCATTGACGCCCACTACCAGTACCAGCTCGGGGAGATGTCCATGGACGTGGGGTTGGACCCGGCAGGGCGGCTCTGGTTTCTCGAGGCGAACGCCAAACCGATGAAGTTTGACGAACCGGACATCCGCGAGCGTTCGCTGGCCGGGGTACTCCGCTGCCTGGAAGAACTGCGGCAACCCCAAGCGGTGTGGATGGATGAGTGACCCTCTGCCCGTCCGCCTCCATGTGCACGGGGCGGCGACTGCGATGTCGCAGGAACTGCAACACGTCCGCGGGCGTGGGAGGCAAGCGGGGCAGCGGGTGTCGGCTGCGCGGTGTGAGCGTGTAATGTTTCAGTAGGGGTTCTTCCCTGGGAGCATTCCTGTAATGAAGTAATTCCGGGTTTGAGGCAATAAGAAACTCCTGATAGTGTTGAGTTGCCTCACCAAACACTAATCAGGAGGTCGTA
>JADGIC010000135.1 GCA_019683615.1 Alicyclobacillaceae bacterium | reverse complement strand
AAACCAAGGCATACCGTGTACACCCCCTCATATACTGTATCAGACCATTCGAGCAGAACGGGGGAGGCGGAGGGTGTGCATGATTACATCAAGGAGCGGACTTTGAAAATTGGCGAGTACATCGTGGAGACGAGAAACACGGTGCGGACCATCGCCCGCGAGTTCGGCGTCTCGAAAAGCACCGTCCACAAAGACCTGACCGAACGGCTGCCGGAGATCAACCCGGATCTCGCAAACCGCGTGAAGGAAATCCTCGAGTACCACAAGTCGATCCGCCACCTGCGCGGAGGCGAGGCCACGAAACTGAAGTACCACCGGGAGGACAAAGCCGGACCGGCGAAAAACTACGACGCGAGAAAAGGAGTTTCTAGCGGGCTGTAGAAGATCCCAAAGAAGGACACAAATCCGCCGACGCCACATTCCGACGCGGCACACGGGACGGCATTGTGGCACCAACGATGCTCGGATGCGCTCGAAGACCGGGAGGACTCGCGGCACATGTTCGCCAAGGAAATCGGCATTGACCTCGGAACCGCCAATGTGTTGGTGCACGTTCGGGGGCGCGGAATCGTACTGAACGAACCTTCCGTCGTCGCCATTGACCAGGTGACTCGCCAGGTCGTCGCGGTCGGCGAGGAGGCCCGCCGGATGCTGGGCCGGACGCCCGGCAACATCGTGGCCATCCGCCCGCTTCGCGAGGGCGTCATCGCCGACTTCGACGTCACGGAGATCATGCTCCGCCACTTCATCCGCAAGACCGTTGGGAAGAACGTCATGTTCCGCCCCCGCCTCATGATTTGTGTCCCGGCCGGCATCACCTCGGTGGAGCGCAAGGCTGTCCGGGAAGCCGCCGAAGCGTGCGGCATCAAACACGTGGAAATGATTGAGGAACCGAAAGCCGCGGCCATCGGCGCCGGCTTGGACATCTTCCAGCCGAGCGGCTGCATGGTCGTCGACATCGGCGGAGGCACGACCGATATCGCCGTGCTTTCGCTGGGCGGCGTCGTGACCGCCACCTCGCTGCGCGTGGCGGGGGACAAGCTCGACGAAGCCATCGTGAACTACGTCAAGCGCCAGCACAACCTGTTGATCGGCGAGCGCACAGCGGAAGAACTGAAAAAGGAACTGGCCACCGTCTACCCGGGCAGCCGCAGCGGCCAGGCGGAAGTGCGCGGCCGCGACATGGTTACCGGGTTGCCGAAGACCATCACCGTACGGGCGGACGAACTTTGCGAAGCGCTGGCCGAGCCGGTGGACAGCATCATCGCGGCGACCAAGTCGGTGCTGGAGCAGACACCGCCGGAACTGGCCGCCGACATCTTTGAAAGAGGCATCGTGATGACCGGCGGCGGGGCACTCATTGACGGATTGGACAAGCTGATGCAGGAGCGGCTGGAGTTGCCAGTGCGGGTTGCCGACAACCCGATGCAGTGCGTCGCCCTTGGCACCGGTATCTACCTGGAGAGCCAGGAGTGGCGGCGCGCGCAGCAGGCGAAAGGGCGCCGGCGGGCGCGAAGGAGCGGATGAGAGAATGTTGCGCGGACTGACGACGGCCGCCTCCGGCCTGACGGCGGACGAGCGGCTGCAGCAGATATTGGCCAACAACTTGGCCAACGCACAGACGCCAGGTTTCAAGTCGTCGACCGGCGCGATGCTGGAATTTCCCCGGCAACTGCTGGAGCGGATCCGCTACGGCGAAGACGCCGGACCGGCGGTGGGGAAGGTGGGCACCGGCGTCGTCATGCAGGAGGGCGTGCCCAACTTCCGCCAGGGGGACGTGGTGGAGACCGGCCGCAACCTGGACGTGGCGGTGGTCGACCGCACCCCCGCCGGCACGTACGCCGCCGTGGCAGGGCCAGGCGGACAAGCGGTGCCGGTCGCCGGGACCGTGGCCGTGGGGCCGGGTGGCCGCCTGGAGGTGGGCGGGCGGCCGTTGGCGGTGCTGGACAGCCAAGGCCGGGTGATTCCCGGCGTGTACGCGGTGAAAAACCCCGCTTACCAAGGGCAGGCGCTGTACGCTGCGGACGGGCGGCCGAACTGGGATGCCGCCGGCAACCCGTCGTACGTTTTGGCCGACGCGGCCGGCCGCGGCGTCGCCCGGCCGGGCGATGCCGCGTTTGCCGGTGCGGCGGTGCGCATCGGCACGGAGGCGGACATGGGGTACCACAGCTTTTTCGCCGTCGCCTACCAGTCCCGCCAAACGTCCGGGATGGCGCTGACGAGAGACGGCCACTTCAGCCTCAACAGCCGGCACGAGCTGGTGGACGCCGCGGGCCATCCGGTGCTGCCGGTCGGGCCGGACGGCTTGCCGGTGCCGGGGGCGCGCATCGTCGTGAACCCCAGGTACCAGGGCGAGCAGCTGTTTGCGGCGGACGGACGCCCCCTCGTCGACAAGGCCGGGCAGCCGTCCTACCGGGTGCTCGACGCGGCGGGTAACCCGGTCGCACAGGCGCGGCTGGGCCTGGTTGACGTGGACGTGTCCAGACTGCAGCCGCTCGGCGAGGGCGAGTTTCAGGTGGCGGGCAGTCTGAACCCGGCACTGGTGCGGGCGGCGTTGCGGCCGGGCAGCGGCCGGATGCAGCCGGGCCGCTTGGAGCAAAGCAACGTCGACGAGTCGGCGGTGACGACGCAGATGCTCGCCACACTCGCCCAGTACGAGGCCAATCAGCGGGTGATCCGCACGGAAGACCAGCTGCTTGGCGAAGCCGTCCAGGACGTGGGCAAGGTGAACGCGTGACGACAAGGGGGTTGTCGCTGTGCAGTCGCTGTGGACAAGCTTGAGCGCCCTTGGCGCCAGCCTCAACGCGCTGGACCAGGTGTCCGCCAACATCGCCAACCAGGATACGCCGGGCTATGCGGAGGAGAACGGTTCCTTTCTCGACACGTACACACAGGTGTTGCAGGCCCAGGCCACCGCGCCAGGGGCGGCTCCGCGCTACACGCTGCCCGGGTGGTGGGGCGGCACCGGCGCGTTGGCAGGCGCTGCAGAGCCCCGGTTCGAAGGGATGGGCACCATCTCCACCGGGGTGCCGACCGACATGGCCGTCGAAGGTCCGGGCTTCTTCATGGTGCGCGGTTCGGACGGCCGTACGTGGCTGACGCGCAGCGGCGACTTCCAATGGTCGCTGTGGCCGGGCGGCAACGTGGCGCTGACGACGCCCGCCGGGCTGCCCGTCCTCGATACCGCCGGCCGGCCGGTGGTGCTCCGGCAGGCGCCGGCAGACTGGAGTGTCGGCGCCGACGGCCAACTGACGGTGAACGGCCGGCCGGGGCCGCGGCTGGCGGTGGCCGAGGTCGCAGAGCCGGACCAGAACCTGGAGCCCGCCGGCGATGGCGCAGTCACGGCGTACGTGCCGAAGCCGGGCGCCGTCGTCACCGTCGTCAACCGGGCGGGCGCGGCGCCGGCGTCCCGCATCGTGCAGGGGGCGCTGAATATGTCCAACGTCGACATGGCCGCCCAGATGACCGAGCTGATTGAGGCGCAACGGTTGTTTGAGCTGAACGCCGAAGCGCTGCAGGTGACCGACCGGATGATGGAGACGGCCAACGGCATCCGCACCTGACGCCCCGACCCCGTTGGTTGCGCCATTTTGGAGCGTGTATGTATAATGGCCATGTTGCGTGGGGGATTGTAGAGGGGGCTCGGCCGTGAACCTGCCAAACACCTTGACGCTGTTCCGTTTGGTCCTCATACCGGTGTACATATTGGCCTTCTACGCCACGCCGAGCCCCCACAAAGTCGGGGCTCTGTGCGTGCTGTTGGCCGCCGGGCTGACGGACATCCTGGACGGGTACATCGCGCGCAGGCGGGGATCGGAGACCCAGGCCGGGCAGCTGCTGGATCCGTTGGCGGACAAGCTGATGATGGTCGCGGTGCTGTTCACCCTCATCCAATCCGACCGCGTACCGTGGCTGGTCGCCGGGCTGTTGGTGCTGCGTGACGCGGCCATGATTGCGGGTGCCACCTTTTTTTACTTCCAGGGAAAACGGAGAGTCCCGAAAGCAAACCAGTGGGGGAAGGCGACCACCGTCTGCTACTACGTGTCCATCAGCTCCATCATGTTGGCCTGGCCGAGCCCCACGGCCGGGCAATGGTTTTTGTGGTGCACCGTGGTGCTGTCGTACGCGACCACCTTCTTGTACGTCGCCATCATGCAGATTATTGACATCCGCCGGATTTTGTGAGCATGTCCGCCGTGGCTGCCGCGCACGGCGACGCCGCGGGCGGGTATGTACCTCCGGCGCCGGGCCGCGGCCAGGTGCGGTTGTACACAGGCGGCCCGGCACCTATTGCAACCTCCTGCCGCCCGGCGGCCTGCGGCGGCCGGTGCGCTGCGGGAGGACTACGGATAATGTGCGATCCGTCCGGCTTCCGTATGTGGGTAGCTTTTGCCTGGATTTCTGACGGTTGCATGCCAACGGTCGATGGGCGGCCATCGGACGACTGGAGGAACGTTCTTTGAGTGATTGGAAACTGCCGCTGTACGCGGAGGACATTCGCCGCATCCTGCCGCACCGGTATCCGCTGTTGCTGGTGGACCGGGTGACGGAATTGGAACCCGGCAAGCGGATTGCCGGTTACAAGCTGGTCAGCGCCAACGAGCCGCAGTTTCAAGGCCACTTTCCGGAGTACAGCCTGATGCCCGGGGTTTTGATTGTCGAAGCGATGGCCCAACTCGGCGGTATCGCCGTGCTGACGTTGCCGGAGTGCGCCGGGAAGCTGCCGATGTTTGCGGGCATTGACCGCCTGCGCTTTCGCGGGCAGGTCCGCCCGGGCGACCGCCTGGACATGTGGGTGGAGATTGACCGCCTGCGCGGATCCATGGGGAAAGGGCACGGCGCGGCGTCGGTCGACGGCCGCACCGTGTGCGAAGGCGAGATTTTGTTCGCTCTCGCGTGATCCCCGTTCTTTGCGCCGGCCTTCACTGTGGCTGCCAGTCTCCCGCCGGTCAGCGGCGGTTTGCCCGTGTGCCGGCCGGGGACGGGCGAGGGGGCGGTGCGGCCGGCTGGTCGTCCGCAAGGGCGCGCCGGATCTTGCTGAACGCCCGCTTCCGCCAAGTTTTCACGCTTTCCGCGGAGACCCCCGCCAATGCCGCCAACTCCGCGCCGCCGACACCCTGCAGCCAACTTTCCACGTACTGGCGTTCGCGCGCGCTCAAACCGGCTTGTGCCCACACACACCGCCATTCCGCCTCGCTGAAGCCCTTGTCCTGCAGGGCTGGCAGCGCGGATTGCACCCCTCCTTCGCCGGCTGCCCGGCCCGCCCTGCGCAGCGCCTCCTCAACGCCATCCGTCCCGGCCTCGCGCAGGTACACCTGGCGGCCGCGGTGTTGCCACAGCCGCCGCATCGCCGTCCGTACGTCGCCCTGCACCCGCCGGGCGGCGTAGGCGGGAAAGGGCACGCCGCGGCCGGCGTCGAAACGCCGGATGGCATCCGAACAGCGCCATCCATCCTTCCTGCAGCGCGTCCTCGTACGCCAGCCGCCGGTACTTGGCGGCCGTTGCCCGCACGAGCGGCGCAAACCGCTCGCACAACGCCTCCACTGCTCCGTCCGATCCCGCCTGTGCCGCCCGGACCATCTCCTGCCACGGCGATTCCCCAGCCCCGCCCGTTTCCGCTGAACTATGCATCGTGCACGTCTCCCTGCAGAGGCCGGCCTCCGGTGATTGGCGCCAATCTCAGGGTAGATTCGGGAGCAGCCGGGATCGAACGCGGAAGCCGTGCCGGGACAGGCGCACGAGTCCACGGACCAACAGGACGAAACGGGCTGCGACAAGCACAGGCCGCACGATGTTTGCAATGACTTAGTCATAATGAACGAGGCGGCTCCGTTTCGTACACCGTGGATTACACTGAAAGTAAGGTCCAGTGCAGAGCCACATACGAAAGGAGCCGCATGTAT
>JADGIC010000134.1 GCA_019683615.1 Alicyclobacillaceae bacterium | reverse complement strand
GGAACCTGGATCCGGCGGGGGCTGCCGGGCCGGGGGCCAAGTTGCACTCTCCCGCGCCGGCGCCGCGTGGTCACGAAAGGGTGTCGCCATGATCAAGGTGCTCTTGTTCACCGCCTCGTTGGGGGACGGACACCGCCAGGCGAGTGCAGCGCTGCGGCAGGTGTTGGAGGCGCGCGGAGCGACGGCGTTGGAAATTGACAGCTTTCAAGGCACGAGTCCTCTGATGGCGCGCTTCAGCCAGTTTAACTACGAGTGGTCGACGCGATATACCCCGTTCTTGTACGGAGCGAGCTACTGGTGGACCGCTGGCTTGGGCCCGCGCAATCCGTTGTGGAAGGCGATGGCGCTGATGTCCAGGCGAGCGGCCTTGGCGGCGCTGCGCGAGCACCGGCCGGACGCCGTGATTCAGCTGTTTCCCGACCACTCCCTGGCAAGGCTGCCGGTCGGGTGGCACAAACCGTTTATCGCGATGGTGTTGACCGACTACAGTTTGCACGGGCACTGGTTTCACGAGGGGGTGAACACGTACTTCGCCCCGCATCCGTGGATGTTGGAACCGGCTCGGCGGTTCCTCCTTGACGGCCAGGAGATGGTTGCGACAGGCATCCCGGTGCGCCCGCTGTTTCTTCGCTGCGACCTCCGTTGGAACGCCGAACACAACGGTGCAGTCGGCGGCGGGGAAACCGCTGTGGATCAACCGTACGTCCTGTTCATGGCGGGGGGGCGCGGCGTGTTTCCCCAGTTGGAGTCCGCCTTGCGGGTGGTGCGAGCCGCCTTGCCGGCACACGCGGTGTATGTGATGTGCGGCCGCAATGAAGGCATGCTGCGGCGGGTACGCGAGCTGGCGGCGGAGCTGCCCAGGGTGTACGGCCTGCCGTTTCAGCACAACGTCGCTTCCTGGTTGCAGCGGGCTTCGGCGGCCGTCATCAAATCGGGTGGGATCACGGTCAGCGAGTGTCTGGCTTCGCTCTGTCCGATGGTGTTGTTCCGCCCGCTGGCAGGGCAGGAGGCGGACAACGCCCATTTCATCGAACGGCTCGGTGCCGGAAAAGTCGCCCGAACGCTCGAAGAGCTGTCTTCTGCCCTGAAGGCCCTGCAGGAGCCGGACACGGTGGCCCGGATGGTGCGCGCTTGCCAGGAGGCGGCGCGGTTGGACGCGGCGGATCGGATTGTGGAACACGTGTTCCGGCGGGTGCGGGAGCGTCGGGAAGTGGGATTGGATGCGTCGGGCCGCTTGGCAGCCGGGCGGTTACCGGTTGGCAGCGCGTGACGGAACCCAGGGACGCCCAGGCAGGGCTGCCTGGCCGGGCGATGGGCAGCGCCGGCCGGCACGTCGGGCGGGAGCAGGCGCGCATAATCGCGCATGATTTTTCATCGGTCTGCGCATGTTGAGACGGGGCCAGCCCAACGGGTCCGGTCCTTGGCGGCCGTCAGCCGAATGCAGAACTCTCCGGTAATCGACATGGTTTCCCATGAGCCGCGCCGTGTGATGGTCGTCACGGAGTGGCACGGATACCGGCTGACGGCCGGCGGCCGTTGCAAGATCAATTTCTATTTGTCTATCATTTGCCCGTTGCCGGACAAGTAGTTTGCGGTTATACTGTGGCTGTGAGCGCCAAATCACAATTCCGAACTCCCTTGGCGCGGGAGGCGGGGGATTGCTTTTTTGGGGCGAATCCTTCAGCCGCTCACCGCGGCGGGCGGTTCGCCAGGTGTCGAACGCTGTCCGTTTGCGGCGAGGGCTAACGGTAGGGAGCAGCGGAGCCACATCCCGAGCCCGTCAACTAACCTCGCAGGAATAAAGGGGCTTCGTGCGTGAATTCTAGCATTGCGAGGAAGGTGTTGTTGTCGGCAGCATGCGTGATGGCGGTGCCAGGTGCGGTGTTTGGAGCCACGTCTTCGGGTCGGAGCGCAGTGCATACCCCGCAGGCAACACACTCGGTCGTCGTACATAACGGAACAGCGAATGTCATAACTGTACATGCCGGGGATACGCTCTGGAGCCTGTCGCGCCGATACGGGGTGTCGGTGGCGCACTTGGAACGGTGGAATCACCTTACCGACCACAGCATTCTGCAGATTGGCCAACAGGTCATTGTGGGTTGGCGCTCGGCGGGAGCGGTGACAACGTCCCGGCGGGGGACTGCCTTGAGCGGTCGCGGTTCATCGGTGACGGCGGAGGCGGCCGGGGCCATTTTGGGCGAGCGCATCGCGCAGTACGCGGAGCAGTTTGTCGGCGTCCCGTACCGGTGGGGCGGCGAATCGTCAGCAGGCTTTGACTGTTCGGGCTTGGTCCAGTTCACGTTCGCGCACTTCGGCATTTCGTTGGGGCGCAGCAGCTTCGACCAGTACCAACAGGGTGTGCCTGTATCCCGTTCGGACTTGTTGCCTGGCGATTTGGTATTTTTTAACGCATATGGCGACGGCCCGTCGCACGTAGGCATTTACATCGGCGGTGATCGGTTCGTCAACGCGGCGAGCGGAGGCGTTCGCGTCGATTCGCTCGGGGAAAGCTACTGGGCAGCCCACTATTTGGGGGCCCGCCGGATCTTGTGACTGGTCGCGCATGGACTGGTCGCGCATGATGGGTCACGGGCGAGTACCGGGATGCCTGGTCACGGGTTCATCTGTGACCCGTCCCGGGCATCCCGGACCTCCGGCGTGGCACGGGGTGGTGCGTCTGTGCGCCTCTAGCATTTGGCGTGCGTGGGGTGGCGGTGGCAGGCGGATAGTCCGGGGGATGCGTACGGCAGTTTCCCGACGTAGGCCTCAGGCCTCGTACCTGCCGCCGTCAGGCAAGCGCCCAAACGGACAGGTAGCCAATAGTGCCGATGACGAGTGCTAATGAGAGGGATAAAGTCACCTTTTCGGCGATTTTCCACACGCGTTCAAATGCCGCGATAGGGTTATCCTCTGCAGCGTTCTCCGGCTGTGGAGTGGTCCGGTCTTGCTCGTTTTCCACGTTCATCACCTCGTCCTTCGACGACCCACCTTCAGTGTACCACCCTGTCCGGACTCCTCGGAAGTCGGGTCTGCCGCGAATGTGAACCTTCTTTGACACGTCCACTGCCCGCAAGCTGCTGTCACCGGCAAGCGGGCGAACCGGCTGGCGGGCCCGCCGCTTTTCCGGGCCGCTTTGTCTGGTGCAGGTCGTTGTGTGCCAACGGCTGCATACACCGGAGTGCGGGTCTGCAGACTAAGTGCGACCTGTACGTGCGCCGTGGCAGGCCGGCACGTGCGGAACCTGGTGTAAGCGGCGATAGAGGTGAACGTAAAATGGCGGACGTGATCGACATCGGCGTGCCGGACGGCGAGTCTGACCCGCCCGCGCAGGTGCGGACGCCACAGCTGCGATGGCCGCCGTCCGGAGAGGAGGCGATGGGTGACCTGGTGCACTTCGACCGGGTCAAGCTGATCCGCCTGGACCTTTCTGGGCGAGAGCTGGACGATGCGCCGGAGCGCGGGTACTTGGTGTACAACGACCACTATCGCGAGTTTGGTTGGCGTTCCTTTGAGGAGTCAGATTTTTATACGCTGGGGTCGGACGTGCTGCAACAGATTGAGCTGAACCACGTGCGGCTGATGCGATACGTGCAGGCCACCGGCGGGTTCTACCTGTCCGGCCGTTGGTGTGCACTGGGGCCCGACGGATCCGTCGTGCATTGACAGCGCTCCTTGCGGGAAACGCGGCGTCCACCGACGACTTGTGCTACTATGAGGGATGTCGCAGCAGTGTGAGTGAACAGTGATCCGCCGGGGACGGGGTCTCCGGCGCCGAAGGAGTGGTTGTCACATCGAACCGTTTGAACCAGACCTGCAAGCACGCTCCCCGTGGGCGACTCTGGGGGGCGTGGCGGAGGTGGCCGTCTCACCGGTCGCCAAGCCGGTCGACGCCACGTTGGTGGTTCCCGGCAGCAAAAGTTTTACGAACCGCGCGCTGATCATCGCGGCGGTTGCAGAAGGCGTTTCCAACATCACCGGGCTTTTGCGGAGCGACGATTCCTACTGGTGCATCGATGCGTTGCGGCGGCTGGGCGTGCGGATTGACGTGCAGGGTGATACGGCCACGGTGCACGGCTGTGGCGGCCGCTGGCCGGTGACGGAAGCAGAGCTGTACTTCGGCGCGGCCGGCACGATCGCCCGCATCCTCCCTGGCACGCTGGCAGCCGCTCGCGGTGGTCCTTGGCTGTTGCGCGGCAGCCAGCGGCTCAGTGAGCGCCCGTTGCGCCCGCTCATGGACGCGCTGCGGGATCTCGGCGCCGATATCCGCTACTTGGCTGCCGAGGGGCGGCTCCCGTTGGAGCTGCGCGGCTTTGGCTTGCGGGGCGGCCGCGTGCGCATTTCCGGCCGTACGTCGAGCCAGTTTATCAGCGGCTTGCTGATCGCCAGCCCGCTGGCGTCCTCCGAAGTGGTTGTCGAGGTCGAAGACCACATTGTACAGCACAGTTACGTACACATCTCCATCGACCTGATGCGTCGCTTCGGCGCCGTTGTCGGACACGATGAGCAGCTTCGGGAGATCCGCGTGCAACCTGGTGGTTACCGGGCGCAGACGCTGCCGTTGGAGGCGGACGCGTCGACGTCGTGTTATTTCCTGGCGCTCGCGGCCATCACCGGCGGGCGGGTACGCGTCAGCAACCTGTCGTACCAAACCCGGCAGCCGGATGTGCATTTTGTGGATTTGCTGGAGCGCATGGGATGCACGGTCGTGCGCGGCGACGGGTATGTGGAAGTGATCGGACCGCACAGACGGCTCCGCGGAGGTTTCACCGTCAGCATGCGCGAGATGTCTGACCAGGCTCTCACCGTTGCCGCGATTGCGCCGTTCGCGGACGCACCCGTGCGGATTGCCGAGGTTGCCCATATCCGAGGGCACGAGTCCGACCGGATCCGGGCGATGTGTGAATGTCTGCGGCGGTTGGGCGTGCAGGCAGAGGAGCACCAGGACGGGGTGACCGTACATCCGGGGGAGCCCCAGCCGGCGTTGCTGCCTTCATTTGACGACCACCGGGTGGCGATGTCGTTCGCTTTGGTCGGGGCGGCGGCCAGCGGTGTTCGCATTGCCGATCCCGGTTGCGTGTCGAAGACCTGTCCGACCTACTTCGAGATTCTTCAGACGCTCGGTGTGCCGCTGCAGTTTCACCAGAATCACACCGATCCCATCGGGTAGCCGCTGGCCTGGCTGCCGGCATCGGAGGTGCGGCTGGTTGCGGGCGAGGACGATCCAAACCGGTTTTGCTCCTGCAGGTGAACCTGACAGATGCCGTACGGGAACAGGCCGAGGCGATCCAATTTAAATGCGGTCCGCATCACGCGCGTCCACTCATCGACCGGAACCAACCTGCGGCATCCGAGGCACCAAGCGAACGGGCTTTCAGCCGGCTTGTTTCGGTAGTCAATCACTGTGGATTCACCCCCGCCCTGCGTGGACAAAACACGCCATCAATCATATCACGGCCTGGTCGTCGGATGGTGTCGAACGACAGGAACCCTGTGAAATTTGTGTAACTTACGTGAGGTGGCCGGCCCTGACAACCGCGTACTCCTGTAGGTGCCGCCGTGAGCGGCCTGCGGAGGTCAGGTGTCAGGGCGGCGAATCCCGCATTCCTCGATGGCTTCTAACAACAGTCCAACCCTGTGTTCAGCTTCCATCTCACACAACTCACACTCCACTTCATCCGTGTGCACGTTCACAATTTGGATCACGTGTTCACAGCCGTGAGGACACGGTAATGTGTGCGGTTTGCGGATCTCTTCGCGCCCCACAATCCGGATGTCCACTGGGCCTTCCATCTCCTGTAATTCCTGCCCCCATGGTCGAAATGGCTGGTCTTGCGGAACCGCCCACCTGTTTCCGGAGTTCGACAGTTAATGTGCCCCTGTAGGCAGATGGATAGGATTGGGATGCAGCAGTGGCGCGGCTTCTCAGACTTATCCACAGGCATGCAGGG
>JADGIC010000016.1 GCA_019683615.1 Alicyclobacillaceae bacterium | reverse complement strand
CGCCGATACGGGGCCCCACCCGCCGGCGGGCCGCGGGGCGGGGACCCGGCGGGCGCACGACCGTCGCCGGCCATCGTCGGCGCCGGGCAAGAGGCGGGGTCAGTCCGCATACGACAACCCCCGGTAGAGTGGAAACCGCTCTGTCAGATCCGCGACGCGCCGGCGCGCCTCGCGGGCGTCTTGGTCGGTGAACGACCCCGCCAAAACCAGGTGAAACACGTCGGCAATCTCCCGCATCGCCGCCTCGTCCATGCCGCGCGTGGTGACCGCCGGCGTGCCGACGCGGATGCCGCTGGTCACCATCGGACTGGCGGGATCGAACGGGATGGTGTTTTTGTTGACGGTGATGCCGATGGCGTCCAGCCGCTGCTCGGCCTCTTTGCCGGTCAGGCCGAGGTTGCGCACGTCAATCAGCATCAGGTGGTTGTCGGTGCCGCCCGACACCAGCCGGAACCCGCGCTCGGCCAGAGCGGACGCCAGCGCCTTCGCGTTGGCCACGATGCGCCTGCAGTAGTCGGCGAACTCCGGCTTTTGCGCCTCCCCGAAGGCAACCGCTTTGGCCGCGATCACGTGCATCAGCGGGCCGCCCTGGATGCCTGGGAAAATCGCCTTGTCCACCGCTTTGGCGTGTTCGGCGGTGGTCAGAATGAGCCCGCCGCGCGGGCCGCGGAGCGTCTTGTGGGTGGTGGAGGTGACGAACTGGGCATGCGGCACCGGGGACGGGTGCAGACCGGCGGCGACCAGGCCGGCGATGTGCGCCATGTCCACCATCAGGTAGGCGCCGACCTCATCGGCGATGGACCGCATGCGCGCAAAGTCGATCACCCTGGGATAGGCGCTGGCGCCCGCCACAATCATCTTCGGCCGCTCCCGCAGGGCAATCTCGCGGACCTCGTCGTAGTTGATGGTCTCTGTCTCCGGGTCGACGCCGTACGCGGCGAAGCGGTACAGTTGGCCGGAGAAGTTGACAGGGCTGCCGTGGGTCAAGTGGCCGCCGTGGGACAGGTTCATGCCGAGCACCGTATCGCCTGGCTGCAGGGCGGCAAAGTAGACCGCCATATTCGCCTGCGCACCGGAGTGCGGCTGCACGTTGGCGTGCTCGGCGCCAAACAACTGCTTCACCCGCTCGCGGGCGAGTTCTTCCACGATGTCCACGTACTCGCAGCCGCCGTAGTAGCGGCGACCGGGATACCCCTCCGCATACTTGTTGGTCAACACGCTGCCCATCGCCGCCATGACCGCTTCGCTGACGAAGTTTTCCGAGGCAATCAACTCAATCTTGCCGCGCTGCCGGTTCAGCTCTTGCTCCATCGCCCGCGCGACTTCCGGGTCCCACATCGCCAAATTCGCCATCTTCTGCTCTCCTCTCGCACTCCTGGGATTGTCTGCGTGCCGCCTGGCATGCCGTGCGCCCTTTGCCCGCGCCGCCCGCCTCACTCCTGCCGCCCTTGCCAGCGGCGGCGTGCCTCAACGGCGTCGTAGACGGCCCGCGCGCCGCCAATCAGCGGCGGCCGCGTGCGCGCCATCGTCACGTGCGCGTGCCCCACCCGGTTGCGCGCGCCGCGGAACGGCACGGCCACCCGCTTCAGGTGCATGCCAATCAAGGTGTCGCCGACGTCGATGCCGGCGTCCGCCGCCAGGCTTTCCGCGAGGCATGGATCCGGCAGCGTAAAATACCACGCCGCCGCCGCCGCGCCGCCGGCGCCAGGGACCGGCACCGCCGCAACCTCCGTCCAGCCGTGCGCCTCCAGCGCCGCCCGCGACACGACCAGCGCCCGGTTGAGGTGTTCGCAGCACTGCACGGCCACCTCACAGCCTGTCCGCTCCCGGAACGCGCGCAGCACGTCCGCCACCGCTTGGCCCAGCTCAGCCGAGGTGGCAGTGCCTATCGCCCGCCCGGCGATCTCACTGGTCGACACGCCGACCACCAGCACCCGCCCGGGCCCCAGCCCGGCGGCCTCAGCCAGGCTGTTCAGACACTCGGCCAACTGTGCGCGAACCTGGGCCGGGTCTACGTCTGCCGAACGATGGGCTGCTTCCACCGCGCAGCCCTCCTAGCGCTCGGGCGCGTCGGCCGCCGCGCGGGCGCACGCCGCAGCTTGTGCTCCGTCCGCCGCCCCTGCCGGTGCCCGGTCCAGCGCCTTGATCTTCTCCACGCGCCGAAGGTGCCGCCCGCCCTCGAACTCCGCCTGGATCCAGGCCTTCAGGACCTCCGCCGCAACCCCGGGCCCGACGACCCGCTCCCCCATCGTCAAGATGTTGGCGTCGTTGTGCCGGCGGGACATCTGTGCGGAAAACACGTCGTGCGCGGTGACCGCCCGGATACCGGGCACCTTGTTGGCGGTGATGCACATGCCCAAGCCTGTCCCGCAGATCAGGACGCCGCGGTCGTACTCGCCGGCAGCCACCGCCCGGGCAACCTTCTCACCGTAATCCGGGTAATCCACGGATGATTCGTCGTACGTGCCGAGGTCGTCGAACTCGACGCCCAGTTCCGCCAACGTCGGCTTTAACAGCTCTTTCAGGCGATAGCCGGCGTGGTCACTCGCAATGGCCACTCTCATCTGTTGCTCCACCCCTGTCTGCATCGCCCTGACCTTCCGACCCGGCCGGCCCGGCCTCTGCGCCGGCCGCAGGTGCAGACGCTTGCGCCAACAGCCGCTCCACCAGCGTCTCCAGTGCGGCGGCACACACCTCGTACTGTTCCACACTGCCTCCAAACGGATCCACAATATCACATGCGGCGTCCGCCGGCGCTTCCGGCGGGCGCACAAAGGCGCCAAGTTCGTGAATTTTCCCGGCCGCCTGCGGGTACCGGTCGCGCAACTCGGCCGCTTGTGCCCGCGTCATCGTCAGCACCACGTCCGCCCGCTCGACCGCTTGGTCCGTCACCCGCTGCGACCGGTGGTCGCCAGCCTCAATTTGCCGGCGCGCCAACACCGTCTGCGCAGCTTCCGTCATTGGCAGGCCGGGCCAAGCGTGCAGGCCTGCCGACTCTGCCGTCCACGGCAGGTTGCGCGCAGCCGCTTTGGCGCGCAGCAGATACTCCGCCATCGGACTGCGGCAAGTGTTGCCGCTGCACACGAACAGCACGTGCACGGACTCTGACCCCCCGTTCTCTGCCCGTCTCGGCGCCGGAAGAAACCTTTTTCGCCAAGATCCGTTGTCGCCAGGATCCGCCGGCATTCCGCGGTCGCTCAGGCTTCAGTATATCCCTTCCCGCCGGACGCGACAAACCGGGTTCAAGCCCACATGAAGTGTACGCCATAGGCGATCAGGATGGCTGCGCCCAACAGCTCTCCGAACACGCCCGTCCAACGGCCCGCCCGTTTGCCGACCGCCGCTCCCAGCCCGCACATCAGCGCGCCCATCACACCAAACGCGCCCGCGCTGACCGCTCCGTAGGCCGCGCTGCGCAGCCCGAGGCTGAATCCCACCGATAAGGCGTCAACCGACACACCGGCGGAAAACAGCAGCATGCCCGGGAGGCCGGAGGTGACCGGCATCGTTTCATCGCGGCGCGCGAACAAGGTGGCGTAAGCCATGTGCAAGCCCAGCCCCAACAACAGAAAAGCGCCGAACCAGCGGGCGACCTGGCCGAGCACATCTTCCATGAACGAGCCGAGCGTCAGCCCCAGCGCGGTCATCCCGATATGGAACACGCCAATCAGCGCGCACAGGCGAACCGCCCGCGACCTCGTCAGCCCGTGCAAGCCAAGCCCGATGGCCAGCGAAAACGCATCCATTCCCAGCGCAACAGACATCATGAAAATTTCGAACAAATCGTGCAGGTGATCCCCCATCCCTGTCCCCCCTCGGCCACGCTTCACTGTATGCGGACACCGGCCGGGACAGTCTCGGCGGCGCGGGAAATGCGCAATCCTCGCTGTGAATATCTCTGAATCGGGCCGGTGATTCCGGTAGAATGGACAGCAGAGGAGAGGATGCTCGGATGAAGAGGCTGTGCACCCGCACTTGGGCCGGAACGGCCCTGCTTTGCGCCGGATTGGCGGGGGCCCTGGCCTGCCCGCCCGCGGCCGGCGCGCAGACACCTGCTGGCGCCGGCCGTCCGCCGGGATGGCCGCGCACGTTGCCGGCGGCGGGGACATCGTTGCCAGCGGCGCCGGCGACAGCGGCTGTCGATGCAACCGCCCGCACTGCCGGCGGCCCGCGCACGCTGGTGGCGCTGGGCGACTCCATCACGTTCGGCTACAACCTCGGCGACAACCAACAGCCGTCGGCGCAGGCGTTTCCGTTCCTTGTGGCGAAGCACGAAGGGTGGCAGGCAGTCGACCTCGGCGTCCCCGGCTGGACGTCCGCCGACCTGTTGCGCGCCTTGTCCACCCCGCGCTTTCAGTCGGCCCTGCGCCAGGCGTCCGTCGTCACCGTGGACATTGGCAGCAACGACCTGTTGCAGGCAAGCCAAAACCTGTTGGCGCAGGCGCTGGCGAATGCCGCCCAAGGCCACCCGGAGAAGCCCGTGGTGGTCACGGCGGCCGACCGCCAGCGGTGGCAGGCCGCGCTGACCGGGTTTGCACACAACCTGCCGCAAATTGTTGCAGCCATCCGCCGGCAAACGGCCGCTCCGCTGGTGTTGTTCAACCTGTACGACCCGTTCCCGGACGGCACTGGGCTGCATCTGATCACAGAATCTGTCACCGCCGCGGCCAACGCCGTGATCCTGGAAACGGCCGCACAGGCAGGCTGCCCGTTCGTGGATGCGTACGCGGCCATCAACCACCGCCAGAACACGTTGATCCGCTCGCAGGTGTTGGACATTCACCCAACGGCGGCAGGGCAACAGGCGCTGGCCGACGCGCTTGTGGAGGTGCTTGGCCAACCGCTTTGGCACCAGCCGGCGTGGTTTGCTGTGTCCCCGCAGGGGGTTGCCGTGCGCAGCCAACCGCAGGCGCGCGCCCGGGCGGTGGCCGTGCTGCACGGGAACCAGGGGGATGTGGTGACAGCGGTACAGGGGGATTGGTTGCAAGTGGCGGCGGGGCCGAACTTGAGCGGATGGGTGCCGAAGGCGTCGGTCACCCTCTTGCTGCGACCATGGCCGGACATCACCTTCCGCACCCAGATGCGCACCGCCACCCGCTGCACGCCGTGGGGATTGGTGATGGACGGGGTCTGGTATGCGCCAGTGTCGGCACTGGCGAAGGCGGCAGGGATGGTCGCCCGCTGGGACAACCTGCACCGCGAGGTGAACGTGGAAGCCTCGGCCGCTGCACCCGCCGGCGCGGTGCCTCCGGCCCCGGCTCCTGCGCCGGCCGCCGGGACAACGATCCGCGCCGACGGGCCGGCCGGCCGCATCCCGGTGCGAACAGCGGGCATCCTCGTCCGCATCAGCGGCGAACCGGTGCACCTTTCGGCCGAGCCGGTGATGGCAGCCGGTCAGGTATACGTGCCTGCCGCCTCGTTTTGGCAGGCGTTAGGCGGCACCTTCAAAGCTGAACCACGCGCCCTTCAGCTGCTTTCGCCAAGCGGTTCATAACCGCCGCTCCGATGCCGCTGGCCGGGACGCCGTGGACAAAGATGAATTCCGCGCCCAACTCGTCGAACCTCCGCAGGAGCCGGTACAATTCGCGGGCGAGTGCGGCTGCGTACGGCTCCCCGGTCGGCGGCGACCACACGGCCAACGGTTTCCGTCCGGAGGCGGGCCGCCAGCCGGGCGTGATTAAAGCCACCCGCCGTCCGCTCGCGCGCTCGTCCCAAAACGCCTCCACGGCGCGCCGCACGGCCGGTGCATCCCCCACCCAGACGCACACCTGCGCATCCGGGGCGTAGTGGCGGTACTTCATGCCTGGCGCGAGCGGGACGCCCTGCTCGCCTGAGTGTTCAGCGGCGGACCGGACAGGCAGGCCGAGGGCCCGTTCCAGGTCCGCTGGCGTGACCGAACCCGGGCGCAGCACCACCACTTCGCCATCGGCAATCCAGGCGACAGTCGACTCGACGCCCACCGGACACGGCCCGCCGTCCACCAAACCGTCAATCCGCCCGGCCAGGTCTGCCGCGACGTGCTCCGCAGACGTCGGACTCGGGCGGCCGGAGCGGTTCGCGCTGGGGGCGGCGACAGGGCAGGCCGCCTTGCCGAGCAGCGCGAGCGCCACCGGGTGCGACGGGCAGCGCACGCCGACGGTGGCCACGCCCGGGTGAACGGATGGCGCAAGGCGGGGGTGAGCCGGCAGCAATAGCGTCAACGGGCCCGGCCAAAACACCTCCATCGCCTTTTCCGCCAACCGCGGGATTGCACCTTGGACCACGCCCGCCAGCATCGCGCGGCTGTCGACGTGGACAATCAGCGGGTTGTCCGACGGCCTCCCTTTGGCCGCAAAAATCCGGCGGACCGCCGCCTCGTCCCAGGCGTTGGCCCCGAGTCCGTACACGGTCTCCGTGGGAAACGCGACCAAGCCGCCCGCCCGCAACAACGCGCCGGCTTCCGCCAGCGCGGCCTCAGCCTGAACGGCGCCGGCCGCGGCGACGTTCCACACCTTCATCCGCCCACCCCCTGAAACTGCCTGTCACGCCCGCCGGCCGGGCAGGGGCGGCCGCCGCCTCGGCCCGCTGCCCTGCTGCAGCATTGCCCGCTCACCGGACGAACCAGGTCGTCACCGCCTTCACCATCTCTTCGCCGTAGTCGGCCGCGGCCAGGCGCACAGCCACTTTCACCGGGTGTCCGTCGGCGCCTTCCACCTGCACCGTTTCCAGCGGCGGCAGGTCCGGAAAGCCCGCCGTGTTGGGCACGGCGTCGCCGTCCGCGATGTCGACAAAGCACAATGGCGGAAACAGGACGCACCACCAGTTCTGCCCTTGCCCGCTGCCCAACCGTATGTACAGTGCCTCGTAGTCGCCGGCCGGGTACACCTGGTTGCCGTACATTTTGGTCGGAAACGGGACTCTGCTGACGGTGGTGTAGACGCTGTAGTGAAAGCCGTGGTTGCGGACGACCTGTTCCGCAATCGCCTGCAGTTCAGGCAGCGCCCGCTCCACCGCCATGCGTGCCTGTTCTGGCGTGTGCGCCTGTTTGAGGACACGGGCCGCGGCCGGAATGATGGCGTCCCGGACGGCACGCTTGAGGGCCTGGTCAGCCGGGCTGTCGCTGTTTCCGACGATGCGCAAGCGCAGCGCCTGGCTGGGAATGACCCGGCCGGACGGCTCCCCCACACTGTACCCCGGGTCATGCGCCCGCGTCACCGAAGCGCCGTCTGACTGGCCCGTCCCCCGCCCGGCGGTGCGGTCCTCCCAGGCGTGTGCACATCCCGCCAGTACCGCCACCGCCGCCACAAACGACAACAACCGGGCTGCGCCCATCGCTCCATCCCCCTATCATCTCTCGCAACAGACTCTAGCAACAGTCTGTCCCGGAGATGATAGGTTTAGACGGCGGGTTCAGCCCCTGCGCCAAATTCCTTCCCGCTTGTCCCTCTGCCCGGCGCCGGCACGGTGCACCCTGAGCCAAGCGCCCTTGGAGTCACCCCTGCGCGAACCGCTCCGCCCCCACCACGCGCGGGATCCCACGCAGGTCCGCAATGACCCGGAAGCGCCATTCTGCCCACCGGCCGCTGCTTCGAAACAGCTCCACCACCTGGTCTGCCTGGCCATATCCGACTTCCACCCAGAACGAAGCCGGCCCCGGCGCAAACGCACCAGGACCGGCCTCCGCCAGACGGCGGTACAGGTCCAACCCGTCTGCTCCGCCCTCCAGCGCGGCCCTGGGTTCGTGGCCGCGCACCTCAAGGGGCAACCGATCCACCTCGCGGGCCGGTATGTAGGGCGGGTTCGAGACCAGCACGTGGTACCGCGGCCCGTGCCGTTGCGCCTGCTGCAGCCGGGCCAAGCCGTCCTCCACTGCGACCGTCAGCGCGGCGCCCAGCCGTGCCGCGTTCGCCGCCGCCACCTCCGCGGCAGCCGCCGCAATGTCAACCGCCTCCACCGCTGCGCGCGGGCACTCCAAGGCGATGGTGACAGCCAGCACCCCTGAGCCCGTGCCGATGTCCAGCACGCGCGCCTGGGGCTGGTGGCGTTGAATCCAGCGGATCGCCTCCTGCGCCAACACTTCCGTCTCCGGCCGGGGGATCAACACACCCGGGCGCACCAGGAACGTCCGCCCGTAAAAGCTCGCCTGCCCGGTGATGTACTGCAGCGGCCAGGCCGCCGCCCGCCGCTTGACCGCCTCTGCGAAGCGGCTTCGCACCGCCGCCGCCACCGGCTCGGCCAGCGCCGTCAACAGTTGAAGCCGGTCCCAGCCGGCTGCCCACATCAGCAATTCCTCAGCCTCGCGCCGCATCCGGTCCGCCGCTCCGGCCGGCGACCGGGCCCCGGCGCCGTCGCCTGTTCCCGACAGGTACGCCTCAGACGCGGCAAAACGGTCGCACGCCCAGCGCAACAGTGTGATTGCGGTGGCGCCGGCAGGTGGCTGGCGCCCGGCCGCGGAGGTACCGCCCCTCGCCATCCCGATCACGCCTCGGCCGCCTGCTGCAGCAGCTGCGCCCGGTCTGCCACAATTAGCGCGCCGATGATCTCGTCCAGATCCCCGTCCAAGACGTCGTCCAACCGGTGCGACGTCAAACCGATGCGGTGGTCGGTGACGCGGCTCTGGGGGAAGTTGTACGTCCGGATCCGCTCGCTGCGGTCGCCGGTGCCCACTTGGCTGCGCCGGTTCGCCGCCACCTCCTGCTGCTGCTCGGCCTGGTATTTCTCATACAGCCGGGCGCGCAGGACGCGCATTGCCTTTTCCCGGTTCTTCAGTTGCGACTTTTCGTCCTGGCAAGACACGACGATCCCGGTCGGGATGTGCGTGATGCGTACAGCCGACTGGGTCGTGTTGACGCTTTGTCCGCCTGGCCCGGTGGAACAAAACGTGTCGATGCGGATGTCTTTGTCCGACACTTCCACCTGAATGTCCTCCACCTCAGGCAGCACCGCCACCGTTGAGGTGGATGTGTGGATCCGCCCGCCCGACTCAGTGACAGGCACACGCTGCACGCGGTGCGTGCCCGACTCAAACTTCAACCGGCTGTACGCACCCTTCCCCTGGATGGACAATGTGACTTCCTTCAGGCCGCCCAACTCCGTGTAGTGGGCGTCAATCACTTCCGCCTTCCAGCCTTGCCGCTCCGCGTAGCGGGTGTACATCCGCAACAGCGTCGCCGCGAACAAGGCGGCCTCTTCGCCGCCAGCCGCCGCCCGAATCTCCAAGAACACGTTTTTGTCGTCGTTCGGGTCGCGCGGGAGCAGCAGAACCTGCAGCTCTTGCTGCAAGCGGTCCAGCTCGTCTTCGAGCCGGTCGATCTCCGATTTCACGAACTCCCGCATCTCGTCATCGAGCCGTTCCTGCAGCAGCGCCTTGGCCTCCTGCAGCTGCTCCCGGGCTCGCTTGTACGCCCGGTACGTCTCCACCGCGTCCGCCAAATCCGCCCGCTCCTTTGAGTAGTCGCGCAGCTTCTGCGGGTCCGCGAGCACCTGCGGATCGCACAGCCACTCGCCGAGCTGGTCGTAGCGGCGCTCCATCGCTTCCAATCGATCAAACACAGCAGCACACCTCGAATCTCCCGCCCTTGCCGCCGGCGCTCCCCCGGCCGAGCGCCAGCCGGGGAAGACCGGTGCGGGAGGTCAATACAGCGGGACGGGCGCCATCGTCCGCATCAGGTTGCGGATACGCGGCTTGTAGTGATCCAACGGAATGCCCGCCCGAAGCCCGTCGGCAATGCGGTTGAGTTCCGTCACCTGCATGTGATCGGCGGTCACGTACACGTACCGGAGGTCCGGCGCGTTGACCAATACCCGTCTGCGGATCTCGCGCTGGATGGCACGGAAGTTGTGAGCGTCCGCATGGCGGATGCCGACGCCGACAATGACCACCCGTCCGGACGTCACCGCCACCGACGACACGACCCCGGGGACGCTCAGCGCCAATCGGGCAATCGTGTCGGCGTACCCGTTGCCCGCGTACCGCCCGTGCGTCAACGCCGTCCCGGCGCTGTGCGCTGGCGGTTGGCTGCGCAAGTCCCACGGCGGGTTGTTTACGTGGTTGCGGCCGGACAACCGCGCGCGGTCGCCGTCCCCGTCGACGTCGACGCGGTGCGTGTCGTACTGAGCCTCGACCGCGGCCCCGCCGGTCTGGTTGACGATGGCGGGACGGTTCAGCGGGCTGCCGCAAGCGCCGAGGGACGCGACAAGCACAGCGGCCGGCACCGCAACCCAAATCGAAGTCCGCATGTCCCCACCTCCCAACGCTAGGATTCGCGCGGGAGAAAGGGGCGATGTCTGAGAATTAAACCCACGGCGGATGCCAGCCGCCAAGCCCGGCAGCAAGCCGCGCCGCAGCAAACGGATTGGCGGCAGGCAGGGAGTCACCCGCCTGCCTCGCCGAGGGCGACAAAAAAGGGCGGATGCCACCCGTCCACCGCACCGGTTGCGGCGCGGGCGGCGCCCGGCTGTCGCCTCAGGCACCCGCCCGCCGGCGGAACCCACCCCTGTTCTTGCGCAGCGCTCTACTGCGCCGCCTGAATGCCGTACTTCTTGTTGAACTTGTCCACGCGCCCGCTCGAGTCCACAAACTTCTGCTTGCCCGTGAAAAACGGATGGCACTTCGAGCAGATTTCCACGCGCACGCGCGGCTTCGTCGAGCCGGTCTCAAACGTCTCGCCGCATGCGCACGTCACCGTCGTCAAATGGTATTCCGGGTGAATGCCCGCCTTCATCTATCTCACCTCTTTCGAAGTCGCATTCCTCACGCATCACCAGCCGACCCAGGCCCGCACAGGACACCCGCGGCGGCGGCAGAAGCCACATGAGACACTGCATTTCATTGTACCACACTGGCGTGAGATTGTCATTCGCACTTGCGCAATTGCAGGAGTGCACGAATGCGTGGATGGCCGGCGGCTGCACGGGTTCCCCCTTTTTCCAGGGTCAGCCCTTCTTATTCTCCTTGTGCAGTTCCAGCCCCTCGAGGAATTCCCGGTTGGTTTTGTAATTCTTGAACTTGCGGATAAACATTTCCGTGAAGTCCTGGTTGTCGCCCATCGACTTGCGGATCGCCCAGACTTTTTCCAACTCGTCCTTCGGGACCAACAGCTCTTCGCGGCGGGTGCCGGAACGGCGGATGTCAATGGCGGGAAACACGCGCCTCTCTGCCAGACGGCGGTCGAGGTGCAGTTCCAGATTACCGGTGCCTTTAAATTCCTCGTAAATGACGTCGTCCATTCGGGAACCCGTATCGATGAGAGCGGTGGCGAGAATCGTGAGGCTGCCGCCTTCCTCCACGTTGCGGGCGGATCCGAAGAACCGTTTGGGGCGGTGGAACGCAGCGGGATCGATACCTCCGGAAAGGGTGCGGCCGCTGGGCGGGACCACCAGGTTGTATGCGCGCGCGAGCCGGGTGATGCTGTCCAGCAGGATCACGACGTCTCGCTTGTGCTCGACCAGGCGCAAGGCGCGTTCCAATACCAGCTCGGCGACTTTGATGTGATTTTCGGGCAGCTCGTCAAACGTCGAGGCCACGACTTCGCCATTGACGGACCGCTGCATGTCGGTGACTTCTTCGGGCCGCTCGTCGATGAGCAGGACAAACAGGTCTGCGTCCGGGTAGTTGGTTGCGATGCTGTGCGCAATCTCCTTCAGGAGCACCGTCTTGCCCGCCTTGGGCGGCGCCACGATAAGGCCCCGCTGGCCGAACCCGACAGGCGTGAACAGGTCAATGATGCGCGTGGCAATCCGCTCCGGGGTGGTCTCCATGACCATTCGCCGTTGCGGGAACAGCGGTGTCAGAGCCGGAAAGTGCAGTCGCTCAGCCGCCGCTTCGGGGCTGACGCCGTTGACCGCCTCGACGTGCAGCAGCCCGAAGTACCGCTCATTCTCCTTCGGCGGCCGCACTTTGCCGGACACCAAGTCGCCCGTCCGCAGGTCAAACCGGCGGATTTGCGACGCGGCCACGTATATGTCTTCATTGCTCGGCAAGTACCCGACGGGGCGGAGAAATCCGTAGCCTTCCGGCATGATTTCCAGGACGCCTTCCGCAAACATCAGGCCGTCTTTCTCAGCCTGCGCTTTGAGAATCGCGAAAATCAGTTCCTTCTTCTTGAGGTTTCCGTAGTGCGGAATCTGGAACTCCTTGGCGAATTTATAGAGTTCCGTCAGCTTATACGATTCCAATTCACGAAGATCCAATAGGCGTCCCCCACATTCTATTCGGCGCGCGGCCGTGCGCACGGTAGCATTGCTTGCGGGCTTAATCCTATTCTATGCTGGCCGCGCGCTCTGCAATCAAACACTGTTTGCCTCCGGCCAGCCCGGGGCTGGCGGGTCGGGCGGCAGCGGGACGGGCTTGCGCGACAGGTCGTGCACGGTCTCGACGAACCGCACCGTCCCCGTCTTCGCGCGCATCACGAGAGAATGCGTAGTCGCCCGGGATTGGCCGGTGAAGCGGACCCCCTTCAGCAGCTCCCCGTCCGTCACCCCGGTCGCCGCGAATATCACGTCGTCCCCGCGGATTAAATCCTGCAGCGTCAACACCTGGTTGACATCCCGAATGCCCATCGCATAGCAGCGCTGGCGCTGCTCTTCATTTTCCGGCAGCAACCTTGCCTGCATGTCTCCGCCGAGGCACATCAGGGCGGCTGCCGCCAGCACCCCTTCAGGCGCGCCGCCGGACCCGAGCAGAATGTCGACGCCCGTGTCCGAAAAAGCGGTGTTCAACGCAGCCGCCACGTCGCCGTCGGAAATCAGCTTGATCCGCGCACCGGCCCGCCGGACTTCCTCAATGAGCCGGGCATGCCGGGGCCTGTCAAGAATGACCGCGACGACATCCTGCACGTCCTTGCCCGTCGCTTCGGCAACCGCCCGCAGGTTGTCCGCGACCGGAGCGTCGAGCTGCACTTTGCCTTTGGCGCGCGGACCCACCGCGATCTTCTCCATGTACATGTCGGGCGCGTGCAACAGCGTTCCGCGCGGAGCCACCGCAACCACCGACATTGCGTTCCAAAGCCCTTTGGCGAGGATGTTGGTGCCCTCGAGCGGGTCCACCGCCACGTCCACGGCCGGCGGTACCCCGGTCCCGAGGCGCTCGCCGATGTACAACATCGGCGCCTCGTCCATTTCCCCTTCGCCAATGACGACTGTCCCGTCCATCTGGACGGTGTCGAACATCCGCCGCATCGCCGTGGTGGCCGCCTCGTCCGCCTCATACTTGCGGCCGCGCCCCATCCACCGCGCACATGCCAAGGCCGCCATCTCTGTCACTCGTACGATTTCCAGCGCCAACTCCCGCTCCACACCGGTCACTCCTTGCCTCCCGCCAGCCAAGCCCGAACGCCCGCGTCTCCCGAAGCCCGGCACCGCACACTCAGACGCGGCGGGTGCATCCCGGGCTGGCAAGATCCGAAGTTGTGCGGATTTAGTATAGCACATTTATTTATATGCGTTATACTGAATTGTGCGCGTACAGTCAGGCGGCGTGAACACCGCGCCCCAATGGAACCGTCCGTTTGGGTGGTACACAAGCGTGGTACTCCGGCCGCGTGAACCCGCTGCCGCTTGGTGGCTGGTGAACGTCCATGATGCTCCGGGGGACGTCTGTCCGAGCGAGGAACTCCCGCCGACGGGGTAGCTGCCGCGCGAACGGTGATGCACACCGCCACCGGCCATCCCGCTGCCGCTTTCTCATTGCTTCGCCATCTTGCTCCAGTCGGCCAGAAACCGCTCAATTCCTTGGTCGGTGAGCGGATGTTTGATCATCTTGTCGAGCACGACGTACGGGCAGGTGGCGATGTGCGCGCCGGCTTTTGCCGCCTGCGTCACGTGCATCGGATGGCGAATGCTGGCCGCGATGATCTCGACGCCAATGCCGTGGATGTCAAAGATGGTGCTGATGTCCTGAATCAACTCGACGCCGTCGTAACTGATGTCGTCGAGGCGGCCGATGAACGGGCTGACGAAGCTCGCCCCCGCCCGCGCGGCCAACAGCGCTTGGTTGGCGGTGAAAATCAGCGTCACGTTGGTCCGGATGCCGCGCTTTGCGAAACGGTGAACGGCCTTCAACCCTTCCGCGGTCATCGGCACCTTGATGACGATGTTCGGGTGGATCTCGGCGAGGGGCAGCCCTTCTTCCACCATCCCGTCGGCGTCAAGACTGACCACCTCGGCACTGACGGGACCATCCACAATCTGGACAATCTCCTTCAGGGTGGTCACGAAATCCCGCCCTTCCTTGGCAACCAGGCTGGGATTGGTGGTAACGCCGCTGAGGATCCCCATTTCGGCCGCATTCCGAATCTCGGCGATGTTGGCCGTGTCGATAAACAACTTCATGTCCGACCATCCTTCCAGCAGGTGCACGGGCCGCGGTGACACGGTCCCGTGCATCCCACTCCTCCATCATATCACGCGCGCCTTTCTCCGCAAGCGGCGCCAGACGCGGCCAATCGGCCGTCACATTCCGTTAGCTTGTCCAACACCGTTCAAAGGTCTTCGTACAGGTGGGCGTTCACGACCTGACGGAGTTCGTCGATGTCAAACGGCTTCGTGAAGTGAGCCAGTGCACCCAGCTCCATCGCCTCCTGAATGAGGTCCAACTCCCCGTACGCCGTCATCATGATGACTTTGACATCGACGTTGAGCTTGCGGATGTTGCGGAGGATCTCCAGGCCGTCCATGCCGGGAATCTTCATGTCAAGCAAGATCAAATCCGGGTTCTCCCGCCGGATGATGTCGAGAGCCGCCGGGCCGTTCGGCGCTTGAAACACCTGATGTCCCTCTTTGCCCAGCGCCTCCTGCAGCAACATCCGGATTCCGAATTGATCATCAACCACCAACACCTTTTTCGGCAAGCGCGGCCCCCCTGTTCTTCTGGGCGTTGGCGGTAAATTTCGCTGCGCGGGCCTAAAATTCCTCTTTTCTCCCGGTTTACAAGGATTCTCTTGAGAGTTGCAAGGATGCTCCGGAACGTGTGCAGCGGGTCAGGCGCGGCCGTCACGCCGGCGTCGATGGTCCAGCGAAGCCCGGATGAACTCCCGGAACAGCGGCTGCGCCCGGTTCGGGCGGGACGTGAATTCCGGGTGGAACTGCACCCCGACGAACCACGGGTGGTCTGCCACCTCCACGATCTCCACGAGCCGCCCGTCGGGCGAAGTGCCCGCGATGCGCAGACCGGCCGCCTCCAGTTGTTCGCGGTAGGCGTTGTTGAACTCGTAGCGATGGCGATGCCGCTCCGTCACCCAGGTGCTCTGGTAGGCCTTGGCCGCCAAACTGTCGGCGCGCAACCGGCAGGCGTATGATCCCAACCGCATCGTGCCGCCCTTCGCCTCAACCTCCTTTTGCTCCGGCAGCAGGTCGATGACCGGGTGCGGCGTCTCCTCCACAATTTCGCTGCTGTGGGCATCCTGTAAGCGGGCCACGTGGCGCGCGTACTCGATGACCGCTACCTGCATGCCCAGACAGATGCCGAAGTACGGAATCCGCCGCTCCCTGGCGTACCGGCAGGCGATGATCTTGCCGTCAATGCCGCGGTCGCCGAACCCGCCCGGCACCAGGATCCCGTCCGCCTCCGCCAACAATTCGGCCACGTTTGCCTCCGTCACATCCTCCGAGTGAACCCAGGCGATCTCCACGTGGGCATCGTTTTCGTATCCCCCGTGGTTAAGGGCCGCCACCACGCTCGCGTACGCGTCGGGCAGCGCCACGTACTTGCCGACCACCGCGATGCGCACCTTGTGGTGCAGATGGCGGATGCGCTCCACCATTTGCGTCCACTCCGTCAAATCCGGTTCCGGAGCGGACATGTGCAGGTGTTTCAGGACGATGTCGTCGAGGCCTTCCGCGTGCAGCATGAGCGGTACCTCGTAGATGATCTCCGCGTCCCTGGCCTCGATCACCGAATCGACATCGGTGTCGCAGAACAGAGCGATCTTCCGCTTGACCTCGAGCGACAGCGGCACCTCCGTCCGGCAAACGATGATGTTCGGGCTGATGCCGATGCTCCGCAACTCCGCCACACTGTGCTGGGTCGGCTTCGTCTTGACCTCGCCGGACGTCTTCAGGTACGGGATCAGGGTTACGTGGATATACAGGGTGTTCTCCCGGCCGACCTCCCCCTTGAACTCGCGGATCGCCTCCAAAAATGGCAAGCTTTCCATGTCACCGACGGTGCCGCCGATTTCCGTGATGACAACGTCCGTCTCCGGCCCGGCCGCTTGCTGGATGCGCTCCTTGATCTCGTTCGTAATGTGCGGAATCACCTGGACCGTCCCGCCGAGGTAGTCGCCGCGCCGCTCCTTGGAGATCACCGACCAGTAAATTTTTCCGCTCGTCACGTTGTTGGCAGCCGTCAGGTTGTTGTCGATGAACCGCTCGTAGTGGCCGAGGTCGAGGTCTGTTTCGGCGCCGTCCTCCGTCACGAACACCTCTCCGTGCTGGTAAGGACTCATGGTCCCTGGGTCCACATTGATGTACGGATCGAATTTTTGAATCGTCACGTTCAGTCCACGGTTTTTCAGCAGGCGGCCGAGCGAGGCGGCGGTAATGCCCTTGCCGAGGCCGGACACCACCCCTCCGGTGACGAAGATGAACTTGGTCATGCACACGCCTCCTGACGTTTCGCCTTGTCCCATGCCCACACAAAAAACAGCGTTCTGGCAGCAGACGCCAAAACGCAACTCGGGTGACCCGAAACGAACTGGCGGAGCGGTACCCGCCCTCGCATCAGCCGTGGTTGTCTTCGTCGTCCGAGTTGTCCTCGGGTTCGTCCTCCAACAACACCTCTTGGTCGTCGACGCCTTCGTCCTCGTCGAGAAATGCCGCCTCGTCGGCCTCCAGTTCCAGTTCCTCCTCGACATCGTCGAGCACCGGTTCGAGTTCGTCGACGGCCTCTCCGTCGCCGTACAAGCCCACCGCCTCGTCGGCGTCCTCCTCCGCGGTCAGCTCCTCTTCCTCAAACTCTTCGTCGATTTCTTCATCGTCGTCGCTGAACGCGTCACCGCTGCGGCGCAAAAACCGCTTGCCCGACAGCGTCTTGTCGGCAACCTTGTCGACAGGGTACCAACGCTTCAGACCCCACACGTTCTGGCCGATGCAGATAAAGCGCCCGTCGATGTTGATCTCTGTGTACAGGCGGGCGATGACGTCCATGACCTCTGCGTCCGTCATGCCCCGCAACTGTTGAATTTCGTTCATCAGGTCGCGGAAGTAATACGGCTCGCGCTTGGCGTTGAGGATTTCCCAGGCCAACTCCACCAATGGAAGCTGGCGCAGCTCTTCCGGCGATTTGGACAGCGTCACGGACACGCCCATTCCCCCTTGCCAGGAACATTGCGCCCTGTCGCAAATATGTAGATTATACCACGACAATCGGTTGCTGTCACTGTGTGTCTCTTGCCCTCACTCGAGACGAGCGGAACCTGACAACCACGGAACGTGTTCCAGCAACCGCTCGGCCGCCTCGCCGGCGTCCAGCTGTTCATCCGCGAGGACGTCCCGCCAACGGGAATTGCGCGACGCCTGTGCCTGCAGCCACTGCCGGAAGACCGTCTCCAGGCGGCGCAACACCGCCTCCTGATGCCACTGCCGGCGGCGGGCCTGCCCGAGGCCGGTCTCGGCGAGAAACGCCCGGTGTTCTTGAACGGCCTGCCACACCCGCTCGACACCGTCCCCTGTTGCCGCACTGCAGCAGATCACCGGCGGCGTCCAGCCCGTGCCGGCCGCCCGTTGCTCCACCAAGCGGCGGATGTCGCGCGCGAGCGCGTCTGCGCCAGGCAGGTCCGACTTGTTCACCGCAAACACGTCAGCAATCTCCATCACGCCTGACTTCGCGACCTGCACCTGATCTCCTGCGCCTGGGATGAGGACCAGTACCACCGTGTCGGCCACCCGCATCACGTCCACTTCCGACTGGCCGACCCCGACTGTCTCCAGCAGCACCACCCGGCATCCGAACGCCGCCAGCGGCCGCACCATGTCCCGCGCCGAATCCGCCAACCCGCCGAGCGAACCGCGATTGGCCACGCTGCGGATAAACACCCCGTCATCCGCACTGTGCCTCGCCATGCGCACGCGGTCCCCGAGCAGGGCGCCACCGCTGAACGGACTGGACGGGTCCACTGCGATCACGCCCACCTTCAGTCCCTCTGTCCGCGCGGCGCGAATCATACAGTCGGCGAGGCTGCTTTTTCCCGCACCCGGCGCTCCCGTCAGCCCCACGACGTGGCATTCCGCGCCGGACGGCAGGCTCCGCAACAGCTCGCGCGCATCGGCGCCGCCTTGTTCAATCACCGTCATCGCCTGCGCCACAGCGCGCCGGTCCCCGGCCGCGATGCGGTCCGCTAACGGGTGCATGCGCCATCCCCCTTTGCGCCCGGCCGGGCATCTGCCGCCTCACCCGCCCGGGCGAACGTTCGCTCACGCATCGTACCGTTCGTCCATTCGCCGCACCGTTTGCACATCGGCCGCACCGCATGTTCACACGTCGTAACGGTAAAAACCGCGGCCCGACTTGCGACCCAGCCAGCCCGCCTTCACGTACTTGCGCAGCAACGGGCACGGCCGGTACTTGGAATCCCGGAACCCTTCGTACAGCGTCTCCATCACGGACAGGCAGGTGTCGAGCCCGATAAAGTCGGCAAGGGCGAGCGGCCCCATGGGGTGGTTCATGCCCAGCGTCATCACCCGGTCGATCGTCTCCGGCGTTGCCACGCCTTCGTACACGCAATAAATCGCCTCGTTGATCATGGGCATCAGCAGGCGGTTGGAGACGAATCCGGGAAAGTCGTTGACCTCCACCGGCGTCTTCCCCATCCGCCGCGCCAGTTCACAGACCGTGCGGCAGACCTCGTCGCTGGTGGCCAGCCCGCGGATCACTTCCACCAGCCGCATCGCCTGCACCGGGTTCATGAAGTGCATGCCCACGACCCGGTCGGGCCGTTTCGTCGCCGCCGCAATCTCCGTGATCGGCAGCGACGACGTGTTTGTCGCCAGAATCACCCGGTGTGGCGCGATGTCGTCCAACTGCCGAAAAATCTGCAGCTTGATACCCATGTTCTCGGTCGCGGTCTCGATGACCATGTCGCACGCGGCCGCGTCCGCAAACGACGCAGACGGACGGATGCGCGCCAGCGTTTGCTCCATCTCCTCCGGCCCGATGCGGCCCTTCTCGACGCTTTGCGCCAGCCGCTTGGCGACCGCCGCCAACCCCCGCTGCGCGTACTCTGTGCTGATGTCGTTGAGGATCACAGTCAACCCCGCCTGGGCCGCCACTTGGGCAATGCCGCTGCCCATTTGACCTGCGCCGACGACGACGAGCGTCTGCACGTCGAACGCCCCCGCCTGCGCTTCCATTGCCGCGTCTGTGTTGTACCCGCTTGCCACCGGCCTGTCTCACCGCCTTTCACGCACATGCTGCCTGGTCTGTTTCCCGTCCCTGTCGCGCCGCCCGCCGCCACGTCCGTCTGCGGGTCACGCGCCTGCGGCTCTAACATATCACGAAGGCCCGTTGCAGGGAACTGCACCCGCCGGCAACGGTCGAAAGCGCAGCGTCAACTGGACCCAGCGCAGCACGCCGCCCACCTCCGACACGTAAGCGAGGCGCAGCTGGCCGCCGTCCGGCCGCACATGCACACGCAGCTGCTTCGTCTCAATCCGCACGGGCACCTGGATGCCGCCGGCGACGAAGAGCGACGACTGTTGTTGCCCGGGCCGGAACGTGTGGTTCCAGCGCACGGCGCCGAAGCGGACCAAAGACACTTCCTGCGGGCGGATGCACACCGTGGTTCGGGCCGTCCATGGCGACGTCCCGGCAGCGGCCGGGCGAGCGCCTGACGCAGCGGGCGATCCCGGTGTCGATCCCGCCTCCTGCTCGCCCCACGTCTCCTCGTAGAGGACGTAGTGGGCGCCGTTGCGCTGGCGCCACTCAGCCGGCGCTTGTCCGCGCTGCTTGCCGGGCCGGGAGCGGCCGTGGTCGAGCGGGTCCGACTCCACGCGCACCCATTCCACCACCGCCTCGCGGCGAAATTCGTCAGGAGCGAGCCACCACACAGCCGTTCACCGCACAAAGGCGAGCAGCGCCTCGCGCACCAGCTTCGCCGCCAGGATCTGCGTCTGCTCGCTGGGATCCAGCGGCGGGGCGGTCTCCACCAAGTCGAATCCGACGACGTTCAGCTCTGACAACAGCCGCACGGCCTCGAACCCTTCGCGCGGCGTGATGCCGCCCGCCTCAGCGGTGCCGGTGCCGGGTGCGTGGGCGGGATCGAACACGTCAATGTCCCAGGTGACGTACACCGGATGGTCCCGCAGTTCCGGCAGCACGCGTTGCAGCGGCGCCGCCACCTCGAACGGGTAAAAGCGCGTGTGGGCGCGCGCCCAGCGAAACTCGTCGCGCGTGCCGGAGCGAATGCCAAACTGGTACACCTTGTCCGGGCCGACCAGGTCGCAGGCGCGGCGGATCACCGTGGCGTGGGAAAAGCGCTCGCCCTCGTAGTCCTCCCGCAAGTCGGCGTGGGCGTCGATGTGGATCACGCGCAGCTCCGGGAACCGGGCACAAGCCGCCCGCAGCGGACCGAGTGAGGCGAGGTGCTCACCGCCCAGGCCGAGCGGGAATTTGCCAGCCTGGAACAGGCGGCGCACAAACGCCTCGATGCGCTCCACGCTCAATGCCGCATTGCCGAACGGCAACAGGATGTCCCCCGCGTCCGCATAGCGGATGTCCGACAAGTCGCGGTCCAAATACGGGCTGTACTCTTCCAGACCGACAGACACTTCCCGGATCCGGGCGGGTCCCAACCTGGCGCCGGCGCGGAAGGAAACGGTCCAGTCCATGGGCATCCCGTAGATCACCGCGCTCGCGCCGGCCAAGTCCGCACTCGCCCCGATGAACACGTTGCCGCTGTACGCCAAATCCAGCGGCGGACACAGGGCAGGGGCGCCCTCCCCGTCCGCTCCCGGCGTGCGCGGCGGGCCGCCTGCTGCGTTCATCCGCGGATCAACTCCTGGACAAAGGGCGGCAGCACGAACGCCGCCCGGTGCACCTCCGGCGAATAGTAGCGCAACCCGGCCGTGCGCGCCGCCTGCGGACCGGGCAGCGGTTGGTGCCGCTTGCTGCCGAGCGTGAAGCTCCACATCCCGGTCGGGTAGGTGGGGACGTAGGCGAGGTACAAGTAAACCTGCGGGAACACCGCCCGCACGTCCGCAAACACCCGCCGAATCAGGTCCTGGTTGACAAACGGGGATTCCGTCTGCGCGGCGAACAAGCCGTCGTCGCGCAAGGCGCGGAAGACCGATTGATAGAACGCCCGGGAGAACAGGCCGACGGCGGGGCCGACCGGATCGGTCGAGTCAACCAGGATCACGTCGAACTCGCCCGGATGCTCCTCGACGTAGCGGATGCCGTCCACCACCTGGATGTCGACACGGGGATCAGCCAGCCCGCTGGCAATGTTCGGGAAGTACCGCTTCGACACCTCGATCACGCGCTCGTCGATTTCGGCAAGGACCGCCCGCTCCACAGACGGATGCTTGAGCACCTCGCGGATGACACCTCCGTCGCCGCCGCCGACGACCAGCACGTGTTGCGGGTTCGGGTGCGTGTGCATGGCGACGTGCGCCAACATCTCGTGGTACACAAACTCGTCCATGTCCGTCGTCATGATGCACCCGTCCAACACCAACATGCGGCCGTACTCGACCGTCTCGACGACGTCGAGCCCTTGGTACCGCGTCTGTTCGCTGTGCACAGTGCCGGTCACGCGCAGGCCGATGGTCAGGTTGTCCGTTTGCCGTTCGGTGAACCACAGTTCTATGTTCGCCACGGGGCGTCACCTCCGTTTGTCCATTCAAGGCCGTATTATAGCAGAACGCTCCTCCGCCATCCGCGCGGCGGCCGGGTCTGGCGCGCCGTCGCGCCCATACATATATCGGCGCGGAACGGATATACTATCGCCGCTGATTGGCAATGCAACCCAGCGAGGAGATGCCGATGCTCTCGAACCAACCGACCGCACATGACCGTCCGCCACGCCGCGGCCCCGCCAGGCGGTTCGCGCGGATGCCGGCGTGGGTCAAGCTGCTGGCCGTCCCCCTGTGCGCCGGTTTTGCCGGGACCACCGCCCTCATCGCGGTCCTCAAGTGCGCCCCGCTGCCCACGGAAAGCTTGATCAACCCGACGGTCGTCGAAGCGGGCGACGGGTCGACCCTGGCCGAGCTGTCGTTCCAGGGCGCCCATCAGGTCCACGTGCCGCTCGGCTTGATTCCGCGCACCCTGCAGGAAGCCACCATCGCCGTCGAGGACGAACATTTTTACGAGCACCATGCCGTCAACCCGGCAGCGATTGCGCGGGCGCTGTGGGTCGACGTGAGACACGGCCGGGTCGTCCAGGGCGGGTCGACCATCACCCAGCAGCTCGCGAAAAACCTGTTCCTCAGCCAGGACCGGACGCTGACCCGCAAGCTGCTGGAGGTGCTGTACGCGATCCGGTTGGAGTTGCACGAGTCGAAACCGGCGATTTTGGAACAGTACCTGAACTACGTTTACTACGGACACGGCGCCTGGGGGGTCGGCGCGGCCAGCGAGCTGTACTTCAACAAGCCGGTGCAGCAATTGACGCTCGCTGAGGCGGCCATGCTGGCCGGTCTGCCGCGCGGCCCCGCGGTGTATTCGCCAATCGACCACTTCGGCAACGCCAAGGCGCGCCAACGCGTGGTGTTGCAGCGGATGGTCGCGTGCGGCTTCATCACGCAGGCGCAGGCCGACGAAGCATTCCGGCAGCCGCTCGCTATTGCCGGCAAGCGGCTGCCGCGCTGGCGGGCGCCGTACTTCACGGTAACCGCGGTGGCCGAAGCCGAGCGCCGCTTTGCGATTCCCCGCGAACAGCTGTACCAGGGCAACTACCAGATCACCACCTCCCTGGACCCCGTCTTGCAGCAGGCGGCCGAACGCGCCATCCACACCACGCTGCCCGCCGGCGGCTCTCTGCAGGCGGCGCTGGTCGCGCTGGATCCGCACACGGGCGCCATCAGAGCGCTGGTCGGCGGGCGCGACTTCGCCACCAGCCCGTACAACCGGGTGTTGGCCACCCGCCAACCGGGTTCGACGTTCAAGGCGATTCTGTACGCCACCGCCCTCGGCTCTGGGTGGACACCAGCACATCAGGTCGACAGCGAACCGACCACGTTCGCATACGATCGCGTCAAGCGCTACGCCGTCCACGACTTCGGCGGGTTTTACGCTCACCGTCCGTTGACGCTGCGGGAAGCGGTGGCCCGCTCCGACAACGTGTACGCGGTCACGGCCAACCTCGAAATCGGACCGCAGCGGGTTGTCGACACCGCCCGCCGGATGGGCATCACCGCCGCTCTGCAGCCGTACCCGTCGCTGGCGCTCGGCGTGTTTCCGGTCAGTCCGCTTGAGCTGGCGGCCGCCTACGCGGTGTTTGCCAACGGCGGCTTTCAGGTGCAGCCGTACGCTGTGGAGGAAGTGCGGGCCGGAGACCGCCAGGTGTACCAAACCCAGCCCCGGCTGCAGCGGGTGCTCTCCCCGCAAATCGCGTTCCAGGTGACCGATTTGTTGACCAGCGTGCTCCAGCCGCACGGCACCGGCTACCCGGCGCGCGCGTACCTGCATGCGCCGGCGGCCGCCAAAACCGGCACGACCGACACCGACGGCTGGATAGTGGGATACACGCCCGGCATCGTCTGCGCAGTCTGGGTTGGTTACGACGACAACCGGCCCCTCACCACCGCCGAGGCGCACCTTGCCCAAACCATCTGGGGAAAGTTCATGGGCACTGCCCAGGAGCGCGTACCCAGCGGATGGTTCAGCCCGCCGGACGGGCTTGTGAAGATGGCGATAGACCCTTTGACAGGCGAGATTGCCGGGCCGAATTGTCCTTCCCGCGAGGTCGACTACTTCCAGAAAGGCACGGAGCCGCGCCTGACCTGCCAGCTCCACCAGCCGCCGAAGGCTGCGGAAACAAAGCCGGACACCCTGTGGGATCGCCTGCGGCGGTGGCTGTAAAGGGGGGCGGATGCACGGTCTGCCACAGCTGCGCGCGGCTGGAACCTGGCCCGGGATGCCGGCATCTGCTACAATGACCCTAACAGCGGGCGGCTTGGCCGTCCGCCGGACTTTGAATGAGGAGCGTCGAACATGGAGCAGCGCGTATCGAGCCGCGTCCGCCAGATTGCGCCGTCCGCCACGCTGAGTGTGGACACCCGCACCAAGGCGTTGATCCAAGAAGGCAAACCGGTGATCAACATGAGCGTGGGGGAGCCGGATTTTGACACCCCGACAGCGGCCGGGTTCGCAGGCATCAAGGCCATCACCGACGGGAATACCCGCTACACGGCGGCCGCCGGCACCATGGAGCTGCGACAAGCCATCGCCCGCAAGCTGATGGTGGAAAACGGGCTGCAGTACAAGCCGGAGCAAATTGTTGTTTCGTCCGGAGCCAAGCACTCCCTGTTTAACATCATGCTGGCCATCTGCGACCCGGGCGACGAGGTCATTTTGCCGGCGCCGTACTGGGTTTCGTACCCGGAGCAGATCCGCGTGGCCGGCGCAGTGCCGGTGATTGTCGACTGTTCGGAGGAAGCAGGTTACAAACTGCGCCCGGAACAACTGGAAGCTGCCATCAGCCAGCGCACCAAAGCGGTGATTCTTAACTCTCCGAACAACCCCACCGGCGCTGTCTACTCGGAAGCCGAATTGCGGGCTCTCGGCGACGTCTTGCTGCGCCACGACATCTACGTGATCACTGACGAAATTTACGAGCGGCTGGTGTACGGCGTCCGCCACGTCAGCTTGCCGGCTATCTGTCCCGATTTGATGCCGCGCACGTTGGTCGTCAACGGGTTTTCAAAGGCGTTCTGCATGACCGGCTGGCGGTTGGGTTACGTCGCCGCCCCGCCCGACGTCGCCAAGGCGATGGTCAGCCTGCAGAGCCACGCCACCGGCAGTCCCTCCACGATCTCGCAAGCCGCGGGCGTGGTTGCGCTGGACTCTTTCGACCCGCACATGGTCGAGGAATTCCAGCGCCGCCGCGACCGGTTGCTTGCCGGTCTGGCCCAGATCCCCGGCATCCGCTGCGTGAAGCCGGAAGGGGCGTTTTACGCCTTCCCGGACATCGGGGACTTGCTGGGATCGTCATTTGCGGGCACGACGATTGAAAACGCCGGTCAGTTCTGCGAATTGTTGTTGGAGCACGCGCTCGTCTCCACCGTCCCGGGGGACGCGTTTGGGGCTCCCCGCAACATCCGCCTGTCTTACGCAATCTCCTTCGAACAGGTCGAGTTGGCGCTGGAACGGATTGGCGGATTCGTCCGGCAGCTGCGGCGGCCCTGACGGCCGCCCGGCCGCCGCGCCACCGCTGACCAGCCGCCTGCTGCCCTGCCACCGTCCTCCCCACCTGGCGCTCACCTGGCCAGACACCAATCGCCTGGCGGTTCCATACAATGCATGGAGGATCTCTGGTTCGGCCCAGTACGGATGGAGGGGTGTCCATGAAGCCAGACCGATCCCATGCCGCGACCGCCGACCTCCGCCGCATGCGCAGAGCGCTGCGCAACCTGCGCCCGGGGACGGCCGGGTTTGAGCGGCGGCGCGCAGCGCTGTTGGGCGAGATCCGCCTCGCCAAGTCGCAACTGCAAGGCAGCCGCCGGCAACCCGCCGGCCGCCGGACGCGCGTCGGCACGACGCCTTCCGGGAAAGTGGCTGCGGGTGAGCGCCCGCAGGCTGCCGTCCCCGCCAAGCCGGCGAAGCGGCCGGCCAGCTTGGCAGAACTGCTGTCTCCGAAGAACCTCCAGGATTCCCTGAAGGCGGTTGGCAACCTGCGCACGATGGTGAAAAACTGCCTGCAGTACCTCCAACAGGCTGACGCCATGTTGGATACGTTATACACCACTTCCCACACCCTGAGGGAGACGGGTGTCTTGGAGAAGCTGGTCAAGCAGCGCGGCCGAAACTTGACCACCGAAGATTTTACCAACATCCTCGTGGCGCTCATGAATTCACCCTTGGGCAGCCAGTTTCTGCGTTCCATGGGAGGCGACAAGGCGGCTGCAGGGGACGATTCCAACGACAGCGCCGCCGCTGGCGGGACAGCGGCAGGCACGCCGGCCGGGCCAGGCCCGCAGACCCCCGCGCAGGTGCCACAGGCGCCTGCGGGCGCGCCCGCTCCAGCCCCTTCGCATCAGCCTCGCTCAGGGATGTCCCCGCCCGGACAGACACCAGGCGCGCAGACACCGCCCGGGCAGACGCCACCCGGCTACCCGCCGTATCCCTTCTACTGACCCACATTTCGCGCCCGATTTACGGGCGTTCATTGTTTTTGAGAGGAATTCCGTTGCTCGCTGTGGAATGCTCTACGTTGTGTTGCATCCCATGGC
>JADGIC010000133.1 GCA_019683615.1 Alicyclobacillaceae bacterium | reverse complement strand
GCAACGCGGGTTTTGTTTGGTTCTGTCGTGAGGTCTCTTCTACTTTTGTCCTCCCCCTTCCTCCCAGGGAAGAACCCCTACTGAAACATTACACGCTCTTGACGTTTGTCCCTGTCAGGCTTTGGTACGAGAGACTTCGCCGGCTACAGTGCTCACACAACGGTTCAGGGAGATCTCGCCAGTTCCCGGGATCCCCAGCACTAAGATCCTGGGCTTGCGGCCGCCGGGTTATGGTCAGCCGCACCAGGTGCAACCCTGGAGACTGACGGAGGAGACAACCAACGGCGAACCTGCGCCCACTCCACGTTGTCGACGACGATGTGCAAGCAGCCGTGCCCGGTCCGCAGCTCTTGGACGGCCAGCGACAACCCAAACGGACGCAACAGCGACGGCAAGTGAACCGTCAAGGTCTGCCGGATCACGTCGACGCCGGGCGGTGCGTCCTTGACGGCTTCGCGGAGGTGCAGGTGGACGAGCGCGGGCGGAATGGGAACGAGCTTATGCGCGGAGATGTCCACGGCAATCTCCGATGAGTTGTGCACGGACGGGCGGGCGGTAAAGTCGATGTTCCACCACCACAACCGGACTTGGCCGCGAATGCCAGCCTCGTCAATATCGACGATGCGCAAGGGGACCTTCTCCACCCACTCCGCCAGGATGGAGTTCAGGTCCTGGACGCTCAGATCCAACGCGATGTGCGAAACGCGCACCAGGCGACCCCTTCCCTTCGCCCTCTATTGCAGAAAAAGCCACCGTCACCTGAAACGCGTGAACGGGTGGCCGTTGTCAAGTGGCTCCCCACCGGTTTCATCCGCCTCCGTTTACTGCCGCTTGTCTCGCTGGCGCCGCAGGTGTTGGTACGACTTGACACCCATCAGAATCATGAAACCAAATCCCAACACCATCAACAGGGAGCCGACGACAGCGGCCGATACAGTCGGAATCAGCGAGATCAGAAAGCCGGTCACAATGGCCGCCAAGCTGATAAACACCGAGCGGCCGAAGGCGATGCGGTTCATCGCCCGCCGCTGCACTGGCACGCAGACGACAATCGCCGCTACGGCGAGCACGTCAATGGCGCCCAAGATCCAGCGGCCCCACGCAAGCTGCGCAGCCGTCTGGCCGCCAACTCCTGCCGCATCCGCCACGCCATCCGCACTCGCCGTGACCTGGGAAGGCACGCGGGCTGCTGCATCGTATGCGGCCTGCAAAAGTGCCGACGCGGCTTCCGCAGGGAACCCGGCCGGGGCGGACGGACCGGTAATCGCAGCCGTCAGGGCGCAGGCGTGATCGGCCAGAGCGTGGAGTATCACGGCACTTTCCCAGAGGATTGCCATCACTTGACCTCCCGCCGAATGACGTCTGTCCCCATGTACGGCACCAACGCCTTGGGAATCCGCACGCTGCCGTCCGCCTGCTGTCCGTTTTCGAGAATAGCCGCCACCGTGCGGCCAATCGCGAGGCCGGAGCCGTTCAGCGTATGGACGTACTCCGGCCGTGCCCCTTCCTCCCGGCGGAAGCGCAGCCCCGCCCGGCGGGCCTGGAAGTCCTCAAAGTTGGCGCACGAGCTGATCTCCCGGTACACGCCCTGAGCGGGCATCCATACCTCGAGGTCGTACTTTTTCGTCTCCTTGAACCCCAAGTCGCCTGTGCAGATTTCAATCACGCGGTACGGCAGCTCCAACGCATCGAGAATGCGCGCGCAGTCTTGCACCAAGCGCTCCAGCTCGTCGTAAGACGTCTCCGGCGCCACCAGCTTGACCAACTCGACCTTTTGAAACTGGTGCAGCCGGATCAGACCACGCGTGTCCTTCCCGGCCGATCCCGCCTCCGACCGGAAACAGGCGCTGTACCCGGCCAGCTTCACCGGCAACTGGCGCGCGGACAAGATCTCGTCGCGGTAGTAGTTGGTCAGCGGAACCTCGGCAGTGGGGATCAGGTAATACGGAAGTCCTTCGAGTTTGAACATGTCTTCCCCGAACTTCGGCAAGTTGCCGGTGCCGACCAGGCTTTCCTCGTTCGCGATGAACGCAGGGAACATCTCCGTATATCCGTGGTTTGAGACGTGGAAATCGAGCATGAAGTTGGCAAGCGCCCGCTCAAGCCGGGCACCGAGGCCTTTGTAGAGCACGAAACGGGAGCCGGTGATCTTGACCGCCCGCTCAAAGTCGACGATGTCCAGCGCCTCGGCCAGTTCCCAGTGGGGCTTCGGTTCAAACGGAAACACCGGCTTGTCGCCCACGTGGCGGACGGGGACGTTGTCCGCTTCGGAGTCGCCGTCCGGGACCGAGTCGTGGGGGATATTGGGCACTTCAAGAAGAAGCCTCTGCACCTCGGCCTCCCGCTCCCGCACCTGTTCGTCCAACTGCTTGATGGTCTCCGACACCCGCCGCATCTCGGCAATCTCCGCCGAGGCGTCCAGCCCTTGGCGCTTCTTGGCGGCAATCGCCTCGGAGGCTTTGTTCCGCTGGCTCTTCAGGCGCTCCACCTCGGCCAGCGCCTCCCGCCACCGCTTGTCCGCCAACAGTAGCGCGTCCACCAAGGCCGCGTCCGCTTTGCGGCGCTCCATGCCCCGGCGAAACCACTCCGGCTGGCTCCGAATGGCCCGAATGTCCAACATCCGCACATCCCACCTTCTTGCGCCGAAGCGGCACCCGGACGGGTGCCGCCTGCCTGTGCATGTTCAGCTCAGACTTCGCGGAACTTCCTGCCGTCTCTGCAATTCGCAGCTGTCACACCCGTCGCACCCGATGGACCCGGCGCCGGGCTCAGGTGCGTGGGTTGCGGACGAGATCGAGAAAATACTGGTGCAATCGGTTGTCCTCCGACAGTTCCGGGTGGAACGACAGGGCCAGACGATGACCTTGCCGCACGCCGACAATGCGCCCGTCGTACGTCGCCAACACCTCGACGCCCTCGCCCATTTGAGTGATGTGCGGGGCGCGGATGAACACGGCTGGAAACGGCGGACTGCCAATCGCAGGTATGTCCAGATCTGTCTCGAAACTGTCGCGCTGACGCCCGAACGAGTTCCGGTTAACCTCTACGTCCATCACGGCCAAATGCGGCTGTTCGCCACCCTGAATGCGGTTGGCCAGGACAATCATGCCCGCACAGGTGCCAAACACCGGCATGCCTTCGCCAACCAGGCCGCGAATCGGTTCCACCAGATCGTATTCCCGCATCAGACGGCCAATGGACGTGCTCTCCCCGCCAGGAATGATCAGGCCGTCCAACCCCTCGAGGTGTTGCTTCCGCTTGACCAGCACTGCGTCGGCACCGAGGGTCTCCAGCTTGCGGGCGTGTTCCTGAAACGCGCCTTGGACGGCCAACACTCCAATCTTCAAAGCGCTCGCCCGGCTGTCATCCGTTTGTGCTTGCCCGTGGTGTTCTGTCATCTGTGCTCGCGCCCTTTTCACCAGCCGCGGACGGCCAGCCGCTCCTCTTCGCGCAGCGTGGCCACGTCGATGCCTTTCATTGGGGTCCCGAGCCCCTTCGACAGCTCTGCCAGCAGCTCGTAATCCTGGTAGTGTGTCGTCGCCTGCACAATCGCGCGGGCGAACTTCTCCGGGTTCTCCGACTTGAAGATGCCGGAGCCCACGAACACACCGTCGGCGCCCAGCTGCATCATCAGCGCCGCGTCCGCCGGGGTCGCCACGCCGCCCGCCGCAAAGTTCACCACCGGAAGCCGGCCGGTGCGGTGTACCTCCAATAACAGCTCATAGGGAGCCCCGAGGTTTTTTGCCTCGGCCACCAATTCGTCTTCGGACATGTTCTGCACCTTGCGGATCTGGCCCTGAAGAGTCCGGAGGTGCTTGACCGCCTCAATGATGTTACCGGTGCCCGCCTCGCCCTTGGTACGGATCATCGAAGCCCCTTCCGCGATCCGGCGCAGCGCCTCGCCCAAGTCGCGCGCGCCGCAGACGAACGGGACCGTGAACTCCCTCTTGTTGATGTGAAACTTGTCGTCTGCCGGAGTCAACACTTCGCTTTCATCGATATAGTCGACGCCGAGCGCCTCCAGGATGCGCGCCTCCACGATGTGTCCGATGCGGCACTTCGCCATCACCGGAATCGACACGGCCTTCATGACGGCCTCAATGATGGTCGGGTCCGCCATGCGGGCGACGCCGCCGGCCGCACGAATATCTGCCGGCACCCGCTCCAGCGCCATCACCGCGCAGGCGCCCGCCGCCTCCGCAATCTTCGCCTGTTCCGGCGTCACCACGTCCATGATGACGCCGCCCTTTTGCATTTGCGCCATGCCCCGCTTCACGACGTCCGTCCCTGTCTTGGCCACGGCACACCCTCCTTTGGTCAACCCAGCTAGCCTCAATCCTTCTTCAACTTGCGCAGAAAACGCCTGGTCTCAAAGAAGGCGCCGACGATGAACAGCAGCGCCAGAATTCCCGATATGATTAAGGACAACACGCCCCACCAAGGAGGTCCCATCACACGCCACCTCACTGCAGCCCCGGATTGTGCACCGCCTTCGTGTCGTGTTATCCCAGCGGTGCCTGTCGCCAGTCCGGAACCGCGCCGCACCCGCGGTGCGGATCCATTATAAAATGTCCTGTCACCCGAATCAAAACAGGCTTGGACAAAGCGCAAGCCCGAATGCTCACAGCCGGTGGAACAGATGGCCAATCCATGCGCCCAGGCTGCGGAACAGCTGCGTGATCCAACGAGCCTTCGGATCGTCCTCGCTGGCCACGACCGGAGCAGAAACAACGGTGTGCCCATTGACCACGTACTCCAGTTGCCCGACAACCTGTCCTTTACGGACAGGGGCCTGCAACTCCTTGGCGACCAAGTCAACGGTCCCGCGCACGCCAGGAGGCAGGTCAACCGACAAACCGTCTCGCACATCCACCGTAAGCTGCCGCCGGCTGCCGTTGTCAACGGGCACCGTCTGCGCCAGAGGCTGGCCAGCCCGTGCCACCTGGACGTGGTGGAAGGCGTGAAAGCCATAGTCCAGTAACTTGGCGGTGTCGATAAACCGCTGATCTTTGTTCGTCTTTGTGTCGCCCATGACGACTACGATCAGCCTGCGGCCGTCCCGCTGGGCCGTGCCGACAAAACAGTAACCGGCGTCATCGGTATACCCGGTCTTCAGCCCGTCGAGGCCAGGGTAATGACCCAACAGTTCATCCGTGTTTGGCCACGTCACGGTGTGCCGCAACCGATCGGCCGGAATCGTGAGCTGCGGCATCTTCGTGAAGCGCAACACCTGCGGGTAATGATTGACCAAGTACCGGGATAGCACGGCGAGATCGTACGCAGTGGTATAATGGCCCGGCGCAGGCAGCCCGTCGGGATTGACATAATGCGTTCCGGTCAAGCCCAGTGCCTTCGCTTCGGCGTTCATCTGGGCAGCAAACGCATGCCGGTCCCCGGCCAGCTTGTCCGCCACCGCCACGGACGCGTCGTTCGCGGAGATGACGGCGATGAACTTCATCATATCCAAGAGCGTGAAGTGCTCACGGGGATCCAGAAACGCGTTGGATACTCCCGGCTCCACCGCGACTTTGTAGGCGTCCGGCGTGACCGAGACCTCCTCGTTCCACCGCGCCCGATGCTCTTCGATAGCCTTCACGATAAGAAGCATGGTCATCAGCTTTGTCGTGGAGGCCGGCGCACGGCGGACATGCGGCTGTTTGGCATACAACACCTGCCCATTGTCGGCATCCATCACGACCACCGACTGCGCCATGACCCGGGGTGGCGGCGGCGAGGGAAAGGACGGGGCGGAAGCAGGTACGGAAGCGGCCACCTGCGTTCCCGGCAGTGCAGCGAACCACCCGCACAGACAAGAAGCCGCAACAACCAAAGACACTGTTCGTTTCACGCTTGCCACCGATGAGGCTCCTCCCGCTCCGAGAATAACAGGTCCAGTATAGCACACCGGCGGCATTGGACCGGGAGATAAATTGTGCCAAGCCGCCTGCATCCGGTTTAGAAGGCCGGTGAAAAAACTGCGTTGAACAGCATGGGACACTTGAGCCTCTGAAGGTATCCGCGAAGCCGACAGCGGAAGTTGAGCCAAAAACGAT
>JADGIC010000132.1 GCA_019683615.1 Alicyclobacillaceae bacterium | reverse complement strand
GGGCGGGGCGGTGTACTACTTCAATCCGGCGACGGCCACGAGCCGATGGATTTGGGTTCGCCCTGTGATCACGAAAATTGGCCATCATCTGTTTACCCGTTGACGGAAGGAGGATTGGGTGATGCTCCACCGCACAATCTGGATTGCCATTCCGGTGTTGGCTCTCGTCGTTGGCGGAGCCGGACTGGGATGGTGGGGATACGATCAACACCAGCAGCGTCAGGCGCTCGCCTTACACGCGGAGAACCAGTACTCGTCGGCGTTCCACGGGCTGGTCAGCGACATGTACCACGTTGAGGAGACGCTCGGCAAGTCGTTGATCACCCGTGATCCGAGCGCCTTTCAAGGGCGGTTGCGTGACGTGTGGCGGTTAAGCTATGCCGCGCAAATGGACATCGGGCGGTTGCCGTCCGGCTTGACGCCCATGAACAACGTGCAGAAATTTTTCACCAACCTCGGCAACACGGCAGACCGGTGGATGCAGACAGCTGCTTCTCCGACAGATCCGGCGGTTCATCGCAAACTCGAGTCGATGTACCAAAAATCCCTTGAGCTGTCTGACCAGTTGTCGAACTTGCAGTGGAAAGTGCTGAACGACCGATTGAACTTGTTGTCCACCGACGGCGCTGAGGCCCAGCCGGCCGACAACCAGATCGTCGACAGCTTCCGCAAAATGGATCGAGAGGCGAGTAATTTCGAGGAGTCGGACCAAACGCCAACGTCAGCCTTGAAAGGCGGAACGACCGCGCTGTCCCATGAGGACCCTGTCACTGCAAGACAAGCGGTGTCGGCCGTCGCAGAGTTTCTGGGCGTTGCAAGGAACCAGCCTTGGTCGGTAACGCAGACCAAGAAGGGTGCCTACGTGCCGCAGTACCAGGTTTCCGGGAATACCCCCTGGGGGCCGTTGTACGCGACCGTCACAAAACACGGCGGGCACGTTGTGTCATTCCGCATTGAACACCGTCCGGGGGCCGGGGAGTTCGACTTCGGGGACGCGCAGGACCGAGCCCAGCGTTGGCTGGAATCGCGAGGGTTTGGCCGCGTTGAGCCGCTCAGCGCGAGTCAGTATGACAAAGTGGGCTACTTCATTTATGCTCCGCTGTACGACGGGGTTCCGGTGGTCAGTCAACCCTTGTCGGTCCGCGTCGGGCTGGACAATGGCCATGTCATTGGGTACGACAGCAGCCAGTATTTTTACTACCCGATTCGTTCCTTGCCAAGCCGGCGCTTCACGGTAGCGCAACTGCGCGATCGGCTGAGTCCAGACTTTCGTGTGCGCATGGAGAAACCGGTCGTTGTCCTTGACGGAGACAACCAGTATCAACCGGCTGTCGCATTTTACGGTACGAACAACGATCAAACGTACTGCGTCTACATGAATGCGCACACAGGCCGGGAGATTGAGATTGAACGGTTGACGGGCCGATAAAGCCTTCCGTCACCAGATCGGGCCGCGGTCATACGGGCCCAGGCCACCCGCCCCAGGGTGGCCTTGTCTCTCGTCGGCATCTTCGGCCCGCCGTCCTGCCGGATAGCCCCTTGACCAAGGTCATCCGCTATAATGAGGGCGGGGGCGAGGGAATGTGCGAATGCCATCAATCGGCCAAAAGGTGCGGGTAAAGCGCAACCAAGGGGATGTGGAATCAGCTTGGTCGCGGCTGGTTGATGCCGACGAGGCCTACCTCTACATCGACGTCCCGGTCGAAGGAGGGTCAGGGAGACCTCTGTCGGCGCAACAGTCAGACTCATTGTGGATTGAGTTTACGTGTAACGGTGGCCTGTACGGATTCCCGGTCGAGATGCGCGAGTGCGTGGAGATCCCTGCGCCAGCCTGGAGGCTCAGCCGGCCTGCGGAAGAACAGGTCATCCGGCTTCAGCGTCGGGAGTTCGTGCGGGTCAAAGCGGTGCTACCTGTCGAACTGCAAGTCGCCGGGCGCCCTCCTGTGCAAGCATATTCAAGGGATATCAGCGGCGGCGGCTTGGCGCTCGTGTCCAGCGCCAGGCAACTGGAGGTGAACCCGGGCGACGAAGTGCAGGTGTCGTTTCGCTTGCCAGGGGATTTCTTGGTGACCGCTCGCTGTGTCGTGGCGCGCGTGACCCGGCAGGATGCCGAACCGGCGCGACCGTCTCAGATTTCCGGTCCCGAGGCACACTCGGCACTTCATGCGGCAGCGAAGGCCGCGCCGCATCCTGCAGACGACGGCCATGGCGACACCGGTGCGGTTGTGTTGTCGCTGCGGTTCCTCGACCTTCAGGAAAAGGTGCGGCAACGCATCATCCAATTTATCTTTCAGCGCCAGCGCATGCATATCCGCTGAATGCAAACTGCGACCGGCCAGGTTTGCTGTGCGGGACATGGCGACGGGCTTGCCTGCATACAATTTGCGGCAGAGGTCGATAAGGGGGAGGTCAACCGATGTTTCGGAGCCGCCTGCCGAATCGGGCCATGGGCCGCACTCCCTTCGGCCAACCGACACGGACGGCCGTGGGTGATGCTGGGCAAGACGACGCTTTCGACGCCGACGGCACACATTCGCGTTGGCGACCGGTGGTTGAGGCGGTCGACAACGTCCTGATTCCAGTTGCGTTTGGACTGTTGAGTACCTTGGCCTTGGCTCAGATGGCAGCATGCATACCGGTCGTGCGAGACCGGTTGGACGCCCGTGCCGGGCGGTTGGTCGCCGTGCGTACTGAGGCCGGCAGCACCGCGCCTGCAATATTTTCCATGTACGTGTCGCCGGCGGTGCCTCACCCGGATGTGGAGGTGTGGGTGAACGGGCAACGCGTGGCCGACTTCCAGCGTCCTGGTGTCACGGTCACGGTACGCGACGGAGACCGCGTCGAGTTGCGGGCCATGAACTTGTCGGGAACGGTCTGGATACGGATCGATCACGATGATCCAGGCCTTTTGTCGCCGGCCCCGGGCCAGGTCTACGAATTGACCGGCGCCCGGTCCCGGGTGTTGCTGCCGACCGTGCAGGTTCAATGACACCGGGTGCTCTGACGGTGGCGGATGCTCGCTTTGGCAAGCCTGGACGCCCGTTGCGGACGCTTTGCGCCGTGTGCTACTATTAAGCGTGGCGAGGCGACCCGCGGGGCTTTTCCGCTTTCTCTTTTCGAAGAAGGCTGGCTCAGCCGCAGCAAGTGTTGGCTGGGTTGGCTGTGGCGACTCCGACATACCGTGAAAGCGGGCTGGCAGCCTGCTTTTTCAATTTGTGAGCGTCGGGGGCGGGCGCCGACGCGTTGGGTGGAGGACCTGGGATGCGTCACCTGCGCATTGCGATTGACGGCCCTGCGGGTGCCGGGAAGAGCACCGTGGCGCGGGAATTGGCCCGTCGCTTGGGCATCATGTATGTCGACACGGGTGCCATGTACCGGAGCGTGGCTTGGTTGGCTGTCAAGTACGGCATTCCTCCCAGTGACGAGGAGGCGGTCGTGCGCTTGCTGGAAGAACACCCGCTTCATTTCGAAACGAACGAACAGGGAGAACTCCAAGTGTATGCGGAGGGACACAACATTACGGCTGAACTGCGCACGCCGGAGGTCTCCAACGTGGTGTCCCAACTGGCTGTGCACCCGCGTGTTCGGGCGCTGCTGACGGATTGGCAGCGGGCATTCAGCCGTATGCGGTCTGTGGTGATGGATGGACGTGACGTCGGCACGGTCGTGTTGCCCGACGCAGACGTGAAGATTTTTCTTACGGCGGACCTCCGTGAGCGCGCCAAGCGCCGGGAGCAACAGCTGCGTGCCCAAGGGTTCGAAGTGTCGGCGGAAGACCTGTGCGTTCAGCTGGCGGACCGGGACGCGAGGGATGCGGGGCGGGACACTGCTCCGCTCAGGCGGGCGCATGACGCGCACCAAATCGATTCGACGGGGAAAACGGTGGGCCAGGTTGTGGAAGAAATTTTGTCCATCGTGGAACGGGTCGTTTTGCAATGACGATTGACACCCGTTCGAATCCGGTGACCGCCAAGTCTCCGCAGCTGCCACCGCCCAGGCAGGACACTTTGTACCATATCTCGAAATGGATCGTAACTACATATTTTCGTCGCCTGTACCGTTGGAAGGTGGTGGGAGATGAACACATCCCACCCGAAGGCCCGGTCATCATCGCCAGCAATCACATCCATTTCTTGGACCCGCCGCTGATCGGAGCGAGTACCAAACGGTTCGTATATTTCATGGCCAAGGTGGAGTTGTTCCGTTGGAGACCCATCGCCTTGTTGTTGTCCCGGTTCGGTGCTTTTCCCGTCCGCCGCGGCGGCAATGACAAAACAGCCGTGCGCTTGGCGCTGAGCGTTCCTGCCCACGGCGGTTGTCTGATCATCTTTCCGGAGGGCCACCGTTCCCGCACAGGCCAATTGTTGCCTGGAATGCCCGGAGTCGCGTTTATCGCACGAAAGGCGCAATGCCCGGTGGTACCGGCGGCAGTCATCGGTCCGTACCGCATCGGCAGACCGCTGACGGTACGCTTCGGGCCGCCGCTGTATCCCGATCCGGGCGATACAAATGAGACCCTTTTGGAGAAACTTATGGAGCGGATTCAGTCACTCGTGGCGGAAGGACACGGGGACTGAAAAGCGGGACGGTGAAGTTATCCCCCTACAACACGCCTGTTGCGTGTGTTTGAAATAGACGCACCACGGCCCACGCCGCGGTCGCATGGAGTGAAGTTCAAACGTCGTAATGGATCAAGGAGGGCCACGTATGTCTGATGAGATGAATGAAATGGTGACCGCCCCCACGCTGTCGCCGGGCGATGAAGTGACGGGAACGGTCACGGAGGTGGACGATAAGAAAGTCACCCTCGACATTGGTCATCCGATGCTGGGCATCATCCCGATTCGGGAGTTGTCCGCCTTGCACGTGGAACATCCCAGCCAAGTGCTGTCCGTCGGGGATGAGGTGCGTGCCGTTGTCTTGAAGGTGGATGATCAAGCGGGTGTGGTGGTGTTGTCCAAGCGCGCGGCCGACGCCCGCGGCGCCTGGGATGTGTTGCGCGAGCGCTATGAGACCCAGGAGCCGTTTGAAGTGATCGTCCAAGACGTCGTCAAAGGCGGATTGGTGACAGACGTGGGTGTTCGCGGTTTCATCCCGGCTTCATTGGTGGGTACCAAGTTCGTAGAAGATCTGAGTCAATTTAAGGGTCAGACGGTGCGGGTCGTCGTCAGCGAGATCGACCCCGAGCAGAACAAGCTGATTCTGTCCAGGCGGGCTGTCTTGGAGCGGGAGCAGCATGAGCGGGAGCAGCAGATCCTCCGCTCCATCCAACCTGGCGAGGTCTTGGAGGGCACCGTTCGGCGCTTGACGAATTTCGGCGTGTTCGTCGACGTCGGCGGGGTGGACGGTTTGGTACACGTGTCGGAGTTGGCGTGGCATCACGTCAACAGCCCGTCGGAGGTTGTCAAAGAAGGTGACCGCGTGCGCGTAAAAGTGCTGCGGGTCAACCCCGAGTCGGGACGGATCTCTCTGTCCATCAAGGAAGCGACGCCCAGTCCTTGGGAGACGGCGCTCGGCGACTTGCGTGAGGGTGACGTCGTCGAAGGTGTGGTGCGGCGTGTGGTCGACTTCGGTGCGTTTGTCGAACTGAAGCCAGGTCTGGAAGGGCTTGTTCACGTTTCTCAAATTGCCCACCAACACGTGGCGAAAGCGAGCGACCGGCTTGAGGAAGGGCAGCACGTACGGGTGAAAATCCTCGGCATTGACCCGGAACGTCGGCGGATTTCGTTGTCCATCAAGGAGGCCGAGGGTACCCGCAACCGAAGGGAGTTCGACCGCTTCAACGAGCGGCAGGGTTCTGGGGGTACAGGGGCGACGTTGGGTGACATCTTTGGCGACTTGTTCAAACGGTGAACGTGGGGACGGCTACAGCCCACGCGGCCGAGCCGACAGTTTGGTCGAAAGACCCGTGTCAGGCTTGTTCGTCTGCGGGCGCGCCACCGCTGCAGGCGGGGTGTGGCGCGCCCGTCTTCATCCATTTGACGGCAGCGGGAACGGTGGCGCATAATGAACAATTGACGTGTGCGCCTGCCACATGTGCGCCAGACATTCTGTCCATGCCAGACATGC
>JADGIC010000131.1 GCA_019683615.1 Alicyclobacillaceae bacterium | reverse complement strand
AGCACGCCCCGTGCCGCGCCCCCTCAATGCCCCCCGAGGTCCCCACGTCGAGCAGGTGAATGCCCCGTTGCCGCAGTTGTTGATGGCGGCGCATCGTTTCCTTGTAGTAGGAATTCCCGCCGTCGATGACGATGTCTCCGGATGTCAGCTCGGGCACCAGCACGGACAGCAAGTCGTCGATCACCTTTCCGTGCGGCACCATCAACCACACGGTCCGAGGCGCCGGCAGCTGCTGCACCAGGTGGGAAATGGAGTCAGCCGGGATGCCGCCCTCCTGGGCCAGGCGGGCGACCGTATCCGCATTCACGTCAAAGCCCACCACCTGATGGCCGTGTTCCATCAAGTTCAGTACCAGGTGATACCCCATTTTGCCGAGACCAATCAAGCCCAGTTTCACGGCGATAACCCCTTTCCCAACGGCCGTCTATCTTACCATTTGCCCCCCTTCATCGTTTATACTGGCGATATGGCCATCATCCTGTTTGATCTCGACGGCACGTTGATCGACACCCGCGCCCTCGTCGTGCCCGCCTTTCGTAGCGCCGTGCGGGCGTTTTCAAGACGTCCGGAACCGTCTGACGAGGAAATTGTCCAGACGTACGGCCTCCCTGACGAGGAGATATGGAAGCAATTGTTGCCTGACGAACCGGCCGCCGTCCGACGCTTGGCGTTCCGCCACGCGGAGGCGTACATCCGGCGCGAAATGTACCGCCACGACGTGCTCCTCCCGCACGCGCGTGATGTTCTCACTGAACTGGCAGCCCGCGGGCACACCCTGACCATCGCCAGCAACTGCGGACGGGTGTACCTGGACACCGTCCTCGACAGCCAGTGCCTGCGTCCCTTGTTCACGCGGCCGCTGTGCCTGCAGTCTGTCGGCGGACGGACGAAGGCCGACATCCTCGCCGCTCACTTCCACCGGTTCGATCCCGCCCGGTCCGCCATGGTCGGAGACCGCTCAAGCGATGTCGAAGCGGCGCGGGCGCACGGCATACCTGTCATCGGCTGTGCCATGGGGTTTGGCGACGAGCAGGAGTTGGCAGGAGCCGACATCGTCATCCACACCTTGCCGGAGCTGCTCCCCCTGTTTCCTGCGGGGTCCGCGCGGCCGGTCATCGGCCGCCGCTGACCCGAACCGGCGCTGTCAGCGCCGGCGCTCCGACAGGCGTTCCCACAGCGACGGCGGCAACTGACCCACGCTCTGCATTAACAGGTCGTACAACTCCATCGTCAACGCGTCGGCCGGGGCGATTCCGAGGCTGCGGGCAATGTCCGCCAGGGACAGCCGGTCTTTGCGCAAGGTACGCATCGCCTTGTGCCACTGCTCGACGTGGGGACCGTGGTATTCCACGAGGAATTCCCACTTTTCCCGGTCCATCGCCAAACAGGCTTCGAGCATGTCGGATACGACCTCCACAGTCGCTCCTTGCGCCCCCCGTTGAAACAAGCGCTGAGGAAACACCGACTTGATTAACGCTTCCTCCGAAAACTCCAGCAAGAACGGCGGCATCACGTAACCCACCGGTAACTTCGCGCGCGCCGCCTGCATCTGCTCCGAGCGCTCCAGCTTCGCCAGGCGAATGACTGCGCGGATGCGCTCCAACTCTTCCTCATACTCGTCCGGGTTCTTCGCTTCGACCGGCAGCTCGAACCCCCAGGGCACGTTTGCGCGCTGCCCGCCCGCGATGCGCGTCGGACGGCCGACCGTGTACGTCACCAGGTGGTCGTAGACCGGCTTGGCCACCCCAATGAACAAAAACAGGATCAGTTCGCCGCGGATCGGCTCGTACGAGTGGCCGGCTGCCACCATGCTCTTCAGAAACCGCTCCCGGTTGGCCATGTCGTTGTACTTGCCCAGGTACAGGCTTGCCTTGAACGCACTGCTCAGGCGCTCCTGATCTGTCGCGCGCAAGGCCACCACACGGCCGTGTTGCACCACCCGCCAACCCTGTTCCGCAAAGCAGACATTGATGTAGTGCTCAATGTGGTCGAGGTGTTGCTCGACGGGAACGAGGTCGGTCACGAACTTCAGGCGCGGGTGCCGGAGGATGGGATTTCGATCCAGCACGAACAGCTTCACCGCCCGACCATCCTGGTCGTGATCTTCCGCGCGGTTTGCCATGACGTTCCCCTCCTTGCGCTTGCCTGAGCGGGGTACCATTGGTTTCCATCCGTCCCGGCGCTTCGAACACTCGACTCACATCGTATCACTCGGACGCCCGCAGGCCAACCAGCGCCACCCGACTGCAGCGCACCCGTCGCCTCGCGCCGTTCACCATACGGCCGGGGCCACACCGTGTGTGCCGAAATAGCGGTACCGTGCTTGCTGCCGGCGAGTGGATCTCCCCGGCTTCCGGTGCCATAATAGGTCACGTCAGTCACACCGCATACAGCCTCGCCGTCGGTTGCGGAAGGGAGGGAGGGATCCAGATGCATCGGCATCGTCCACCGGAAGCGACGCGCGTCGTGGTCGGCATGTCGGGCGGCGTCGATTCCTCCGTTGCCGCGCTGCTGCTGAAGCGGCAGGGGTACGACGTGATCGGCGTGTTCATGAAAAACTGGGACGACACGGACGAGTCGGGCGCCTGCACGGCGGCGGAGGATTTCGCGGACGTGCGCCGCGTGTGCGACCACATCGGCATCCCGTACTACAGCGTCAACTTCGAGCGGGAGTACGCGGACCGCGTGTTCCGCCATTTCCTCGACGAGTACCGCAAGGGGCGAACGCCCAACCCGGACGTGTTGTGCAACCGGGAGATCAAGTTCAAGGAGCTGTTGGCCTGCGCGCTGGACCTGGGCGCCGACTTTCTCGCCACCGGCCACTACGCGAGGCTGGACTGGCGGAACGGGGCAGTCCGACTGCTGCGCGCCGCAGACGCCAACAAGGACCAGACCTACTTCCTGTACATGGTCGGCCAAGAGGCGCTCCGGCGGGCGATGTTCCCTGTCGGCGAGCTGACCAAGCCGCAGGTGCGGGCCATCGCCCGTGAGGCGGGACTCGTCACGGCGGGCAAGAAAGACAGCACCGGCATCTGTTTCATCGGCGAGCGCAACTTCCGCGAGTTTCTCAGCCGTTACCTGCCGGCGCAGCCGGGTGAAATCCGGTCGTTCGACGGAAAGCTGCTCGGCCGCCATGACGGGGTGATGTACTACACCATCGGCCAGCGCCACGGGCTGGGTATCGGCGGCACGGGCAGCGGAGAGCCGTGGTTCGTCGCCGCGAAGGACGTGGTGCACAACATTTTATACGTGGTGCAGGGGCACGACCACCCGGCTCTCTACGCGGACGGTTTGGCCGCCACTGACCTGCACTGGGTCGCCGGGTTTCCTCCGGCTCAGGATGCGTTCCGCTGTACCGCCAAGTTCCGCTACCGCCAGGCCGACGTGGGCGTCACCGTGCACCTTGAGGACGGCCGGCGCTGCCGCGTGGTGTTCGACGAGCCGCAGCGGGCCATCACGCCCGGCCAGTCGGTGGTGTTCTACCAGGGCGAGGAATGCCTTGGAGGCGGCGTGATCGATCACGCCATTCCACAACCACCCCTCCCGGTGCACGGTACCCCCGTCGAGCGCGCGGTACTCGCGTGAGGCCAGGTTCGCACGCCTGCCACGGCGGACGTTTCACCGGCAGACCCAATGGTCAACGCAGCGGTTGACTCGAAGCGGTGTCTTCCTAGGGGTTTTTGGAGTACCTCTTGAAGTTTTGGGAGTCGTTTTTCTGGGGTGAGAATGTGTCGATGAAAAGGTACGCTTGCCGACTCACGCGCATTTTCGGTATCACATTGGGTGTCTTCACCTTGATTCCAGGCTGGGCAGCAGCATCAGCGGCAGGCGCGGTGCGTGGCGCCGGCGGCGCGCCAAACACGGCCTCGGCCTCCTTTGTTCCTCCGTCGGGTGCTGTCAAGGTGTTTCGTATGACAGGAGGAGGTTCGATGCCGGCGGTCTATGACACCAAGGAGACGTTCACCACATCCACCGGCCCGGCGCTGGCGAAGCTGCCGAGTGATTCCCGGTGGATCGCGAAGTTGAGTGGCGGTCGATGGATCCAGGTACAGGAGCAGACCCCGGACCAGGAGGTCTCTTGGTTATACGAAAACAGGCAATACTTGATTGAGTTGGATCGTGACCTGCACGCGCAAGTGGATCTGAAATACCCGGTGGCGTTGAATCAAACCTGGTCCGATTCGATTTATCATAACAAGGTCATCGCAACCAACTTGACCGTAAAAATGAAAGCGGGCACCTTCAACCACGTGGTGGCCGTCGCGCAGTGGACAGGCCCGAGCCGTCCCGACAACGTCAACAGCGACACCGGTTTCCCCTTTGGGACGCGGTACCTGCTGTACGCGCCCGGAGTGGGGGTCCTCGCATCGTGCGAATTGAATCAAAAGTTGCCTTCCACACTGGACCTGCGCCAGCCAATGCCTGACTCCACGGTGTTGGTGTCGTACAGGAAGTAGGTTTGGGAAAGGCCGACGTCAACACAGACAGAGGCCATGGAACGGGTGATGGCATGCATCCAAGCGAAGGCAAAACCGGCCGCGGAACCGCTTTACGGCTAGTCTTGGTCACGGGTTTGGCAGCGAGCGTCGCTGGGACTGCAAGCGCCATGACCTTCACCCACGCTGACAGGGGCGCTGACACCGGCGGCGCGAATTCACGTTTCGCCCTGGTGCGGCAGACGGACACAGCCAACCAGGCCAACTCGAACCATCTCCCTGCCTGGTTGGCGAAGGCGGCGGCAAGCGGCGTGGCCGGCATCGGGATCCAGGGATGGGGACCCGGCGCGTCAGGCATTTTCATCCGGTATCTGTATAACCCGTACGGCACGGCGCTCGCGTCGCGGCAGTGGGATGACCTGCGAAAGGGAAGCGTGATCAGCCGGGCGGGATACGCCTCCTCGCAAGCACTGTCCCAAGGCGGAGCTTCGTACGTCGTGCTCACATTCCGCGACGGGACATCCATCGACGTCGATACCGCCGTACCCGTGGCGACAGGAGTGAGGCTCACGGGCGCTCTGGCCAACACTTCGACGCAACCGCAGGTTTACTATATCCACGCAACCTTCATTTCGCCCCAAGGTTCCGAGAAGGACGACGCGGGCCGGGCGTTCTGTGTGGTGGACCGTTCCGGGGACCTCGCCTCCGTCCGATTGGCCGTCTTTTCCGCCATGGCGGGCATTGAACCGGGGGCCGCGTCCCCTGGCACCTCCGGCGCCGGGTGGTTGCGCCAACTTCGGGCCGATGCCGTCGCGGGCTATGCCGCGACTGGGAACGACGGCACGCGGCCATTCACTCGCGCGCTATCCGCGCAGACCGTGAACGCGAAGCTCCAGCACCTGCTCCCTGCGCTGCGGAGAGCGAGGGTGCTGACGCCGGCAAGCGTCCGGTCGACGCAGTACGGGTTTCGGTCGTGGGGACGCACGCACGCCCGGAGCTTGACCATCCTTTTAAACGATGGAAGCACCGTGAACCTTAATGCGGGGTACGCCCTGTCGAAGCCAGGCCGGCCGCTGCGTACGGATCCCAACCTGTTCCGCGTCACGTACACCACCGTGTGGAAAACGACCTCGCTGTTCGTCGAAGATGAAAGCGGAACACTCCACCAGGCGTGGGAGTTGGCGAGTGATTGACGTATGCGGGTTGTATTAGACGAAACATGAAACAGAGAGCCAAAGGCGGCCACCTCCGGCTCTCCGGGCACCGATGCCTTGGGTTTACGGGGGCGGCTACTTGCGTATGATGGCAAGAACCACGGCCACGACGAGCGACAGCAGCGAGACATTCACATCCCGATGTAGCGCGCGTAGACGCTGCGGGCGCGCGCCTCGTCGTCCGTCCCGTGAATCAGGGCGCGGCCGTCGGCAAACAGCGTGATGACCTCCTCGCCGAGGTCGCACCGCAGCAGATACGGGTTCTGCTGCACCCGGCCCACCTGCGCCAACCGCTTGGCGATCTCGCCGAGCGACACCGACGGCGGCGCCGGCGGGCGCACCTGGACCGTCCGGCGGCCGCACAAGGAAACGGTCAGCGCGTCCGCCGCAGCTTCCAGGTGTGTGAACTTCCGCTCGCCACAGCAGCGGCAGTCCCGGCTCCTCGGCGGAAACGGAACGGTGCGGAACTCGTTCGCCCACACGTCGAGGGTGGTGAGCCCGGGCGACAATGCGCCCTCGTTACCCGTCAGGTACTTCAGCACCTCCACCACCTGCAGCGACGCAATGATGGACACCACCGGCGCGATGACCCCCACCGTGTCGCACGTGTCGTGCC
>JADGIC010000130.1 GCA_019683615.1 Alicyclobacillaceae bacterium | reverse complement strand
CCCCCCAAACGTCGTACTAGCCAGTATCGACCGTTTGCAGAGGGATCATTCGGCAAGCGCCGTCCGGCCCCCCGTCAGGCGCCCCGCCGCCGCAACCACTCACGCCGTTCCCGGCGGAGACCGACGACACCGGGAAGCTTGATGGCCGCCCACTCCGGCTGATGGCGCCGAATCACCGCGACCAGCACTGTCATGTCGTCCTGAATCTCCCCGCCTGACGCGCGGGCGGCAGTTTCTATCAACGTGTCCGCGATCAGCTGCGGATCGTCCGTCTCAATGCGCTCAATCTGCTCCTTCAACCAAGCCTCCCGGTTGTCCGCCGCCTTCGGGGCGTCCAGAATGCCGTCGGACAGCAGGATGAGGATGTCCCCGTCAGCCAGTTGCTCCTCGACCGACTGGACCTCGATGTCCTGGAGAATCCCGATGGGCACGTTCGATCCGGTGATCACCCGCACCTCCTGGCCGCGTTTGAGGTAACTGGGCGCGGACCCGATTTTCAGAAACTCCGTGCGCGCCGAGAACAGGTCAATCAGGGCCATGTCCAACGTCGTGAACATCTCATCCCGCGACCGCATCAACAGCGTGGAATTGACCGTCCGAATCGCCAACTTCTCGTCAAACCCGGCCTTTAACAGCTTTTTGAGCAGCTCAATCGCCGCCTTCGATTCGCGCCGCGCCCGCTCTCCGTTGCCCATGCCGTCACTGACCGCCACCGCGTAGCGGCCGTTTCCCAGATCGGCCGATGTGTACGTGTCGCCGGAGACCAGGCGCCCGTCCCGGGTCAGCGTCGCTACGGCCGTGTGCACGTCGAACAGCCTGGCAGAACTGAAAACGCTCGTGCAAGGCCCTCCGTCTGCGCCTGTCACCCGGGAGACCGAAATGTGTTCCCCGACAATCCCGGACAACAGCGGCGCAATCACGCGCACCGAATTCTCATACGCCCCCTGGGAAGGCTGAGTGACCTCCACCTCCACCTTGCCAGGGTCGAGACTGACGATGTGGACGTCGTCGACGTACAGCCCCAATTGTTGCAAAGCCGCCAAGACTTGTTCCTCCCCGGACAGGGAAGACTCGTTGCCGCGGTCCACCTCGTCCGCGATGGTCCGGATCACACCCGCCACCCCAGACAACTGCGCCGCCACCAAACCCCGCTGATCCCGCAGCTTGGCCAACCACTGCGCGTCCCGCCGGGTGATGTCGAGGCCGGTCCGCAGCACGCCCATCATCGGGTCGACGCGGATGCACCGTTCCTTCAAGTCGCGGGAAGGGCCGACGTTGACACCCGGCGTGGTCTCCAGCTTCGTGATGGTGTGCACCAGCGACTGATACGTCGCGTACCCTTCCTGTTCCCAACAGCGCTTCTGCCGAGGGCAGCCGGCGCACACCTGCCGGGAGGCATTGCCAATCATGTGATCCAACAACTGGCGCGCGGAGGCGAGCGGGTTGTCGCCCGTGTCCGCGAAGACGGCTGACAGCTCGTCAAACACGTCGCCGACCTCGTGGATCTTGTCGGACAACAGTGCGCGCATGCGCCGCGCGCGCTCCTGCTCGCTCACGCGGTGTTCGGCGGTGCCGGGCACATATTCCGCAATCCGCCGGAACCACGGGCGCGGGATCAGGAGAAACGCCGCCGCTGCGGCCGCGGCCGCGTACAAGACCGCGCGGACTACCGGCCAATTCTCACCCGCGCTGACCGTCAACAGTCCGGTGCTGACGAGAAATGCGAGGGCCATCCAGACCCGGCCTGCTTCCTTCAGCACGCCGGCCAACAGCCCCGTGAACGCCAACACGGCCACCTGCGGCAACGTCAGCGAGTGGCTGAGCAACGCCAGAATGCCGAGCACGACGCCGACGGTTGCCGCAGCCGCCGCTCCGCCAGAGGCGGCCATCACCAGTACCAGTGCGTCGACGACGGCGGGTGCAACGGCGACGCCGCGAACAGAGAGGCCGGACAACCCCGCAACCACCGATCCGGCAAAGATGGCCATGCTGATCAACTGATCCATGCGCAAGGAGCGGGTGCCGTCCTTCCCAACGAACACAGGCATGCACTGGATCCAAATCAACGCCAACACCACCACCAACCCGCCGTCGGCAAGGGCGAGGGCGACGTCGTACCGCGTCCACGCGGCCCAGTGCCCGCCCAAGCGCACGACGGCTGCGACCAGTCCCGCCAAAAACGGCATCCAATGAATGTCGGGGTTGCGGCCACGCGCCAGCCACCTGCGGACAATCCGGTACAACCCCAGAGCCGCCAAAGCGCCCACCGCTCCGCGCACACCCCCGCTCAGCCCGGCGCCCACGGGGACAAACCACCCTGGCCAACTCCGGCGTGTGCCCAGGACCTCTGTCAGAATCGCAAAGTAGGCAACGCCAAACGGATCCATGACGTGTGCAATGTCAGCCCGACCCATGAGCACCGCCAGGCACGCCAGCGCGAGCGGACGCAAGCCGTTCTGCGCGCGCGCCCCAGCGGACGCGGTCAGTCTCCGCCAAGTCCGCAACCTCCCGCCTTCACCGGGCTTGTCCCCATCTCCCGCGGCCGAGCGGGTTGCGTGGCGATGAACCACGGGATCCGCGCCGGCTGAAGCCGACCAACCGGTCGGCCATCCCCACAGCGTGCTCGATTTCGTTCGTGACATGCCGTTCTCCCCCTTTTGGTTCCCGGGAACGTTGCGTGTGGTCCATTATACGGACCGGACCGGGATAAGTTTGTCAAACCAGGCAGCCCGGGGAGACAAATATTCCGACAGGGTTAGCGCAGGTCGACCGTGGATTCGACGGCCCGCATCAACCAGGCAGCAACCGGCCAAGCTGGGCTATAATCGTGTCCGAGGGTGCAAGGGGGGCGGCAAGCGCCGCAGACGCAGCCACCGGGAAAGGATGAACGTATGACAGCGACACACAGCGGACGGACGGGCGAATCCGGGCGGAGATTGTCGTGGCACGAGTTTTTCGCGTCTCAGGCACGCGTGATGGCACTGCGGTCCACGTGTCCGCGCCTCCATGTGGGATGCGTGATCGTCCGCGAGAAGCGGATGATTGCCAGCGGGTACAACGGGTCTATCCACAACGACGTCCACTGCACCGACGTCGGCTGCCGGATGGTGGACGGGCACTGCGTGCGCGCCATCCACGCGGAGCAAAACGCGCTCTTGCAGTGCGCCCGCTTCGGCATCGCCACGGAAGGCGCGGAACTGTACGTGACGCACTTGCCCTGCCTGATGTGTACGAAGGCGATTATTCAAGCGGGCATCGCGCGCGTCTACTACGAGGAGGTGTACCGCCCTGATCCGTACGCACAAGAGTTGTTCGAGTTGGCAGGGATTCCTGTCGAGCAAGTGGCGAGCAATCTGAAATGGTTGGTCGAACCTGGCGCCCATGTGTGACGCCGGCCAGACCCGAGAGGTTGACTGAAAGCACGAGGCCGCGCTGAGGGAGCAACGGACGGCCCGGGTGCCGCGTATGATGAGAGTGAGTCCCTGCGAGAAGACGCAAAGGGGTGAGAAGGGTGCCCGAGTGGCTGCGCAGTCAACTGCGGCGAGCCTTCTTGAACCATGACAGCCGCTCCATCCGAATGCTCAACCAAGCATTCTTCCGGTACCGCAACCAAGTCCAAACCCAACGGTAGGCCCCGCCGCGCTTGGCAGCGGGGCTCGCGGTGCGGACAGCCAGGCGAGTTGTCGCAAGTTTACGCGGTCCCGGCAATCCAGGTGCAGTACGCGAACACCACCGTGGCTATCAACAGCAACACAGAGCCGAACACACGGCGTTGCCGAACCAGCCGAATCAACCCGACGAGCGACATGATGGTGAAAATCAGGAGGAAAATAGCAATTAGCCAAGGATGCAAATAATTCCCTGTCTCCACGGCGCCCACCTCGGTTTCCGCAAATCGACACGCCACCGATTATAAATGAAATGATTTCCGCAGACAACCGAAGCCATTCGAACCCGCAGCCGGCTCGGCCCGCCGCGATGAGAGCCGGCGAAACCGCCGTTGTGGCCGGTCTGTTCGTTGAGACGTACTGCCCCGTTTCAAGAGCCGGCCACCACCCGCCGCCCGTTGAACTTGGCGCTGACGCGGTCGAGGACCTCCCCCGTGACCGGGCCCAGGTTTGCCTTGTACATTTCGAGGGAAATGTGGCAGCCATCGCGGTCGTTGATGTTGTCGAACACCAAGATGACCCGCGTCCCATCCGACAATTCGTATTCCAGGTAGTACTGATCCGTCATCCCGAGACCCACCTTTGGCCCGCTTGGTTTCGTACCCGGACGGCGTGCAAAACGCGAACATTCGCGAACATTACAGAAAAAAAGGCACACCTCCGGTGGGCCTTATCGTGCAGATCTGCCTTGACGCGGCGCATGGACCGCCGCCTTCGTCCTCTTTCGAGCTCAACCCCGCCGTCCGCCACGACCGCCGCGCTTCGACTCGCTGCGGCGCAGCGCCTGCAACCGCTCTTCACTGTCTTTCATGAACCGGGATATCTTATCCTCAAAGGTCTGCCTGGAGTGCCCGCCTCCATGACGACCGCGTGGTGTCGGCACGTAGTTGTCGTCCGCCTGACGAATGGAGAGTCCCACCTTGCCGTCCTTGTCCACGTGAATCACCTTGACGGTGACTTCGTCGTTGATCTTCAGATGATCCCGGACATCTCGGACGTACTCGTTGGCAATCTCCGAAATATGGACGAGCCCGGTCACACCTCCCGGCAACAACACAAACGCGCCAAAATGCGTAATGCCGGTGACCCGGCCCGACAACTTGCTGCCGACCTCAATCGACATACAGCGGGGTTTCCTCCTCAATAATGAATCCAAAAGCCCTTTTTACATTATACTGATTGGAAGGAAAAGGTGTCAATCCGCCGCCCGTTCACAGGTTCAGTGTTCCACGCTGAACGACACCTCACCGGGACCAATCAGGTTGTAGTGTTCGCTCGCGTAGCGTGCGATGAATTGATCGTTCTGGAACTCTTCGACTTGCTGCCGGAGTTTCGCTTGTTCACGAGTGGCCGCGCGCAACCGTTGCTCCAACTGTTGCTCTTGTGTCCGCAGCGCCTGCAGTTGCGGCCTCTGCACGTGCGTGTAGTGGTAACACGCCCATGCGCACACCAAGGCGAGGAATACGTACCGCCATTTGAACCGTCTGGTCAGGTTGCGGGCGCGGCGCGCCGATGCCTGCGGCCAACCCCCGTGTCCCCGCTGCAGCGGTTCACCGGAGAGTCGGGGGGACGTCGTTGACTGATGTGCCAAGGGAGGGAACCCTCACTTGTACGTGGACCCCTTGGGACCGGGTATCCCCGGTTGGCTGCCGGACCGGGCCCGGTTCCCCGGAATGTCCCCGTTATTGTTTCGTCCGTTGCAGGAGTACATTCGACGCCCAGATCCAAATTCCCTCCCAACGCTGCACACCCTTTTCCCAGACCGGTCGCACGCGGGACCACAGCGGCCGGAACGGAAACGCAAACAGCCGCATCCAAAAGCCAAGGGCCCAAAACAAACCGTCCTCGACTCGGCACAACAGCCGGTAACATTGGCGCAACAACAGCCAGCTCAACCGCAGCGTCCAGCCGACCGGCCGGATCACCGTGAAGTTCACCACGCGGGCCGTCCACCGGAACACCGCCTTCCAGAACCGGACCACGGCGAACGCGCTCGCCACCACCCGCCGGTGCACGGTCATCGCGTACAGTCCGTAGCCGGCCAGCAGCAGCGCGTAGGTGTACAGCCGCACTTCCCCTTGGTTGGTGCGAAAAGTCACGTAGAACACGAACACTGCGCTGACGGTCCAAAAGGCGATGTCCAGAACGGGCCGCAGCCACCGCAACCAGCGAGAGGAGCCGGTGATCGTGTTATACACGTCAAAGCAAGCCCCCATCAGCCACGCGCAGACACACATGCCCGCCACGTACGCGAACTGCATTCCCGCCTCACCGGAGCCACTTGGCGGCGATCCGCTTTTTGCCCGGACGCTCCGCCAAATATTCCAAGCTTGACACCGTGCCTTCAATGTGCACCACGCCCACCTGCAGGTCGAGGTGCTTCATGTGCAGGTTCGTGCCGCGAATCTGCAGCGGCCCCGCCACCGTCGTCAAGGTAAACTCGCGCACGTCGAAACTCTCCACACTCGACACGCCTGTCACTTCAATGACCTTCCGGCCCTTGATGGCGATGTCATGCTGCTCCGCACCCGGCATCTCCCATCCCCCCGAGACACCTGTCCGCATCTCTCGCTCCAGTGTATGCAAGCCCAGCACCGCCGTAGACCAAACGCCTTGACTTTCAGGCTCTCCCGCAGCCGTGCAAAAGGGGCAGCCGTACAGCTGCCCCTTTTGCACAGTATCAGGCCATATCTGTATGTCCGAAGG
>JADGIC010000015.1 GCA_019683615.1 Alicyclobacillaceae bacterium | reverse complement strand
CACCACCAGCACCTGCCCCTCGGTCGTCTCCACCGCCCGCCGCTGCGCGGGGTTCAGTCCGTCAAGGAGTTGATGGAGTTGTGGCTGCGCAGCTGTTTCCGCCATCGGTGCCGTCGGTACCTCCCGCCCGCCGCGCGGACAAACGAGGAGCCGTCGGCTCACGGCTCCCCTCCGCGTTGCTCCTGACACTACGCAACCACTATAATGGGCTCGATAGATTTTTGCAAAAGCCTACGAGCCGGTGGCCACCCGCAGGGCTGCGCCAGGCGGACGGGAAGGAGACCTGTCGGACCATCATGTGGCGAGACCCATACACCTGCACAAGCGATTCCGAATCACCCGCACCCGCCGGGACGCAGGCCGCGAACAGCCGGGCGCCGCAACCGGCGCCGGAACCGTGGCCGGACGAGACGCGGCAGGCGATTGCCTACCACGTCCAGCAGATCCTGCGGTTGTGCGGTGAGGACGTGAATCGGCCCGGACTGGTGGACACGCCGATGCGCGTGGCCCGCATGATGGAGGAAATGCTGGCCGGGATGCGCGTCAACCCGGATGACGTGTTGTCGACCGTATTCGACGAGGCTGCTGCTGGCCCTGTGGTGGTGTCGGACATTCGCTTCTACAGCCTGTGCGAGCACCATATGGTGCCGTTTTTTGGAACAGCCCATGTCGCGTACCTGCCGTCCGACCGCATCGTAGGTATCAGCAAAATCGCCCGCTTGGTCGACGCCGTGAGCAGGAGGTTGCAGGTGCAGGAGCGCATGACCGAGCAGATTGCGGACGCTGTCGAGCGCGTGCTCCAGCCGGCAGGCGTCATGGCGCTGGTCGAAGCGGAACATACCTGCATGTGTGCCCGCGGCATCAAAAAGCCCGGTTCCCGTACCGTAACCGTGGCAACCCGCGGCGAGTACAGCCGGGATGCCAACCTGCGGAGCGAATTTTTGCAACTGATCCGGCGCACATAGACGGCGTCCCGGCGCCAGGACATCCGCCCCGGGCCTCAGACGGGGCCTGTGGCAGCGTCCTGGGCAAAACTGTCGGACTCGTACAGGCGGTCAATCTCCGCCGCGTACGCCGCGGCCACTGCGCTGGCGCGCACTTTTAATGTGGGCGTCAGCATCCCGTTCTCGACGGTGAACGGTTCCCGGGCCACAATCACCCGTTTGGGACGTTCAAAGTCGGCAAACGCGGCTGTATACCGCTCCACCTCGCCCAACAGGCGTTCCGCCAGAACGGCCTCTGGTTTGCCGGCACCGAACACGCCGCCGGCAGCCGCCGCTGCCTCCCCGACAGCCGCCAACGCCCTCTCGCTTGGGACGACGACGGCGCTGACAAACTTCCGCCCTTGGCCCACCAGCATCACTTGGTCAATCCAAGGGCTGCGCAAGATTTCAGCCTCAATCGGCGCCGGCGTCACCTTCTTGCCCGTGGACAGGACGATGACGTGCTTCTTCCGGTCCGTGATCCGCAAGCAGCCGTCAGCATCGCGTTCGGCGATGTCCCCGGTGCGAAGCCAGCCGTCTGCGGTCATGACCTGCCGCGTCGCGTCTTCATCCTGGTAGTATCCGGTCATCACGTTCGGGCCGCGGACCCACAGCTCACCGTCGTCCGCAATCCGCACCTCCACACCCGGAACCGGTGGCCCGGCCGTTCCGAGGTGCGGGCGCTCCGGCCGGTTAACCGAAATCACCGGGGAGGTCTCAGTCATCCCGTACCCTTCCACCACTGTATAACCGGCTGCTGTAAAAAATTCGGCGATATGCAAGGGCAACGGCGCCCCTCCGACCACCACCATCCGCAGCCGGCCGCCGGTTGCTTGTTGTAATTTTCGGAAAACCAAGCGATCGTACAGGGCCATCCGCCACTTTGCTGTCGGCTGTCCTCGCACGCGCGTCTGCAGACCGACGGCCAAAGCCCGCTCAAACAACTTCTGCTTCCATGCAGGGCCGCGGAGCACCTGGGCCCAAACCTGTTCATGCATTTTCTCCAGCAGCCTGGGAACAGTCGTGAGCACGTCGGGAGGCATGCGCCGAAAGTCCTCGGACAACTCCCGTATACCCCGGGAGTACGCGATCGACCCGCCGGCAGCAAGGACGACAAACTGGCCCGCGGTCCGCTCGAAAATGTGCGACAAGGGCAAGTACGACAACGTACGGTCGGCCGCTTTCAGCGGTACGGCCGAAAGAACTGACTCGACGTTGGACAAAATGTTGCCGTGTGTCAGCATCGCACCCTTGGGTGATCCGGTGGTACCAGACGTGTACACAATGGTGGCGAGACGGCTGCGGTCCAACCCCCGCCACCGCTGGTGCCACTCCTCGGCGGCATCTGGCGGTTCCGCCTCGGCCAACCATCGCGGCCACTCGTACACTCGCCAGCGTGCTGCGACCGCCTGGAGTGCCCGTGCGTGTGTGCCCGGGTCGTGCGCCGTCGGGTGGATGAGCACCACGAACTCCACATCCGGCAGTTCACTCGGCTCTACCGCCAAAAGCGGCTGCAACCGCTCGACGTTCTCAACGATGACAGCGCGCACCCCGCTGTGGCGGAGAACGTATCGAATCTGACCAGGCGCGGCACTGGGGTAAACCGGGACCGTCGCCGCGCCCGCCCCCATCACGGCGAAGTCGGCAACCGGCCACCACACCCCGTTGGCGGCCAACAGCCCGATGCGATCCCCGGGTTGCACGCCCGCCGCCACCAACTGGGCGCCCACGCGAACTACCGTCCGCCACAGGTCCGTGTACGTCCACCGGCTGAATACACCCGTTGCATCCGGCTGCCACAACGCCGGGCGGTCCGCATGGCGTTCGACCGACTCCGCCAGCATGGCCAACAGGTTGTCAGCCATTCGACTCGCCTGCCTCTCAGGCAAACTCCTGTGGCACCATTATACATCAGGCTCTTCCCGGGGAATGCCCGGAGGCCTGCCTGCGCCAACCGCTGCCTTTGCACGGCCGGCCAGCCGATGACGCGTGCGTTGGGATCAGCCATGGACCGGCCGCACGGACCGCAGATTCACGGAAACGGCCAGGACGAAACCAACCAGCCCGCCGGCCGGCTGGGAGCGCGCAACCACTGTTCCCGGATCAGCCGAGTTGCCACCCAGGCGCCGGCCCTTAACGTTTCCGCCCCGGTCCGGCCGGCGAAGACCGCTGCCAGGACGCCGGCAAAGAACCCGTCGCCCGCACCCGTTGTGTCGTACCCGGACAGCGCTGCCACGGACGGAAGCCGCACGGTTTCGTCAGGCGAAACCAGCGATGACCCGCCCGCCCCTCGCGTGATGTAGCAAGCGGCAGACTGCCGGCGGTGCCCCGCCTTCGTCAACGCCCGGACTTTGACCACCAGTTCATCGCGTGAACGGCAACCGGTTAACGCCAGCCATTCCCGCTCATTGCCCGACACCACCGCCGCGCATTCGCACACTCGTCGCAGCACGTCCCCGGAAATCGCGGACAAAATTGGACACAGGTTGACCGCCAAGGCGATGCCGCGGGCCTGCAATGTGTCCAAGAACTTCGCGACCTGTGACGGCGATTGGTGAACGAAGCTGTAAGCCGACATGAACACCCAAGTCGCGCCGTCCAGCGCGCGCTCCGGCAACTCGCCCAAGACGTAGCGACTGCCCGGCGGTTCGAAGCTCACCATGGTGCGTTCACCACTCGGGTCTACCAGCACATACGTCTCCGCGCTCAACGACACCGGTTGAACGTGGGTGAGATCGACGCCGGCCTCGCGCAGGACGCGTCCAGCCTCCCCCTCCAGGTCGCTGCGGCCTGCGGCGCCCACGAGGCGAACCGGATACCCGAGCCAACCCAGGACTTTCGCCGTCGTCACTGCGGAACCGCCAATTGTGGTATCTTTACGTTGAGCACGCACCTCCATGCCCCGCTGCGGCAGCGCGGGAACATGGATTCGGTGATCAATGTGGATGTTGCCGATGCCCACAACCAGCACGATGTCAGCCCCTCGCGGCGAACGACAGTTGGAGGTCCACCATGCTTGATATCGCCGTCGAAACTCATCGACCGTACTCTACTGTAGACGCCTTCCCGTTGCAAGGTCTCTACTTGGAGGAAATGCAAAGCGCTGTCGACTGGCTGTTGGAGATCCGCCAAGAGCAGGACGGCCTGGTTGGCTGGGGCTGGATTCAACACATCCCGCCGAACGAGCAAAACACTGCTGAAGTGGTGCACGCCATCTTGCTGTCGATGCACGAGCTGCCCAGTTCGGCGCTGCAGATCCTGTACCAGTCCGCTCGCAGCTTTCTCCTACACCCTCGTGAGCACGGACGCATTTCTGCCGACTACTGCTGGATGTTGATGGCACTTCAAGTCATGGAACAGCGGCTCGACTGGTTTCGCCCTGTTTGCAATACGGCCGTGCTCAAGAGCGACATCGACCGGGCGAAGGCCGAATGCGTGGATTGGCTACGCGCTCAGCAAAACGCCGACGGAGGCTGGGGAGACACCCAAGGTTCGATCTCGCTGGTCTCTCGTACAGCGATGGCAGTCCTCGCACTGCGGGAAGTCGGTGGCGTCGAACGGGCCATCGAATGGCTGTTGGCCCAACAAAACCCGGACGGCGGATTTGGCAACCGCAGTGCCAGCAGCACGAATGCGGAACAACTTCATGAACAGCTGCGGTACTTCACCTCTCACGAAAAGCTTGAGTACCAGCACCAGAGTAACGCGGCGTGTACCGGCCTGGCGATGCTCGCGCTGCGGTACAGTCATCTCAGCGCCGCGCGGTCGGCGATACGGCGGGCATACCAGTGGCTGATGACGCATCAACAGCCGGGAGGAGGATGGAACGTCTTCCAAGAGGTTGGTGTCCGTGACGGCAAGGTGTACACTTGGCGGTACTTCAGCACAGCATGGGCTTTGCAAGCCCTGATTCTGACCGGGTGTTGCCACTACGACGACATGCCGGTATTGGATGCTGTCGACTACTTGTTGTCTTTGCAGGACGAATACACTCGCGGCTGGCGGACTTCGCAAGACACCGATCCGTTTACGTGGGCCACCTGCAACGCACTGGTCACCCTTCACCACCTGCGGCGGGACGCCGCCAAGATGAAATCAAAAAACTGGGTGGCGATTCTGCGCGAGTGGAAAGAGTTGAAACGGCAACGGGCGATTCACACCGTGAAGTTGTTCAGGCGGTTCTATTCGTTCAACATGCCGGTGGCCATCGCCTTCTCCACGGTGTCGAGCCTGCTGTGCCTGGCGGCTGTGTGGATAGTCTGCCGGGACCTCGTGCACGTTCGGTGGGCCCACTATGTGCTGACGTCAGTGATCGTCACCCTGATGGGCGGGCCGTGGATTGTGGCCACGCGGTTCTCTGACAGAAATCTCAACTGGATCCAAAGTTTTTCGTTGGTCTACGGGCCCATCGGCGTGTTGCTCGGCCTGTTGCTCATGTTGGTGTGAAGGAAGTGGGGTCGTGCGCGTCAAAATCTGTGGTATTCAGTCCGAAGAAGACATGCGCACCGCGCTGGCAGCTGGCGCGGATGCCCTTGGCTTCCTGGTGGGCATTACCCACCTCGCCGAAGACCAGGTCACCATCGACCTGGCTCGCCATTTGGTTGCGAAATTGCCGCCGTTCGTCTCTTCCGTGGCGGTCACTCATCTGCGGACAGCGGCGGAGATCTCAGAATTGGTCCAAGCCGTTCGTTGTACGACCGTTCAGGTGCACGACGACGTGGATGTCGGCGTCCTTTCGGAGGTCCGCCGCAATCTGCCTTCCGTCAAAGTGATTAAAGCCGTGCACGTCACAGGACCGGAGGCCCTGGCATACGCCCGCCACTTCGAGCCCTACGCGGACGCGCTGTTGCTGGACTCTCGGACGGAAAACCGCATCGGCGGCACCGGGCGGACTCACGACTGGAACATCAGCCGGCAGATTGTCCGGGAAATTCGCATTCCGGTGATCCTTGCCGGCGGCCTGAACCCCGACAACGTCGCGGACGCCGTGCAGAAGGTCAGGCCTTACGGCGTCGACGTAAATTCCGGCGTGGAGCGGAACGGCCGCAAGGACCCAAGCTTGTGCCGGAGGTTTGCGGACCGTGCCCGGGCGGCTACGAACCACTCGCAGCCGGGTTCCGCAGAATGACTGTATGCCTGCAGACGAACCGTGATTCCATCGTATTGACTCGACAGGCATTGCACGAAGGAGGCCGTAGACTGTGGCAGCGCTGGTGTCCCCGTCGCCAGGGAACATGTCCCGTTGGAAATCGGTGGTCTTAGTCGCTTTTCTGGTGTTCGTCTGGGGCGTATCCTGGGCGATTTACAAAGTGGCACTCCACTACACACCGCCTGTTCTGTTCGCAGGGATGCGCACCCTGTTGGGCGGACTGGTCTTGGCCATCGTCGCCGTGTCCATGAAAAGGCCGATTCGCTTGCGGGCTTGTTGGCACATTTACCTGGTATCCTCCTTTTTTAATGCCATGTTGTTCTTCGGCCTGCAAACGGTCGGGCTCACCTACCTGCCGGAAGGATTGTTCTCGGTGCTGGTGTACCTGCAACCCGTGCTGGTATCCGTCCTCGCCTGGCTGTGGTTGAATGAATCGCTGCCTGCCGGCAAAATTGCGGGCCTTATCTGCGGTTTGGCCGGCGTCGCCGTAACCAGCTCCGGCAGCTTTTCGGGCGCCTTGTCATGGACAGGCGTGATGCTCGGCTTGGCAACCGGGTTGAGCTGGGCGTTCGGGACAGTCTACCTCAAACGGAATGAAGGCCGGGTCGACCTTATATGGCTGGTGTCGATCCAGTTCATGCTCGGCGGCAGCATACTCACGTCGATCGGTATTGGTGTAGAGTCGTGGGCATCCATCGTCTGGAACGGCGTCTACGTGTTTGCCCTCATCTTCGGCGGATTGTTCGGTGTCGCCGCCACTTGGATTACTTGGTTCACTCTGCTGCAGTCCGGCGAAGCCAGCAAGGTCTCGGCTTCCACCTTTCTCGTCCCGCTGGTGGCTGTCAGTTCCGGCTGCTTGTTTCTCCACGAGCCGGTCACGTGGCGCTTGCTGGTTGGCCTTGTTTGCATTGCCGTCAGCATCTTTCTGGTCAACCGGCGATCCCGGCAACCTGCCGCACCCCGGCAGACGGCCCCCTCCGTGAACAGTTGACACTCGAGCTGGGTTCCACACCACCCCACTCACAGCAAACAGACTGCGATTACCAGCTGACGTACCCACTCAGGCGTTCAGCACGTCGCGGCGGGAGAAATGCCACAGCGAGACCGCCAGCGCTACGGCGCTCCACGCGGCCAGCTCGGCCACACCGAACCCGAGCGGGACGTTCATCTGCGCCTGCAGGCTGACGGAACCGTTCCAGTTGTCAAACAGCGCCAGATGCACCGGGAACCACAGCCACACCACCCAATGCTCGCGGATGCCCAGCTCGTACACCACGAGCCCGACGATGGTCAGTCCCAGGGAAACACCGGTGCTGGCCATGGCGGATCGGAAGAGCGTCGAGCAGAAGAACGCCACCGTGGCGACGGCGAGCATCGCCAGCACCGCCAGACCGCCGCTGGCGAGGACGTACTGCCAGGCGGGCAGCAGATGGGCGTGCGCGTAGAGGGGCACCGCCACGCTCCCTGCCGCCGGCGCAAGCCCGCCGGGCCCGCCCGTGTTGACGCCGGCCGCCGCACCGGACACCCATGCGTAGTGAACGCCCACCCAAACGGGCTGCCATGCCCCCGTGTTGCCGAGGACCGCGATCCCCGCCGCCCACAACGCGCCGACCACCACCACCGTCGCCAGCGCAGACGCCCACAGCGACGTGATCCACTTTCCGATAAGTACCTTCCACCGTGCCACCGGACGCACCAACAGGAGCTTGATGGTCCCGTCGGTCGCTTCGCCGGCGACCATGTCGGCGACGAGGATGACCACCATCAGCGGCAGGAACAGCCGAACGGCAAATGACAGGTACTCCGTCACCTCGCGGTACGGCGACGGCACCCACCCGGGCAACGGGCGGACGTTGTGGTCCAGTTCCCACTGCGTCTGCATGAGCTGGCCCTGGGATTCATGGTACTGGAGAGAAGTGGCCCGCTCGGCAGGCGGAACCAGCCGCATCTGCTGGCGCAGGGCTTCCGCCTGCTGTCTCAGTCGATCCCGCCAGGGAGCGCCCGGCGCCTCCGATTTCACTTCGTTCTTCAGGGCCGCAATCTCCGCGCGCAGGTTTGCCACCGTGGACCGATACTGCGGATCGCCACTCGGGTGAGCGCGCAGAGTCGCAAGCGCGCGCTGGGCGGAGGCCAGCTGAGCCTCAGGGCGTTGGCTGTCGGCGTTGTGCTTCGCCTGAATCGCGACCAGTGTGAACAGCCCCACGGTCAAAAGGGCGATCACGCCGGCCACCCACAACCGCCGCCGCCGCAACAGCTTCATCCACTCGTTCAACACCACGGTCCCAATCTCACGCACGCCCATCCGCTCCTTCCCCCCGGCCGTCCGCCGCGGCCGCCGTCAACTGCAAGAACAGGTCCTCCAAGGTGTCTTGCTCAGGCTGCACGGCGTGGACGTCGACACCCGCCGCCACCAGCCGCCGCACCAACCCGGGTACCTCATCGGGGGCGGCGGAGGCGATGAGGACGCCGGGCTCACCCCAGTCCGCAGGTCCGTGCGCCTCCGGCACCGCCTCCACGCCGGCCTCGCGCAGCGCGCGCAGCGCCTCGACCGGCGGTGCCACGTGCAGGCGCACGCGCACCCGTGCACGCGAAAGGCCCGTGGGCCCCGCACCCTCGCCCTTTTGGTGGGCAGCGCCACTGCCTGCTGCGCCGTCATCGCCCGCGCCGACGTGGCCGAAGGCAGTACCGCCACCACCCGCCTGGCCGAAGGCGCGGCCGCTGAGCATGTCGGCGACCTTGGCTTCCGCGATGACGCGACCGCTTTTCAGGATGGCGACGCGGTCGCACATCTGTTCAATTTCGCTGAGCAGGTGGCTGGAGACAAACACCGCCATTCCCTCCGCCGCCAGGCGGCGGATCAGTTCGCGGAACTCGCGCATGCCGGCGGGATCGAGACCGTTGGTGGGCTCGTCCAACACCAACAGCTTCGGGCGCGCGAGCAGGGCTTGCGCCACGCCGAGGCGCTGGCGCATCCCCAACGAATACCGCTTCACCTTGTCGTCAATGCGGGCGCCAAGCCCCACGATGTCCACCACCTCGGCGATCCGGCGCTGCCGCTCCGCCCCCCGCAGCCCTGCCAAACGGGCATAGTGGATCAGGTTCTCGCGGCCGGTCAGGTAACGGTACGTCTCCGGGTTTTCGACGATGGTGCCGACGTGGCCAAGCGCGGCAGATCGATCCCGATGGACGTCGTGCCCGAGTACCCGGATCACGCCGCGGCTGGGCCGCGCCAGTCCGACAATCATCCGGATTGTCGTAGTCTTGCCCGCCCCGTTGGGCCCGAGGAACCCGTACACCTCCCCGGCGCGTACGGTCATGTGCACGTCCTCGACAATCCAGCGACTTCCAATTCTCTTCGACACGTGCTCCAGCGTCAGCACGGGCGTCCCCGGCGCCAGCGCCTGGCCGACCCTAGCGACGCCACGTTCCGCCCTTACTGGTCCCTCAATGGGCGGCACCTGTACGGTCACCGCGTCCACTGTCGGCGCCTCCGCAGGCGGCATCTGCCCCTGTCCGGATTCGCTCATCATCCCATCCCCCGCCTTCCTGGCCATCGGCCCCTATCCGCTCCATTTCGATGCAATCGCCCGGCCGCCGCGAGCACCACGTGCAGCCCGAGCGCCGCCACCAACCACGCCGGGAAGTACACCAAGGCGTACAGCCAACCCTCCAGCCTCACGATCTGCGCCACCACGAACGCCACCAGGGCGCTGCATATCCAAATCCAAGTGACCGCCCACCGGTGGCTGGCCACCAACTCGGGAAAGCGTTCTGCAGGTATGCGGGCAAACGTCCGCCACGACAACCACAGGCAGCCGGCCGCACACAGCAGGAACCACAGCGCCAGCCCCAGCGTGAACACGTTGCCCGTGTCGAGGCCAATTTCCTTGGGCAGCGGCCCCTGCAGTGACGTCCCGATGGTCGGGCTCACGTGCGCGAGCGGTGCCAGGCGGGTCACCAGGTTCGCCACCGGTTCGAGCACCGTGGCGGCGCCTCCCGGAGGTGCCGGCTGCGGCCCGGACACCCATGTGCCGCCCACGTAGCGGATGCCGCTCGTGTCCGTGGCTGCCAGCCCTTTCAAGATTTGCCCGGCCAGCGCAGGCAGTCCGGCCAACACCATGGTACCGAAGAACGCAGGTACCTCGCGGGCCACACCGGTCCCCGCCCAGAACCCCAATGCAGCCATCGCGCTGGCGAACACCGCGTTGGTCGCCCACCACAAGCACACCTGGGAGGGCGGGAGCGGCCAGCGGGCGATGGCGTCCACCGCCAGCAAACCGACTCCCTTGGCCGTCACACCGGCGAGTGGCACCGCCACGGCCAGTCCGGCGGACCAGCCCCAAACCACCCGCCGCGGCACTGGGCCCATCAAGGTGAACAAGAGACCGCCGCGATGCCGATCCTTCACCGCCGTCACCACACCAAAGCCGGCCGCCACCACGAACACCGTCACCGAGACCGACATCTGGCCCGTGATGTGGAGGATGGAAAGGTAGCGCGCCGTGTCCGCTGGGGGGTGCAGCCGGGCGATTTGGACGTTCCACAGGTGCGGCAACAGCACGCCCCAGACCAGTTGGCTCTGCACCCCGGTGCCTGCCGACGAACGGGTCAGCGCAAGCACCACGTCATTTGCCAACACGAAGAGCATGATCAACCAAGCGGCCAGCGCCTCCCAGCGCAACGTCCGCCACAGGCGCCACAGGACCGCGGCGGCGATGGGCGGGCGCCTTGCGTCTCCGGAACCCGTTCCGGGCAGTCCGCCGGTGGCTGCGGACGGCGGCTGTCCCCCCTCGCCCAGCGGGACCGGCACGGCCGGGACCACCTGTGTGGTGCTGTCACCTTCGCTGGGGTAAACGGTGTTCATCGCCATTCCTCCTTCCGGGTCCTCCGCGCCGGGCCCCGGCGCCAGAAAGGCCGTCAGGGTCAACCAAACAGCGCCGAACACCAAGACGAACCAAGCCAGAAAGCGAGCCAGCGCACCCTGAGGGGCCAGCACGCGGGCCGCCAAGTCCGCCACGATGAACGCCACCCAGGCGAACCACGCCGGCCAGACCCACGAGAAACGGGCGGTGTACCCGAGACGCTCCACCGGGACGCGGTCCCACCCGTACAGGGCGATTCGCCACCAAATGGCCGCCCACAGGCAGAACCAGGCCAGGTACGCCAGCGAAGACCAGCCGTGGCCGCCCCACGCAGGCGCCGGGGACAGCGGCGACAGCGACCGCAGCGTGGCGCTCACTGCCACCACCCACTGCGGGTACGGCTCCGGGTGCGGCTGTACCAAAGATGAAGGCGCCGACAGAACGCGCACCGCACCGGCGGCCAGGCGAGGGACGACGGCGACGACGTACGTTCCAACCCCGGCCAAGAGCGGATTGCCCACGGCACAGGCGACCGCGAGCGACGTCAGAAACAGCCCGCACAGCGGCGGCGCGGCGACGAGCGACACCCACGCGACGCGGCCTACCACGCCCCACCCCAATGCTGGCGCGCAGGCCAAGCTCAGCAGCAGTGGCATGGCGAACAATCCGGCAATCAACGCCAGACAGCCAAGAACGAACTTGGCCCGCAGCAGATCCCGCCTGCGGAGGGGGCCCTGCAGCGCCTGTACCAGCCCGCCGTGTGCCACGTCGCGCCAAGCCACCCCCACCCCCAGCGCCAGTCCCGCAAGCCACATCAGGCCGAACAGACGGCTGTCGTTCAAGTTCGCCGAGGCGTACCAGCGGACGTAATCCTGCACCAGGTGCGGGCCCAAGGCAGTCGCCGGCAGCAGCAGTGAAAACGCCTTGAGCACGCTGGCACCGAATACGGCCGCCAACCCGGGCAGCGAGATCGCCAGCCAAGCCGCCAGGTACCAACTTCGCTGCAGGCGCCACTCGCGGTAGAGGGCGCCCGGCGGAACCCACCGGCGGGCCGGTGCGACGGACGGGGTGCCTGCGCCCGCCATCTCCCGGCCGTCAAGAGAGCAGGACGCCTTCACGACTGTACCCCTCCTTCTCCAGCAGGTAGCGGAACAGGTCGGACAAGTCGAGCGGGATCGGCTCGACCAACGAGGCGCCCGCGGAGTGGAGCAGGGCCTGGACGGGGGCGGGATCGCCCTCCACGGTCAGGGTGAACACCTGCCCCTGCCGTTCCACCCGGGTCACGGCCGGATGTGCCTCCACCTCCCGCGGCAGGCCGGACGGCAGCGCCGCCTGAAGGCGGTGAACCCGGCCCCGCAGGTCGTCGATCACGCCCGATGCCACCACCCGCCCCCGGTACATGACGGCCACCCCGTCGCCGATACGCTCCACGTCCTCCAACAGATGCGTGGCGATGACGACAGTCGTGCCTTGCCCGGCCGCCTCCTGCACGATGAGCTGCAGGAACTGGCGGCGTACGACCGGATCGAGTCCATTGGTGGGTTCATCGAGCAGAAGCAGGCGAGGCCGGGCGGACAGGGCGACGGCGAGCCGCAACTGCATCTGCATGCCGGTGGACAGCACCCGGATGCGAGCGTCGATCGGCAGCTCCAGCGCCTTCAGGAGCGCTTGGCAGCGCGCGACGTCCCAGCCCTCGTACACGAGGCTCGCGTAATGCAGCAGCTCCCGCACCCGGAAGGACGGAAACAGCCCGCCGTCGCTGCCGACGTAGTGCACGCGCTGCCGAAACCGGGCCGACTCCCTGGGCAGCGGCTCGCCCCACACCCGCACCTCGCCGGAGGTGGGCCACATCACGCCGAGGATCAGGCGCAACAGGGTGCTTTTCCCAGCCCCGTTGGCCCCCACCAGGCCGTACACCGACCCGGCCGGGATGTCGAGGTCGACGTGGTCCACCGCCGTCTGCCCGTCAAACCGTTTCGTCAACGCCCGCGTCTGAACCGCCCACTCCATCCTTGGTCCCTCCCGTCTCGGACATCTGCACGTGCCTTGCGCCGCGTCCCGCCACGCGGGGCGGCTCGCCCTCAGGTACTGGCAGCGGTTCGGGCTGAACAGACGGCGGCGCATGCGCCGGGTTCGGCGCCGCCTCAACCGACGGTCGGCCGCCCGGCTGCTCCGCCTGCAACCGCCACTGCCGCGCCACGTCCCGGAACATGTCGAGCAGTTCATCCTCGCTTACGCGCAAGTGATGGGCTTCCACCAGCATTCGCCGCATCTGCTCCCGCAGTTCCGCCATCCGCTCCTCCCGGTTCGGCACGGCCGGCTCGAGAGCGATGAACGTGCCGCGTCCGCGCACCACTTCAATGACCCGTTCGCGCTCCAGTTCCTGGTAGGCCTTGGCGATGGTGTTGTGGTTGATGGCCATCTCCGTTGACAGCTCGCGTACAGACGGCAGCCGGTCGCCGGGCCGCAGCCACCCTTTGGCCACGGCAGCCTTGACCCCGTCCACCACCTGCTGGTAGACGGGAACGGCGGACCTTGGATTGACTTGTAGCCACTTCACCGCTTTCGGCCCTCCTCCGCGTCTGCCGATTGGCGCCGCAAGTCACTCCGCCAGTGTGGCTGGGCTTCCACGACACCGCTGTCCGGCCTCATCCTTTCCATCTGTACCAGTACATCTATGTGTACTATCACGTTTGGTACACATTGATGAGTTTACACCACGGTCGGGATTGCGTCAACGTGACGACGCGGAAGCGATGTCCCGATCGACATGACGATCCGCCCCCGTCCGGCATGTTCCGGGCAACCTCGGAAGATGCCGGGTCACAACTTGTCTTTCCTTCGCAGAGATCCGTTAAAATGGAAGTGTTCAAAGTTCTTGAAAGGCTTCAAACGGGAGGGGACTGCATGGCGAATACGGTCGTGGAAACGAAATACGGCAAGTTGGCCGGCACAATCGTCGATGGTGTGCATGTGTGGAAAGGGGTCCCGTACGCGAAACCACCGGTCGGTGCTCTGCGCTTCCGCCCGCCGGAGGCGCCGGAACCCTGGAGCGGCGTGCGCGAGGCGACTTCATTTGGACCGATTTCGGTCCAGCCTCCGGACCACATCATTGGCCAAAGCTTTCGCGACCTCCATTTTACGCAAAGCGAAGACTGTTTGTACCTGAACATTTGGTCGCCGTCCCCGGCGGGCGACAAGCGACCGGTGCTGGTTTGGATTCACGGCGGGGCGTACCTGACCGGTTCCGGCGCGATTCCTTGGTACGACGGCGCAGCGTTTGCCCGTAACGGCAACGTGGTCGTCGTGACCATCAACTACCGGTTGGGGCCGCTCGGCTTCCTCGACGTGAGCGAAGTGTTCGGCGACGAGTACAAAGGATCCGGCAACCTGGGACTGTTGGATCAGGTGCAGGCCCTGCGGTGGGTGCGCGAGAACATTGCGCAATTCGGAGGCGACCCGAACCGCGTCACGATTTTCGGCGAGTCTGCAGGAGCTGGCAGCGTAGGTACATTGTTGGCCACCCCTGCGGCTAGCGGCCTGTTCCATCAAGCCATCATGGAAAGCGGTTCCGGCGCTACCGGCGTCCGCACGCCGGAAATGGCCGCCGACATTACCCGCAGGTTCTTGTCGGCGCTCGGCCTCGACAGCAGCCAAGCTGATGCGTTGCGTTCCCTCCCGGCCGAGCAACTGGTGGCCGCCACGGCCCAACTGGGTCCGGGTCTGCCGTTCGGGCCGGTTGTAGACGGCCAGGTGCTTCCGAAACACCCCATGCAGGCACTGGCGGACGGTGTCGCTCGGCACATTCCTGTCCTCACCGGAGTGAATCTGGACGAAGCAAACATCTTTAACGTCGCGGACCCGTTCTGGACTTCGCCCGACGAGGAACAGGCCCGCGCTCGCGTCAAAATGATGACGGGAGCATCGGATTCGCTGATTGATTTCTATCTCGGTCGCGCATCCGGCAACACGTTGTTCGAAAAGCTCATGCCGTTGCTGTCGTACAGCATGTTTGTAAATGGTATGCAACAGACCGCAGACACCCAAGCGCAGCTGGGTGCGCCGGTCTGGGTGTACCGGTTCGACTGGAAGTCACCCGCCTACGACGGCCGGCTCGGCGCATGTCACGTTCTGGAAATCCCTTTCGTATTCCATACCCTGGATCAACCCGGCGCCGCGTTCTTCACAGGCGACGACCCTGCGCGCACGCAGTTGGCCGACCAGATGCACCGGGCGTGGATTGCCTTTGCCTGGCATGCGAATCCGCAGCACGAAGGCATTCCGGAATGGCCGCAATACAACACCGACACTCGGCCCGTTCTGGTGTTCGACCGGCGGACACACCTGGAGTTGGATCCGTTCGCGGCGGAACGGGCGGCATGGGCGGCCGTCCAAGGCTAAGCCGAACCCGCGGGTGACATCCCCGGTTATCCCCGGGCTCAACCCGCATCCCAAAGAAGGCGGCTCACTCCACCGCGGAGGGCCGCCTTCTGCACGTTCGCCTGCACACCGATTTAACCTGTTTCATACGTCGGTTGATCAGCACATGATTGCCGGTCCGCCAAACGGGCCAAGCGCGGGATGACTATTTCCTGCCCACCCCCGTCCGCACCGCGGCGTCCTGCACCGCCTTGCGAACCGACTCCACCACCCGCGGGTCAAAGACGCTCGGGATGATGTATTGTTCGTTGAGTTGATCGTCCGGAACACAGGCCGCAATCGCCCGAGCCGCGGCCAATTTCATCTCTTCGTTGATTTCCCTGGCGCGCGCGTCGAGCGCACCGCGGAAAATACCAGGAAAACACAGGACGTTGTTGATTTGGTTCGGGTAGTCGGAACGTCCGGTGGCGATGACGCGCACGTACGGCTCCGCCACCTCCGGCAGGATTTCCGGGATGGGATTCGCCATCGCAAAGACAATCGGGTCTTTAGCCATCTCCTTGAGGTGGTCGACCGTGAGAACGCCCGGTCCCGACACGCCGATGAACACGTCAGCCCCTTTGACGGCATCTGCCAAAGACCCGCGGAGGTTCTCCGCATTGGTGTGTTCTGCATACCAGGCCTTGATGGGGTTGTCGTAGACCCGCCCGCGTTCAATGATTCCAGCGCGGTCCACCCCCACAATCTGACTCACGCCCGCAGACAGGAGGATTTTCGTGCACGCGACGCCGGCAGCCCCCACGCCGCTGACCACCACGCGGAGGTCTTGCATGCGCTTGCCGACAATTTTCAATGCGTTGATCAATCCCGCCAACATCACGACGGCGGTCCCGTGTTGATCGTCGTGAAAGACCGGGATGTCCAGTTCGCGGCGCAGCCGCTCCTCAATCTCAAAGCAGCGCGGCGACGCGATATCCTCCAAATTGATGCCGCCGAACACGGGTGCGATGTGCACAACCGTGCGCACAATCTCCTCGACGTCCTGGGTCGCCAGGCATATCGGAAAGGCATCAATGTCAGCGAACTGTTTGAACAGCATCGCCTTGCCTTCCATCACCGGCAGCGCCGCTTCAGGGCCAATGTTGCCAAGGCCTAACACGGCCGACCCGTCCGTCACGACAGCCACGGTGTTTCTCTTGATGGTTAACTGAAAGACCTTGCTGACGTCTTCGTGAATCGCCTGCGAAACGCGAGCCACGCCGGGTGTGTACACCATCGACAGGTCATCCCGGTTTTTCACCGGTACTTTCAGCAACGTCCCAATCTTGCCGCCAAGGTGGACCAAAAACGTACGGTCTGAGACATGCATGATGAGCACGCCTCCAACCGCCCCGAGAGATGCCGCGACCGCTTCGCGCTCGGCATCACTGTGGACCGTCACCGTGATGTCGCGTACGGAATAGTCCGACTCGACGGAGTGCATATCCATGGCAACAATCTCCCCGCCGGCATCAGCCACCGCGGAGTACACATCGCCAAAAGGTGTCCCGTTGTCGATACGAAGCCGAAACACCACACGAATGCTGCCCAGCCTAGCTACGGCCACGTCCATTCCCCCATCTCAGAACACGCTTATTCGCATTATCGGACTGATTCCCATGTTGACGCAAGGGGGAGAAATCAGAAACCAGGCAGCCCAGTGCAGCCCGTAACCTTCCTTCCGTGCGCAAAGGGCGCGGGAGGCGAAATCTCGGCTAGGGGCAGGCAGGTGCTTCTGCTATCCTTAAGACTAGGACCGGTGTGCACCGGTCCCAGGGCCGGGGCACACACCGACAGGGAAACGCAGGCGGCTGCACGGCTCGCACCGGACCCTCTGAAACCTGCCCGCCCAAAGGTGATCCTTTCATGAAGATGAACCGCGCCACGCACTGGATTTGGACGATTGCCGTTGTGGCAGCCTTCTTCACGTTTCAGCACCGGCAAGTGCCGAATCTGCCGCTCCCGCCCGGTGCCCGCCAGGCAGGGAACGCGCTGCAGATTCCGGTCGCCATGCATGTGGCCCCTGCGCGCGGGGTGTACTGGAACCTCAGTCGCACGGCCGACGGGAAGCGATACTTTGTCAACGTGTTTCAAAACGGAAACATGGTGCGGCAATTTCCCACCGTCCAACGCGCCACGTCTGACGCGCTCGGCATGAACTACCGAACAGAAGGCCAGATCCGGTTGAATGAAACGTTGTACACTGCCACATCCATTCACATCAACACCGACGGCACCAGCGGCTTCATTGTGCTGACAGCGAGTACAAGCGGTGCGGACAACCCCCCGCCCGCGTCCCGCCAGCGCTCACACCGGCAAACCGAGTGAATGGTTCTGCGCGCCCGCCCGTCAGCCAAACGCCGCGGGTTGCGCCAGCAGCGCCGCAATCTTGTCCTGCTCCAGCAGGAACGCGTCATGCCCGTAATCGGACTCCATTTCAAAGTACCGACAGTCCACGCCACACTGGCGGGCCATCTCGGCGGTCTCCCGCAGCGTGGAAGGGGCATACAGGTAATCGGTCGAGATCGACATGAGGGTCAGGCGTGCGCCGAACGACTTCAAAGCCGGTTCGAGGCCACCCCGCCCGCGGCCAATGTCGTGGCTGTCCATCGCCCGCGTCAAGTACAGATAGCTGTTGGCGTCGAAACGGGCGTTCAACTTCCGACCGTGGTGGTGCAAATACGACTCCACGGCGAACAGCGGACGGGTAAACGCTTCGTGTGCATTCGGCCACGACGCACCGCCGGACGGTGGCCACACGGCTGCTTCCTCACCCTCCGATGGACGCGCCGGCCCTCGGCCAAACCGGGCTGTGTACAGCGCCTCCGACCGGTACGTCAACATCCCGATCGACCTCGCAGCAGCCAGGCCAGCCACGGGGCCTAGCCCGTGGTCGTAGTACTCGCCCTTCCTCCAGTTTTCGTCAGCCACGATGGCCTGCCGCATCGCCTCATTGTATCCGATGGCAATCGCCGGGAAGACGGCGTGGGCGGCGATGGCCACAGCGTGCTCTACAAACCCGGGTGCCAGCAGCGGCCACTCCCATACCTGCATGCCCCCCAGGGAACCGCCGATCACCATCGCCACGCGGTTGACACCCAGCGCCCGCACCAGCTCCACCTGAGCCCGCACGATGTCGCGGACGGTGACGAGAGGAAAGCGCAAGGCGTACGGTTTTCCGTCCGGTGCCAATGAGGAGGGACCCGTCGACCCTGCACAGCCGCCCAGCACGTTGCTGCATATGACAAACCATTGCTCGGAGTCGAGCGCGCAACCGGGACCAATCAACCGGGACCACCACCCGGGGCCAGACTTGCCAGGCCCGGCATGGGCGTCCCCCGTCAGCGCATGGCAGACCACAATCGCATTGTCCCCGCGGGCGTTCAACCGCCCCCAGGTCTCGAACGCGAGGTCCACGTGAGGCAACGCCGCGCCGGACTCAAAGATGAACGGCTGCATACGAAACACCCCGGCCGTATGTTGAAACTGCTCGTCCGTAACCAGCCGTACGAAATGGTGGTCGGGTTCCCTCACGGCCATCAGCGCTCCCTCCATTCCGACGTCGCAATCACCCTCAAGGGTGATGCAGCTTAGCCGACCCAATGCAACTGGCCCGCATGGCGCCCAACCCAGATGAGGGCGGAGCCGGAAGCGACTGCCAACAACCACAAGCTGTCAGGGTGGAGCCTGATCAAGAGCGCACTTCCTGTTCACGCGCGCACGCCGGCCGTGGCCTGCAGCGCCTGTTCCAGGTCGTCCAAGAGATCTTCAAGCGTCTCCAACCCAATCGACAGGCGCACCAAGTTCGGCGTCACGCCAGTGGCGAGCTGCTCCTCCTCCGACAATTGCTGGTGCGTGGTGCTCGCCGGATGGATCACAAGGCTGCGCGCGTCGCCGACGTTGGCCAGGTTCTTGAACAGCCGCAGCCGGTCGATGAACACCTTGCCGGCCTCCACCCCGCCGCGGATCCCGAAGGTGAGGATGGCCCCCTGCCCGCGGGGCAGGTAGCGCTTCGCGTGTTCGTGGTACGGGCTGGAAGGCAGGCCCGGGTACTGCACCCACTCCACACGCGGATGCGCCTCCAAGAACTGAGCCACAGCCAGAGCACTCTGTGAATGGCGCTCCATCCGCAGCGGCAGGGTGTGCAAGCCTTGGATGAACAAAAACGAGTTGAACGGCGAGATGGCCGGACCCAAATCGCGCAGGAGCTGCACGCGCGCCTTGACGATGTACGCTGCGGGTCCCACGTCCCGCACGTACGACACACCGTGGTAGCTTGCATCCGGCTCCACCAGGCCGGGGAAGCGGCCGTTGTCCCAAGGAAACTTGCCACTGTCGACAATCACGCCGCCAATCGAGTTGCCGTGGCCGCCGATGAACTTGGTGGCGGAATGCACGACGATATCCGCCCCGTGCTCAAACGGACGGCACAAATAGGGCGTCGCAAACGTGTTGTCAACCATCAGCGGCACGCCGTGCCGGTGCGCGACGTCCGCCAGCGCCGCCAGGTCCGCCACGTCCATCCGCGGGTTGCCGATGATCTCGGTGAACACCGCCTTCGTGTTGGGGCGGATGGCCGCTTCCACGGCGGCAAGATCGTGCGGGTCCACGAAGGTGAACTCGATGCCGAACCGCCGCAGGGTCACGTTGAACAGGTTGAACGTCCCGCCGTACAGGTTGGCAGACGTCACGATGTGGTCCCCGCTGCTGGCGATGTTCAGGATGGCGAGGGTGATGGCGGACATGCCGGAGGCCACCGCGAGAGCGCCCACCCCGCCTTCCAATTGGGCGATCCGCTGTTCGAACACGTCTTGGGTCGGGTTCATGATGCGCGTGTAGATGTTGCCCGCTTCCTTCAGCGCAAACAGGTTGGCAGCGTGTTCCGTGCTGTCGAACTGGTACGACGTCGTTTGATAGATGGGCACTGCCACCGCCCGTGTGGTCGGGTCCGCCCGAAAGCCCCCGTGGACTGCGATGGTTTCGAAGCCGAGTGGTTTGTCTGACACAGTATCCTCTCCCAAGGTGTGACTTATTGACGCGGCGGGCGCCTTCAGATACGCAGGCTGTCCCGGCCGGTACGCCGCAAAACACCATCAAAAAACCGCTCCGGGGAGGAGCGGTCCGATGGACGAACAGTCGCACCGTCACTCCTCTCATCTCTCAGACCCTGGCGCGAACAGATTCATGGATCCGTTCCACGCGCGAGTTCTGCAGGAATTGGCACCTCTCCGCAGCGCGCAAGGCTGCGGTGGTTGCCGGGCTTCATTGGGCCAGTCCCTCCGCCGCTCTGGATAAGAGTCGTAACGCCTGTATTCGGTTGGATTGGCGTAACTATACCATCCGCCACCACCGGTGTCAACTGCCTGTCGCGCTGGCGGGCAGCCTGACACAGGCCATTCCCTCGGCAGTTTGTCCGATATCAGATAGTTCGGTATAATTCCAACTGATGTGCAAGCGGGCGCCGCCGCAGCGGCGTCCGCCATTTCAAAATCGGAGGGACGCCGATGATCCTGAAAGACAAAGTGGCGATTGTGACAGGCGGTGCCAGCGGCCAAGGCCGGGCGACGTCGAAGCTGTTGGCGCAGGAAGGTGCCAAGGTCGTGTTTGCCGACGTGAACGAGGCGAACGGGAAGGCGGTCGAACAGGAGATCCGCGAGGCCGGATATGAAGCCCGGTTCGTCTGCCTGGATGTGACCGACGAGGCGGCGGTTCAGGCGATGGTCAAAGGGGTCGAGGAACAGTACGGCCGCATCGACGTCCTGTTCAACAACGCCGGCATCGGCTATGGAGCGAAGTACAAGATGGCGCCGGTGCACGAGGCGGACACCCGGGACTGGAAAGGCGTCCTCGACATCAACCTGAACGGCGTGTTCTACTTCAGCAAGTATGTCTTGCCGGTGATGATCCGGCAGCGTTCCGGCAGCGTCATCAACAACGCGTCGTCCGCCGGCCTGATGGGACAACCGGGGGCCGACGCATACACGGCGTCGAAAGGCGCCATCATCTCGCTGACCCGCTCTTGGGCGGTGCTGTACGCGCAGTACAACATCCGGGTGAACTGCATCTGCCCGGGCGGCATCGACACGCCAATGATGCAGGTGCTGACCGCGCAGCCCGGTGTGTACGAGCAGTTTATTCGCGGTGTCCCGCTGAGGCGGTTGGGCTGCCCCCAGGAAATCGCCCACACGGTGCTGTTTCTGGCGTCGGAAGGCGCGGGCTACATCACCGGGGCCATCATCCCGGTAGACGGCGGGATGGTCGCCCAGTGAGCAGTGGCCGGATCTCCCGGCCAACCTGCGCGCGAACCGGTTGCCGCCGGGAGACCGGCGGCATACGATTTTGGCAGTGACGTACCCGCACCCGTCTGCGGGCGTGCCGATTTTGGCGTAATCGAAGCTTGCCTGGGCGAACGGCCCGTGTTAGAGTGGACACTGGATCCTCCTCGCCGTTGCCGGGGTGTGCAGACACCCCCAGGCTTGAGGAGGTTTTGTACGCTTTCGTACGCCTTTTGCAGCGTCGACACATGCGTTTCGCAGGTCTCCCGCGCGGTTTACGCTTGGCGGCGGCCGGGAATGGGAAGAGCGTCACAGGACAACAGGCGAAGGAGGTGAGCACGTGAAACGGCTGCTGGCCAGCGTCCCGTTCATGCCGAAGAAATGGACGTGGGTGGATCTCGTCGTCGCCTTGTTCGTCTTCGGTCTGCTGTACGCCATTGTCAAACTGGGCACCGGCATGGGTGTCCCTTTGAGCGAACACGACCAGCCACACATCGCGTTGCACTGGTGGATGCTCCCGTACTACGCTGGCCGGTCGCTGCTGCGGATGTTCATCGCGTTCTTGGGATCGTTGTTGTTCACTTTTGTGTACGGGCGGATTGCGGCCACTTACCGGTTGGCCGAGAGGATCCTCGTTCCGCTTCTGGACATCCTGCAGTCCGTCCCGGTGCTCGGGTTTTTGTCCATCACCGTCACCGGCTTTATGGCCCTGTTTCCGCACCGGCTGTTGGGCGCCGAACTGGCTTCCATCTTCGCGATTTTTACCAGCCAAGTATGGAACATGACGTTCGGCTTCTACCAGTCGGTCGCGGCCATCCCCCGCGAGCTGCGGGAGGTATCCCGGGTGATGCACATGGATGCCTATACTCGGTTCACGCGCCTGGAGCTGCCGCACGCGATGGTCACGCTGGTCTGGAACAGCATGATGTCGTTCGGCGGGGCGTGGTTCTTCTTGGCCGCCAGCGAGTCGATCTCCGTGTTGGGGCATCACATCCAGCTCCCCGGCATCGGCTCCTACATGGCCACCGCCTACCTGGAAGGCGACGTGCGTGCCTTGATCGAAGCGATCATTGCGATGATCGTCGTCATCATCCTTGTCGATCAACTGTTTTGGCGGCCGTTGGTCGCTTGGTCCCAGAAGTTCAAGATGGAGCTGAGCAACGCCACGGACCAGCCGACATCGTGGTTTCTCCAATTCTTGCGCCGCTCCCAGTTGGCCGGGTGGCTCTCCAACCAAGTCTTTGGCCGCCTGGCCCAGGCCATCGACGGCTGGATGCTGAGGCGGGCAAAGCGCCGCCAAAGCCGGCGCCGGGGCATGCCCGGAGAGCGCCGCCGAGCCCGCCGCGCGGCAGTCGCGGCATGCGCCCTCGCCGCCGCCGGCTTGGTCATGTACTACGGCTACCTGGGTGCACTGGAGCTGTCCAAATTGGGCGCCATGGAAGTGGCAGAAGTGTTCCTGTACGGGTTTTACACGATGCTGAGGGTGTTTTTCGCCACCCTCCTGGCGCTGTTGTGGACCATACCGGTGGGCGTCGCCATCGGGTTGAGCCCTCGTGCATCCCGCATCGCCCAACCGCTGGTGCAGATTGCGGCGTCGTTTCCGGCCAACATGTTCTTCCCGTTTGTCGCCCTGCTGTACTTGCGGTGGCACGTCAATTTTCAACTGGGTGCGGTGTCGCTGATGATGCTGGGCACACAGTGGTACATTTTGTTCAACGTGATCGCAGGGACGATGAACATCCCGAACGATTTGAAGGAAGCGACCAAAGTCCTCAGGCTGCGCGGCTGGGGCCGCTGGAAACACCTTTTGCTGCCAGCCATCTTTCCCTACGTCATCACCGGCTGCATCACGGCCAGCGGCGGCGCTTGGAACGCCAGCATCCTGGCCGAACTGGTGAGGTGGAAACAGCACACGCTGGTCGCATCTGGTCTGGGATCGCTGATTACCATCGCCACCACAGACGGCAACTGGCCGGTCATTGTTCTGAGCATGATTGTGATGGCCATTTTCGTCACGCTGATCAACCAGTTGGTGTGGCGGCCGTTGATGCGTTTGGCGGAACGGCGCTACCGGATGGAGATCAGCGGGCGCTAATGCCAGGGGGGACCGGACACAACCTCCAGAGGAGGCGACAGCAATGGCTTGGCTGCTGGAACTGAATCGCGTCAGCAAGCGGTACGACGCGCCGGGTGAACAGAAGGTGACTGTGTTGCAGGACATCGACCTGCGCATCGGTGAAGGGGAGTTTGTCGCCATTCTCGGACCTTCCGGCAGCGGCAAGTCGACGCTGTTGCGCATCATCGCCGGCTTGGTGCCCGCTACGTCGGGGACGGTCAGCTACCTCGGCCAGCCGGTCACCGATACCAACCCGGGCGTAAGCATGGTGTTCCAGTCTTTCGCCCTGTTTCCCTGGCTGACGGTGTTGGAGAACGTGGAACTGGGATTGCGTTACAAAGACATCTCCCCGCAGGAGAAGCGGACGAAGGCGCTCAACGTGATCGACATGATTGGCTTGGACGGGTTTGAAGGGGCGTACCCGAAGGAGCTGTCCGGCGGCATGCGGCAGCGGGTGGGACTCGGCCGCGCCTTGGTGATGGAACCGGACATCCTGCTGATGGACGAACCGTTCTCCGCTCTGGACGTCTTGACTGCTGAAAACCTGCGCCGCGACCTGCTGGAACTGTGGCTGGAGAAGAAGATTCCGACCAAATCCATCATCATGGTCACGCACGGCATTGAAGAGGCGGTGTACATGGCGGACCGGGCAGTCGTGCTCTCGCGCGATCCCGCCACCGTCATCGCCGACATCAAAATCACGCTGCCGCACTGGCGGGAGCGCAAGGACGAGCCGTTCACCCGGCTGGTGGACCGGATTTATTCCATTCTCACCCACTCCCGCGCTGCCCAGGAGACCGTGCAGGCACTGGCTTCCGGGGCGGGACGAAAATTCACCGCCTTGCCGCACGTCCCTTCTGGCGCGCTGACAGGGTTCCTGGAACTGTTGGACGATCTCGAAATCAAGTCAGACCTGTACAAGCTCGCGGACGAGTTGATGTTTGAACTGGACGACCTGTTACCCATCGTCGAAGCGGCCCAGCTGCTGGGCTTCGCGACCGTGAGCCAAGGCGACATCTCCCTGACTCCGGTCGGCAAGGCGTTTGCAGCGGCCAACGTGTTGGAGAGAAAGGAACTGTTCCGCCGCCAGTTGAAAGAACGGGTCCCCATCTTTGAGCGCATTCGCTGGGTGCTCGACTCCAAGCGGAACCGGCGGATGCCGCGCGAGTTCTTTCTGGAGGTCATTCGCAAGAGCGTAGGCGTGGAAGCGGCAGAGATGCAGCTCGACACCATCATCGATTGGGGCCGGTACGCGGAACTGTTCGCCTACGACGAAACCTCGCGAGTGCTCTACCTGGAGGACGAGGAGGACGAAGCGGCGGCACGGGTTTGACGGGCCTTGACGCCATTCGACAGCCCTGGTTAAATGAGATGGATATTGTTGCCCGGGAGTGGGTCCGATTGCACGTCGCGCACAGCATCATCCTCGCAGCCGGCCAATCCGTGCGGCTGCGGCCGCTGACCAACGATCTTCCGAAGTGCCTGCTGCCGATGGGGCCAAAGACCATCCTGGACTGGCAACTGGAGTCCTTGGCCGCTATCGGCGTGACCAACGTGATTCTGGTGGTCGGCTACCGCCGGGAGTTGATTGAACAGCATGTCCGGGACCACTTTCCCGGGCTGAACGTACGATACGTCGTGAATCCGGACTTTGCGACAACCAATACGCTGTTTTCACTCAAATTGGCACTGGAAGCGTATCACGGAGACTTTTATTACCTGAACGCCGATGTGGTGTTTGACGAACAGATCCTGCGTCGCCTCGAACCGGGGAGCGACGGCGGCTTCCTCGCCATCGACCGGAAGCAGTGCCGTGAGGAAGAAGTGAAGGTGGTTGTGCAGGGCAACCGGGTGCTGGGGATTGGGAAACACCTGGACCCTGCCACCTGTTACGGAGAATTCATCGGTGTGGCCAAGTTTGCCGGATCGTTTGTGGACAAGTTTCGCAAGACGGTCTACCAGGAAGCCGTACCTGGCAACGAGATGAAGTTTTTTGAACACGCCCTCGACGTCATGCGTGACAAGTCCGGCCTGACGGTGGTGGACATCACCGGCTTGCCGTGCGTGGAGGTCGACTTCCCGGAGGACTACGAGTACGCCGTCACACAGGTGCTGGAGACCTTCAAGATGAAGTGACGGCGATGCAGTGACTGTGCACGCCAGCCGGCGCGCCATGGCGGCCTGGCGAGGATGGCGAGCGGATGAGGATGTAATGAAAGGGCTTGAGGCATGACCGACTTCGAGCGCATCAATGCCTGCGCAAAACGGCCCATCGACATCTGGACAAACTACCTGTATTACTTCTTCTCCCTGCGCCTTGTGTACGCGCTGAGGAACACGCGCATCACGCCAAACGTCGTGACGATACTGTCGCTGTTGCTGGCTTTGGCAGGCTGTGCGCTGTTCGCGCTGGGCGACCGGAGGGACGTCGTGGCAGGCTTGGTGCTCGTCCAAGTGGCGTACGTGTTTGACTGCGCGGACGGGCAGTTGGCCCGCTTTCGCCAGCATTTCTCGCCGCTCGGCGGATGGCTGGACCAAGTGGCAGACCGCATCAAGGAGTTTGCCATCTACTTCAGCCTGGCCTGGGGATACTCACGGCTGCACCCGGGCGGGGCCAGTGTGTGGAAGTGGGCGATGATCGCCCTGTTCGCGCTGTACCTGTTGGAGTACCAGGAGCAGATCCGATCCCGCCCGTCCTCGCCCCGGGGCGCCTCTCCGGCAGCCGCCCCCCGGGCGGAATCCCCCGCGAAGGAGGCCGGGGACGAGCGGTCGGCGTCTCGCTTTGAACGGCTCCGGCGATACCGGGCGTTGGTGCCGTTCCGCGGATTCATCATCGGCGAGCAGTACTTCGCCCTGCTGGTGTTCGTCGCCTTCGACGCCATCCTCCCGCTGCTTCAGTTCACCGCGCTAATGGGGTTGGCCATGTGCATCTACCGCCCGGCGGTTCGGGCGTACAAGTCGCTCCGCGGCATGGTCCGCGGCGCCTGACCCCGGGGACGTCACACGAGGGGGTTCGCTCGATGCCCGTACCCGGCGACCGACCTTCTCCGGCCGCACCTGCACCGACGACATCCGCAACGGTGCATGCGCCTGCGTCGGCAGAGGCGCATGCGGAAGCGTCCGCCGCGACGTCGGCTGCCTCGCAGGTGACCACGGCCCCGCCGCAGCCGTCAGCCACCGTAGTGATCACGTCCGCCGTACCGTGGGGGGGAGTCACCGCACGGCCTCACCACATTGCGCGGGGGCTGGCCCGGCGCGGCTGGAACGTGTTGTTTGTGGATGCGCCTGTCACCCTCCTGAGCCCGTTGAAAAACCGGGAGTCGGCCGCCCGATTGTTGCCCCGCCCCCCCCCGACCCCGAGTGGTTTAAAACAA
>JADGIC010000129.1 GCA_019683615.1 Alicyclobacillaceae bacterium | reverse complement strand
TACGTCGGGATGTAGCGCAGCCTGGTAGCGCGCTACCTTGGGGAGGTAGAGGTCCCGGGTTCAAATCCCGGCATTCCGACCAGTTTAACCAGCGTCGTTGCACGCTGGTTTTTCATTGTCCGGCATACGACGCCGGGCAAGTGACAGCCGGTACACGACGCGTTCCCGCGGAAGCCGTGTGAACAGGAGGATCGACAGTGGCTGATTCGCCGGTGATGGGGGAATACTTTGTAATCCTGGCCCTCGAGAACGGGGTTCAGGTGATCGGCCTGACACGAGGTCCGGAGACCAAGTTTCACCACGCAGAGAAGCTGGATCGCGGTGAGGTCATGATCGCTCAGTTCACGGACCACACGTCGGCCATCAAGGTGCGCGGGAAGGCGGTCTTGTACACCAAGCACGGCGTCGTCCGGACGGACGACCTGGGCAGCGGCGGGCCGACGGCCGGCCGTTAGTGCAACGGGGAACGCCGGCAACCTTGTGGTATAATACGCAGTGAAGTTTCGACGCCGGCGGCGGGTCGGGTGTCGGAAGCGCAGGTCAGGAGGGTGAACGGCTCGTGGCGATTGCCGAGGCGGACGAGGTGTTGTACGAGGAAGTGGACAAGCGCGTACAACGCTATATGTACCATCCATTCCTTCAGGCCAGCCAGGTTCGCCAGTCCGTGAGCCGCTTTCACTTTCAGGTGGGCCACGCTATCTTGCGATCCGCCCGCGTCGCCGAGACTGAACTGCGAGCCGTCCTTGAGGCGGTGCTGTTGCTCCACCAAGGCCTGTCCATTCACGACGACGTCGACGGGCAGAGCGAGCTAAAGCGCCAACTGCACGTTCTGGCAGGTGATTACGACAGCAGTTGGTACTACTGGGTTTTGGCGAGGCTGGGCAACCACAGGTTGTTGTCGTCGTTGTGCGAGGCGGTGGTCCGGATCAACGAGGCGAAAATGATGCTTGTGCAACCGGGCGGGCTTTCGGCGGAGCGGTACATGGAGTTGGAGGAAACGGTACAGGGTGCGTTGCTATACGCGTTGGCCTCGGAGTATCTGCAGCGGCCGGACGATTACATGCCACAGATCCGTTCGTTGGTGCAGGCGTATGTGGTCAACGAGGCAATGCACAGCCGGCGCACGCCCCGCCCGTTGACGTTTCGGCAGGCGTACGGGTGGTTGACGGACGCCGTCGAGAGGGTGTTACACTTGCCGGCCGGAGCCATCCTGGAACCTATCTCCACGTTCGTGATTGACTACATGATGGTCATCAAGAAGACGTTGGAGTCGCAAACACTCGTCGAGGGAAACCGATGACGGCCCATCCGGAAAGCAAGTCGGCATTTGTTCACAGCGTCTTCTCCCAGATTGCGCGGCGTTACGACCTCATGAACTCGGTGCTCAGCTTCCAGCAGCACAAGTTGTGGCGGCGGTTTGCCATGCGCCAAATTGAGTTGGCTCCGGGAGGCTGTGCCATCGACGTGGCCGCCGGCACGGGCGACTGGACACTGGCGCTCGCTCGCCGGGTTGGTTCCGGCGGGTACGTTGTCGGGCTGGACTTTTGCCGCGAGATGCTGGATGTCGCGCGGGAGAAACTGAGGCGTCATGACGTGCGTGGTGCGCGCGTGGAATGGGTGGAGGGCGACGCGATGCAGCTTCCGTTCCCCGATGCAACGTTTGACGTCGCCACCATTGGTTTTGCGCTGCGCAACGTCCCTGACATCGTTACCGTGTTGCGGGAGATGCGCCGAGTCGTGAAGCCGGGCGGGCAAGTTGTGTCGCTGGAACTGTCCAAGCCCGAATGGCCGCTGTTCCGAAGGCTGTACTACTTCTATGTTTACTGTGTCTTACCGAAAATCGGCGCCATCGCCGTCGGGGATCAGACACCATACGCCTGGCTGCCGGCGTCTCTCACCGAGTTTCCGGACCGGGTCGGGCTGGAACGGTTGTTCCAGGAGGCGGGGTTGCGCGACGTGCGCAGCTACCCGCTGACCGGCGGGATCGCGGCGGTTCACGTGGGACGCAAGGTGGAGGAAGAAGCGTAGCCGGTATGGAGTTTCGTGAGGTATACGAGTCGTACAAACCGGACCTCGAACGGGTGGAGGACGTCCTGCAGGCGGCGGTTCAATCGCGCAACGCCAAGCTTTCGCAGTCGGCCCTGCAGTTGCTCCACGCCGGCGGCAAGCGCATTCGTCCGCTGTTCGCGTTGCTGTGCGGCCAGTTGGGCAGCGGCAATCGGGAGTCGGTGTACACCGTCGCCGCCGCCTTGGAATTGATACATATGGCCACCTTGGTGCACGACGACGTTATCGACGACGCGTCGTTGCGCCGCGGACACCCGACCATCCGTGTGCAGTATGGCAACCGGCCGGCGATGTACACCGGCGACTTTTTGTTCGCCCGGGCCATCCAGCTGTTGTGTACGATTCCGGACCCGTTTGTGCACCGGGAGATGTCTGACGCGATGGTGCACATGTGCGAAGGCGAGATCGACCAGGTTCGCGACTTTTACAATTGGCGCCAGAATTTGCGCACGTATCTGCGCCGGGTCGAGCGTAAGACGGCGCTGCTGATTTCCGTCAGCTGCGCCCTTGGCGCCCGGGTGGCGGGAGCGCCGGAGCGGGTGGTGAACCAAGTCCGCCGCTTCGGTTACTACACCGGCATGGCGTTTCAGATCATCGACGACGTGTTGGACTACACCGGTGACGAGCGTGAAGTGGGCAAGCCTGTGGGCGGAGACCTGCGTCAAGGCAACCTGACCTTGCCGGCGTTGTGGGCGGTAGTGCGCAGCCCGCAGGCACAGGAGTTGCAACAGCTGATCCGGGCAGACATGAACCAGGCCGATCTCGGCCGTGCCCTTGACATCATCCGGGCCTCCGACGGGCTTGGACAAGCCCGTCGCCTCGCCCGCCGCTACATGGAAAAGGCGGCGCGATGCCTGGAGTCCTTGACGCCTGCACGCGTACGCGGAGAATTGGCCGCGGTCGCCCAGTTTGTGCACGAGCGGACGCATTAGTCCGCCGCGTATCGACTTCAGATTACATTTCACGCAGCAGAGAAGGAGCGAGCTAACGTGGCAGTGGAACAGACGTTCATCATGGTCAAACCGGACGGGGTGCAGCGCGGCTTGATCGGCGAGATTGTGCAGAGGTTGGAGCGAAAGGGCCTCAAACTGGTGGCGGCAAAGCTGATGTCCGTTTCGCCGGCGCTGGCTGAACAGCATTACGCGGAACACAAGGAGCGCCCGTTCTTCCGTGACCTCGTGGATTTCATCACCTCCGCACCGGTGTTTGCCTCCGTTTGGGAAGGTGAAAACGCCATCGCCGTTGCGCGCGCCTTGATGGGTAAGACGAACCCGGCGGACGCAGCGCCAGGGACCATCCGCGGCGATCTGGGGCTGACCATCGGCATGAACGTGGTGCACGGTTCGGACTCTCCCGAAAGCGCGGCCCGGGAAATCCGGCTTTGGTTTTCCGAAGGGGTCCTTACATACGACCGGGCGGTTGACGTCTGGATTCGCTGACCACAAGCGGCCGGGCGTGTAGCACGGGCGGTCGGGCGAGAAAGCGCCTGAGTTCCGCCTGGCGCCGTGTTACACTGTCGGAACCGGCGCTCACACAGCGAGCCAATTCACCGAACGAGACCCAAGTCATATGACGGACTTCCGGCTCCAGGACGAACAGGTCGCCACCCTCGACCTCGTTGTCGATAGACTCCTGCAACAGGATTTCGAACGAGCGGGCCAATACGTGCACGAATGTGTGCGGCTCCCAGGCGGGATCCAGCCGGTATAAGTTGACGGCGATGATGTGACTGCAACCGGCTTGGCGGAGCACGTCCACCGGTACGTAGTGGCGCAGGGCACCGTCCACCAACAGCCACGGCTTCAGTTCGACCGGCGTGAGAACACCGGGGACGGCACAGCTTCCGGCCACCGCCAGCGCCAGGTCGGGCACGGGATGTGCGAGGCCGCGCACTTGGGCGTCCCGGTCGTTGCTGAACACGACCGGTCGGCCGGTCAACAGGTCGGTGGCGACCAAGTAGTAGGGCCGCTCAGCCTGGCGGCCGGCCAACGCGTCGCGAAAGTACCGGGTCAGCCGGCGGCCGCGCATCAGGCCGCCGGGAAGCGGCGGGGCGAGGCGATGGCGCCAGGGCGTCAGGCGAGAGTGGATGAGGCGCAGGGCTGACCTGGCCAGCGGGAAGCCGTAGTCGAACAAACGTGCGCCAGGGAAGCGGCGGACCAGCTGTTGCATCTCCTGCGGGCTGCAGCCGTGGGCATACAGGGCGGCAACGAATGACCCGGCACTGGTGCCCGCGACTGCCTGCGGCTCGACTCCCAGCTCGTGCAACGCCGCAAGCACACCCACATGGGCTGCTGCTTTCAACATGCCGCCGCTGAGCGCCAAGCCGATGCGGCGGCTGCCTGCCACATGTGTACTCCCATCGGCGCTTTTGCGTTGGACTGGTCGCGTTGTCGACGCCGGCGTCACCGCTGCCAGGCCCCCCATTCGCGGAAACCGCGTTTGATGGCGCCGCATCCGCCGTTCGACACGTTTGCAATACACGGCATTTCATGGCACCTCACATTGCGCCCCTGTCCGCCGTGGTCCGCATGGCGCTGTCCTGACGAGAGATCTTATGCTGCAGAGGGATGCGGTCTTCCGTGCAGCGGCCGCCAAGACCAGGCAAACGTCCACACAAACGGTGGCGGGTGAACGGGGTGTGGTATTTCGTGCCGAAAGAACATTGGAAGCGGATGGCCACGTGCGCCCTGCTTGTGGCGGGGATTTCCTTCTACTCGGGCTGTGCAGGTCAGGCGCCCGCCAAACCTGGCACGTTGCAGACAGACCCCCGCTTCGCAAACGCAGTGCGCCTGTACCGAGCGAACTGCGTCGCCTGCCATGGAGATCGTCTGCAGGGCGGGGTGGGTCCCAACCTGGAACACGTCGGGGCACGTTTGACAGAAGCGGCCATTGCCCGCCAAATCGACAAGGGTGGTGGACCGATGCCCGGCTACGGTCCGGACCAGCAGGGCATCCTCACGCGTGCGGAAATTGACGAGTTGGCGGCTTGGTTGTCCACGCTGCGCTGACGCGGCAGGCAACCTGGGGCCGGCCAGGCCGGGTCCGATCCGGCGGACATACGCGAATCGGACCCCGTGGCCGAGGCGCATGGTTCCCGGCCACACCGGCGGTCGCAGTCAGCAGGCGGCCCCTGCACCGTAGTAGCCCGGCACGAGCAGGAAGAACAGCACAAAGATGATCAGGAACACGACAGCCCACCGGGTGTAACCACCGAACACTCCGTACATGTCGGTCACCTCCTGCACCTGGCTTGGTGGAGTGACGGGCACTCCGCTGTATCGAATGCAGGGGCTGATCGGCTTGCGCAGGCGGGTGGCTCGGTTGCGCATCAAGTTGGGCCGGGGTACATCGACTGCCAGCAGCCGCATTGGGATTATCGGCTGGCCGGCCGGTTCACGGCAACGGTGGTGTAGCTGCCCAACACCCGGACGTCGTGCCCGAGCGTTTGCAGGATGGCCAGCGCTTTTTGCATCCGGCTGTCGTCGATGCCTGCTTGGACGTCCATGAAGAACTGATAGGTACCCAATCGTCGCTTGGTTGGGCGCGACTCAATCCAGGTCAGGTTCAAACCGACGGCAGCCAGCACGTGCAGAATTGTCGCGAGCACGCCTGCGCGGTCTTCGCTCGGAGACACCAAGAGCATCGTCTTCGTCGGCTGGGTGACCGCCTGTGGCCCTTTCACGACGACGGCGAAACGGGTTTCGTTCCGCTCGTTGTCATGGATGTCTGCCGCCAACACCACCAGCCCGTGTTCGCGCGCAGACCGTTCGGGCCCGATGGCGGCCACGTCCCGGCGGCCGGACCGGGCGACCGCTTCGACCGCGGACGCCGTGCTGGCGCACGCCTGCGTCTGCACCGACAACTGCCGGAGGAACCCGCGGCACTGGGCCAACGCTTGCGGGTGGGACCACACCTCGCGCACGTCGTCCAAGCGCACGCCAGGGAGGGCGAGCAGGTGCTGGGCAATCGGCAACACGACTTCACCGCGAATGAACAGGTCCGGGTCTTCGACGAGACAATCAATCGTCATGCGAACGGTCCCTTCGATGGAGTTCTCTATCGGCACGACACCTTGGTCGATCGTCCCTTGGCTGAGTGCGTCCATCACGTCCTGGATGGTGGCGAACATCCGCCACTCCACGTTGACATTCCCGGCTTGCGCGGCTGCGTACTGCACAGCGGCATCTTCGGAAAATGTCCCGCGCGGCCCCAGGTATCCGACTCTCACCGCGAACGCCCCTTTCTGACGCTGCTGATGGCGCATGGCGACGGCGCACGGGAGACGGCTGCGCCGGCCGGCGACGGCGGTCGTCATCGCTGACTTTGATTGTGAGCGAAACACTGTCGGAAGTCCAGTTCACCGCAGCGGCTGTGGGGAACGAAGGGCTTTAAA
>JADGIC010000128.1 GCA_019683615.1 Alicyclobacillaceae bacterium | reverse complement strand
CCTCTACGAAGGAGTTGGTGTCACTTACGTAGATGGCACTCGGTGGCTTTCTCGTCAATTCAGGCAGCGAATTTTACACCACTACCTGAGACTCTAACCCCCAACCGCCTCCTGAAACATCAGTGGTGAACCGTTTTTCAGTGTGATCGCGACGCCCTCCCCGCATGAGAAGGAATTTGTGGATGGGAACCTGCGGACGCAAGCCACCTGACTCACCGGCCCAATTTCATGCATTGGCGACGACGTGCCGCACTGGTACACCCGCCCTCTCATAGAGTGCGGATGACGCAGTCTTCCGTGACCGCGCGACGAAGGGTGGTACTCGATGTACAACAAGCCACTCCCATCAGCCCATTGGCCCCCGTATGCTTACCCCTTTCATGGCCATCTGCTGGACGCCTGGCCAGCAGGATGGCCGGACTGGCGAGGATGGCCAGAGCGGCCATGGACGGACGGCAACCCGTGGTCCCGACAAACGTCACCGTTGTCCGGCGGACCTGAGCGGGTCAGTGAACGGCATTCGCACACCCAGCACGTCGATTGGCACAGCCTGTATCCGCGCGAGGTGATTCTGCGGGGACCGGCGGATCGTAAGCGCGTCGCCCTCACTTTTGACGACGGCCCGGATCAGGTGTGGACGCCGCAGATCCTGCGCATTCTGGCGCAGTACGCGGTGAAGGCGACATTCATGTGTGTCGGCCGCCGTGTCCAGGAGCACCCGCAGGTGCTGCAGTGGTTGGTGCGGGAAGGACACGAAGTAGGGAACCACACATTTTCCCATCCGAACTTGACCAAGATCCCGCTGGTCGAAGTACGTAACCAGATTGTCCAAACGGAAAACGAGATTCACCGGGTCAGCGGGGTCCGGCCGCGGTTCTTCCGCCCGCCCTACGGTGCTCTGTCTGACGAAGTAATCCGGGAGGTGCGCGCCCTCGGCGATATCATCATCTTCTGGGACGTCGACAGTCTAGACTGGGCGAGGTTGACGGCAGTCCAGGTGGCGACCAATGTGCTCGCCCACACCGCACCCGGCACCATCATCCTCATGCACAGCGCAGGCGGGAACGGCGAGAGCCTGGCCAACACCGTGCAAGCACTGCCATACATCATCCAGACGCTTCGTGAGCAAGGGTATACCTTCACCACCGTGTCCGACCTGTTGGGCCAGCCTGCCTACAAATCGTGATCCCTGCCAGCCCCGCCGGGCGAACTCAAACCCGCGCATCGTTGGGCGGCAAAGTCTCGAACTGGTATCCTCGCGACCGGAAAAACCGGATCAGCTCCGGCAGCGCTTGAACGGTATAGCGACTGGCGGACACCCCGTCGTGGAACAACACAATCGCACCGGGCCGGGCGGCGCGCTCGACGTTCTGCACAATCTCAGAGGCCCGGTGCGCCTTCCAGTCTTCGGAGTCTATCGTCCACAGCACAATGGGATGGCCCAGCTGGTGAATGGCTTCCCGGTCCTGGGGTTTCACCAGTCCCCCGGGCGGCCTGAAGTACAGCGGCCGAACCCCGCACACCCGGAACACGACCTCGTCCGTCTTCAGCACCTCGGTCCGCACGCCGGCTTCGGTCTGGGCCAACAGCGACCGGTGGTCAAATCCGTGGCTGCCGATTTGGTGCCCTTCTCGCCGAATTCTGCGCGCGATGGCGGGAAACTCCTGACATCGGGAGCCCAACACGAAGAACGTGGCATGCACCCGGTACCGGGCCAAAATGTCCAATACCTGCGGCGTGTAGCGTTGGCTGGGACCGTCGTCAAACGTGAAGTACACGACCGCGGCATGGCCGCCAGGATGTGACGCACCCCGGGACTGCGCCGGCACGGACGACATCCCCGCCGCCGCAACCCAGCCGAAGGCACACACAGTGGCAAGGAAACGCAACAGGTTGTCTCGCATCGCCATAACCCCGGTTCTCAGGATGCCACCGCTGGCCCGGACCCATTCCTGCGAACCCTCGTCACGTGCCAGCCCACAGCCGGGGGGCGGGACGGAGACGGGGCCCATTGTGGGGTATACTACGCGCATCGCAGCCCGGGAGGTGAACGCAGATGTGGCAACCCCAGACGCTGATGGTGACGATCCGCAACGTCTCCGCGAAACTGGCGGCGTATGCGGCTGTCCTCACCGCCGCCGACTGGCTGTTTCCTTCCCTGTACGGGTTCTCTTTGTGGCCGGTGTTCTGGACCACCATCATCCTGACGGCAGCGGGCGCACTGGGCGACTTGTGGGTGATGCCGCGACTCGGCGCGGGTCGTTCGCTGTTGCTCGGGTGGCCTGCGATGGCTTTCCTCATCTGGCTGACCTCCCGTCCTTGGGCTGCGGCACATGTGTCCGCGCCAGCCGCCGCGCTGCTGGCGCTGTGCATCGTCCCGCTGGAATACCTGCTGCACCGGTTCGTGCTGGCCTACCTGGTGCGTTGACGAAGGCACCGGTCTGCCTGGAAGGCTGCATACAGGCCTCGCCATCCGGACACAGCTACGTTGACGGCCCGGCACAGAGCGGGCGCTACAAACCGTCTCTGGGGCGCCGTCGGAAGGGGAGTTACAACATGGGCGACCACATCCCGGACGAGACCTTGGCTGCGATCCTCGCCGGGGCCAAGACGATTGCCGTGGTCGGGTTGACCGACAGTCCAGGGACACCCAGTTACGACGTCGCATCGTACCAGCAGTCGCAAGGCTACAAGGTGATCCCGGTTAACCCGGAGATTGGGTCTTCGCTGGGTCACAAATCGTATGCCAAAGTGACCGACGTCGCAGACCCAGTCGACATTGTGAACGTGTTTCAGCACGGGGGATCGGTGCACGAAGCGGTCGAAGGCGCCATTCAAAAAGGCGCGAAAGTGGTCTGGATGCAACCTGGTGTGGACGATCCCGCCAGCGCCCAACTCGCCCGCAACGCCGGATTGACGGTCGTTGCCGGCCGCTGTTTTGAGCGGGAACACCGGCGCCTGCTCTCACACCAACCGCTGTGATCCGTGCAAACCAGACGGGCTGTCCAGCGCAAACAAGCCGCCAACAGCACCAGCATCCTTACGCACCGGACGCAACACATATTGTGAACAGTTTGCGTCCGGCTTGGGACTGGCCTGCGATTTACGGTACAATGCGGGATGAAACAACAACCGTGGCTCGCGAAAGGGCGGACCCCTCGCATGGCAAACGCACTGGCCTATCTCAACGTGGCCTGCATGTTCTTCAGCGGATTGGCGGTGGCAGCCGGCTGGATCGCCATCCGGCGCGGGAAACGAACCACTCACCGCTGGTTGATGATTACCGCTGCTTACGTGGCAGCAGGGTTTTTCCTCAGCTACATTCTGAAATCGCTCTGGATTGGCGACACCACCTTTGGCGGACCCGCCCGTTGGCGACCGTGGTACCAGGGATTCCTGCAGGTTCACTCCGCATTGGCGACCGTCGGCGCCATCCTTGGCATCATCGCGCTGTACTACGGGTTGAAGGGCCGGTTCGCCCGGCACCGCAAAGTGGGCCCCTGGACGGCGGGCGTGTGGCTCGTCACCGCAGCCACCGGCATCACCGTGTTTCTCTTGTTGTACGTGGTGTTCCCGCCCGGCCCCACCACCAATATGTTCCGCGCCTGGACAGGTCACTGACGGTCAGCCTGCCCCCGTCTACGGCAAGCTCAGCCGCAGCGCTCCCGTGAACGGATCCTTGTACGTGCGGACGTGGATGCCGAACGCCTCGCGAACAGCGGCTTCGGTCAACACGGCCGCCGGCAGCCCGCTGCCCGTGACTCGTCCGCCGTGCAACAGGACCACCTCGTCGCAGTAGCGAGCGGCCAGCTCGAGGTGGTGGATGGCGATGACCACCAGATACCCTTCCGCAGCCAGTGCCCGCAACTGTTTCAACACGTCGACCTGGTAGTGCAAATCCAGGCTGGCAATCGGTTCGTCGAGCAACAGCACCGGACTCCCTTGGGTCAAACACCGGGCCAACACGGCCCGCTGCCGCTCCCCGCCGGACAACCGGTTGATCGGCACGTCGCCTTTGCCTTCCAGCCCCATGCGCCGCAACGCCGCGTCCACCGCTTCCCTGCCCATGTTCCCCCGCTCGTACCCAGTCCAGCGGGTCCCGTACGCGTACCGTCCCATCGCCACGTACTGGCGGACGGTGTACGGCGCTTCCTCGGGCAGCTGCTGCGGCATATAGGCGAGGTGGCGGGCCCGCTGCCGCGGCGACAGGCGGTGCAACGGCATCCCGGCGATGGTCACCACGCCCGCGGTTGGCCGCCACACGCCGGCCGCCACCCGTAACAGTGTCGATTTACCCGCCCCGTTCGGCCCCACCAAGCCAATCAGCCGCCCGCGCGGCCACGCAAGCGAAATGTCACGCAGGACATCCCGCCAACGGACCGCGTCCAACCGGAGAAGCGCCATTGCAAACCTCCTCCCGCCGGTTTTCCCGCAGCGCCCGCTTCGTCAACCCTGCACCTCGCGGTGGTACTGGCGCCGCAGCAGGTACAGGAAGAACGGCGCGCCCAAACACGAGGTGACCACGCCGATATTCAGTTCAACCGGCGCCAGGGCCATACGCGCGACAATGTCTGCCGCGGTCACCAAAGCAGCCCCGCCCAAGGCTGATGCCGGGATCAACAGCCGTTGCGACGGACCCATCCACAGCCGCATCAAGTGCGGCACAATCAGCCCCACAAAGCCGATGACACCGGTCACGCTGACGCACGACCCCACCGCCAGCGCGGCGGTGACAAGGGTCACCTGTTTGACGCGCTGCGGGTTCACGCCGACACCTTCGGCCTGTTCCTCACCGAGCGACAAGATGTCCAGTGCATGTGCCTGGCTTTCGTAGACGATCAGGGCAAACAGGACGAACACGGCAACCACCAACACATGGCTCCAAGTGCTGCCGTCCAATCCTCCCATCAGCCAGAACATGATTTGCTGCATCGTTTCCAGCGGCGCCAGCGACAGCAACAGTGTGACCACCGCCGAACACAAGGAAGCCACCGCCACACCGGACAACAACAAGGAGTGAATGGCGGTGCGGCCGTCCACGGTCGCCAGACGGTAGACGACGAGGACCGCCGCCAATCCGGCCGCAAACGCACCGAACGGAACCAACCACGGGCTCACCGCCTGCGCTCCGATTTGAATCATGAACACCGCTCCGAGCGAGCCACCGCCGGACACGCCAATGATGGCCGGGTCGGCCATGGGATTCCGAAACAGCGCCTGCAGCACTGCGCCGGTGCTGGCGAGACCCGCTCCGGCGAAGGCGGCCACCAACAGCCGCGGCCAGCGGATGGCGCCCAAGACCACCGCGTCTGCCGTCCGGGAACCGTGCCAGTACGCCCAAGTGGCAGACAGCAACCGGGACAGCGGGATGTTCATAGGGCCCACGGACACCTCCGCCGCCATCGCCAACAACAACAAGGCGAGCAGCAGGATGAAGCGGACACTGACAGGGACAGCCTGCACGGAACAGAGCCGACGCAATGCGGCGGACCACTTGTGGTTCAGGGGATTCACCGGGCCTTTCTCTCACGCAGAAACGACTCAATGTCGGACCGGCTGGGAATCGACGATTGCGCCCCCGGGCGCGTGACCGCCAAGGCCGCCGCGGCGGTGGCAAATGCGAGCGCTTCCGCCACGTTACCTCCCTCCCCCAGCCTCGCCGCCAACGCACCGATAAACGTGTCACCTGCCGCCGTCGTGTCCACCGGGTGAACGGGAAACGCCGGCGTGACCAAGCTCGTGCCCGACCGGTCCGCGTACACCGAACCCGCGCTGCCCAAAGTCACCACCGCCGCTTGCACCCCCTCGCGAACCAACCACCGCGCCGCGGCGTGCGCCGACTCCTGTCCGTCCACCGCCACCCCGGTAATGACGTTCGCCTCCGTCTCATTCAGGACGATCCAGTCGATCCACTGCAACACCTCGCCGGATACCGCCATTGCAGGGGCGGGATTCCACAGCGTCCGCACACCGGCCCGGCGCGCGGATGCCAGCGCGTGCCAGGTTGTCTCCCAGGGGATTTCGTTTTGCACCAACAGCATTTCCGCGCCTTGAATGATCGGTATTGCCTGGTCCACATCAGCCGCAGACAGTTTCCCATTTGCGCCCGGAGACAAGATAATGGAGTTTTCGCCCGCCTCGTCGACGGTGATGAACGCCAGCCCGGATGCACCTGCCTTGACCAAAACGTGACCGCTGTCGACCCCGTTTTGCTGCAGGGCTGCACAAAGTGCCGGGCCAAACGAATCGTCACCCACTGCCGCCAACATCGCTACGTCGGCACCCGCGCGCGCGGCGGCCACCGCTTGGTTGGCCCCCTTACCTCCCGGGCTGTAGGCAGTTCCCATCCCCTGCACCGTCTCTCCGGGCCGGGGATGGCGCGCCACCCGGGTAACGACGTCCATGTTTACGCTGCCGACCACCACAATGCGTGCCACGTTCCCCCTCCTTTCAACCGCCGCTCGCCAGAGTTCGGGGACTTGCCGGGTCGACGCCAGCGAGCAACGGTGAGATACAATGATGCCCAGGGCTCTATTACAAAAAGACCCAGGCCG
>JADGIC010000127.1 GCA_019683615.1 Alicyclobacillaceae bacterium | reverse complement strand
TCGTTTTTGGCTCAACTTCCGCTGTCGGCTTCGCGGATACCTTCAGAGGCTCAAGTGTCCCATGCTGTTCAACGCAGTTTTTTCACCGGCCTTCTAAAGCCCTACCACCTGCGTGAGTTGTACGGCCGACTGCAGCGCGAGAAGGGCCTGTCCGCTCGTTACGTCTCGCAGATCCACACCCTGTTGCATGATGCCTTGGACACCGCTCTGAAGTGGGAGTTGGTCACTCGCAACGTGGCCGACAACGTGGAAGCGCCGAAGCCGGCGCGGACGAGGTTCACGGTGTGGTCTCTGGATGAGGTCCGGCGGTTCCTCTCCGCCCCCGAAGTGAAGTCGCACCGCTTCTATCTGGCCTTCTTGCTCGCTCTCACGACCGGGATGCGGATCGGAGAGATTCTGGCGCTGCAGTGGCAGGACGTCGACCTCGACAGCGCCACACTGCAGGTTCGGCGCACCATCACGATGCGCGGCGCCACGGCGGAGTTTGGGCCGCCGAAGTCCGAGAGCGGCGAGCGTATCATCACACTGCCTCGGGAAGTAGTCGATGCCCTACGGCAGCACCGAGCACGGCAGGCACAGGAAAAGCTCCTCATGGGGCCAGCATACCACGATATGGATCTGGTCATCGCACGCTCAACCGGCAATGTGGTGACGCCCCAGTTCCTGCGAGCCAAATTCGTGCGCCTAATAGAACAGTTGGGCCTCCCCCGTATCCGGTTCCACGACCTGCGGCACACGCACTCCAGTATCCTGCTGGAACTCGGCGAGAATCTCAAGACCCTGCAGGAGCGACTCGGGCACGCAAGCTATCAGATCACTGCCGACACCTATACACACGTCTCACGCACCCTGCGGATCCGCCCGGCACAACTCCTATCAGAGGCACTTTTTCGTTCCAACAAATAATCTTCGTGCCACGAAGATTGTCAAAAGAATGTCAAGTCGATGACATGAAAAAGGGGAATCCCCGTCACAATGGGGATTCCCCGGTATTTCGATCACATCATGTCCATGCCGCCCATGCCGCCGGCAGGTGGCTTCTCCTTCTCCGGCTTCTCGCCCACGACCGCCTCGGTGGTCAGGAACATGCCCGCCACGCTGGCCGCGTTCTGCAGCGCGGAGCGCGTCACCTTCGCCGGGTCGACAATGCCGGCCTGGATCATGTCGACCCACTCGCCGGTCGCGGCGTTGTAGCCGACGCCGACTTTCTCCTTCTTCAGCCGCTCGACAATCACCGAGCCTTCGACGCCCGCGTTGTCGGCAATCTGCCGCACCGGTGCTTCCAACGCCGTGCGCACCAGGTTCACGCCGGTCAACTCGTCGCCGGTCGCCTGGATCTTGTCGAGCGCCGGGATCACGTTCACCAGCGCCGTGCCGCCGCCGGCGACGATGCCTTCCTCAACCGCCGCGCGGGTCGCGTTCAGCGCGTCCTCGATGCGCAGCTTCTTCTCCTTCAGCTCCGTCTCCGTCGCCGCGCCGACCTTAATCACCGCGACGCCGCCCGACAGCTTCGCCAGCCGCTCCTGCAGCTTCTCGCGGTCGAAGTCGGACGTGGTCTCCTCAATCTGGTGCTTGATCTGCGTGATGCGCGCTTCAATGTCCTTCTTGTTGCCAGCACCGTCGACGATGATGGTGTTCTCCTTCTGCACGCGGACTTGGCGCGCCCGGCCCAGTTGCGCAAGCGTCGTGTTCTTCAGCTCCAGGCCCAGCTCCTCGCTGATCACCTGGCCGCCCGTCAGAATCGCGATATCCTGCAGCATCGCTTTGCGGCGGTCACCGAAGCCCGGCGCCTTCACCGCCACCGCCGTGAACGTGCCGCGCAGCTTGTTGACCACCAGCGTCGCCAGCGCCTCGCCCTCCACGTCCTCGGCGATGAGCAACAGCGGCCGCCCGGACTGCACGACCCGCTCCAGCACCGGCAGGATCTCCTGGATGTTGCTGACCTTCTTGTCGGTGACGAGGATGTACGGCTCCTCAAGCACGGCTTCCATCTTGTCCGCGTCGGTAATCATGTACGGCGAGATGTAGCCGCGGTCAAACTGCATGCCTTCGACGACTTCCAACTCCGTCGTGAAGCCTTTCGACTCCTCGACGGTGATGACGCCGTCCTTGCCGACCTTCTCCATGGCGTCGGCAATCATCACGCCGACCTCCGGGTCGCCCGCGGAGATGGCCGCCACCTGCGCGATGTTCTCGCGGCCCTCAACCGGCTTCGCGATCCGCTTGATCTCCTCGACGGCGGCGTTGACCGCCTTCTCGATGCCCTTGCGCAGGATCATCGGGTTCGCGCCGGCCGCCACGTTCTTGAGGCCCTCGCGGATCATCGCCTGCGCCAACACCGTCGCGGTGGTGGTGCCGTCACCGGCGACGTCATTGGTCTTGGTGGCCACCTCTTTGACCAGCTGGGCACCCATGTTCTCAAACGTGTCCTCGAGTTCAATCTCCTTCGCGATGGTCACACCGTCGTTGGTGATCAGCGGCGAGCCGAACTTTTTCTCCAGGACGACGTTGCGGCCCTTCGGACCGAGCGTCACCTTCACGGCGTCCGCCAGCGCGTCCACGCCGCGCAGCATCGCCCGGCGGGCTTCCTCGCTGAACTTGATGTCCTTCGCTGCCATCTTCAGGTCCCCCCAATCCTCGTATGTAGCGTTATTTCTCGACGATCGCCAGGATGTCGCTCTCGCGCAGGATGAGCAACTCTTCGTTGTTCACCTTGACTTCGGTGCCGGCGTACTTGGAGTAGATGATACGGTCCCCCACCTTCACGTCGAGGGCAATCCGCTTGCCGTCCTCGTAGCGACCCGGTCCGACGGCAATGATCTCGCCCTCCTGCGGCTTCTCCTTCGCCGTGTCCGGCAGCAGAATGCCGCTGGCCGTCTTCTCCTCGCGCTCCAGCGGCCGCACCACCACGCGATCTGCGAGCGGTTTGAGCATGGGTGACACCCTCCTCGGAACCATCTTATTAGCACTCGTGATAAGCGAGTGCTGACGACAAACTAATCATACTGGTCCCGCGAGCACATTGCAAGGCGCTGCCATCACCCTAAGGAGGCGCGCCTGCGCGCCGCATCCGCGCAAGGTGCGCTGCAAGCCGCCGGCGACAGCCGGGCTACGACATCTGTTCCTGGGCTTTCGCTTGCGCGACCGCCCGGCGGCGGGCGGCGGCCGACAGCCAGATGCTGACCTCGTACAGGAACATCATCGGGGTAATCACGCTGAGGTGCGAAATCAACTCGGGCGGGCTGATGAACACACCGACCACCACGATCGCAAGATACGCGTACTTGCGCACCTTGCGCAGCCATTCGGGCGACACCAAGCCGAGCCGCGTCAGCAGCACCACCACGATGGGCAGCTCAAACACGAACCCGAACGGTACGCACACGCCGGAAAGGAACGAGAAGTAGGAGGCTACGTGAAAAAAGATGCCGACCTGTCCGCTCGCCAAGTGGATCAGGAAATGCAGGATCATGGGAAACACGACAAACCACGCGAAGCACACCCCGGTAATGAACATGACCACCGTGACGGGCAACAGTCTTAACGTGTACCTGCGTTCACTCGGGGTGAGACCGGGTTCCACAAAACGCCACAACTGATACAGCGCGAACGGCAACGTCAGTCCAATCGCCACCACACCGGCGATGGACAGATACACCATCACGATTTCACCCGGCGAGATGACAACCAGCTTGTACCCTTCACGCCGGAGCGGCAACGTGAGGTAGGCGTACACGCGGTTGACGCAGACGAGGCTGGCCACCAGCAGCACCGCAAACACGGCCAGCACATACAGCAAGCGCCTGCGCAGGTCTGCCAGGTGCTCGACGAACGTCATGCGGCTTTGTGACATACGGCCCTCCGGGTCTCAGCCCCCGGCCTCCTTGTCGCCCTTCAGTTCAATGGGTTCAACCGCCGCCGGTGCAGCAGCCGACACCTCGCTGACGGCCGGCTTCTGCGGCTGACCGCCGTCCGCCGCATTCGATACCTCCTCCACCATCCCCTTGGTGGCCTCGCGGAACTCGCGCAGCGATTTTCCAAACGCACGGCCGATCTCCGGCAGCTTCTTCGGGCCAAAGACCAGCAGCAGCATGATGAGGATCAGAATCAACCCGGACAGCCCGGGATTCATCCAGCTCATCGGTCTCGCCTCCACAAACGGATCCCCGCCCGCCGCCAAGCGCGGGGGCGCGCCACGGCGCCGGGGATGCGTCCCGATTCCGGTTTCATCATACACCGGGCGATCCGCCAGGGCAAGCGCCGCCCAGCCTGTGTCCCAGCCCGGCCTACGCCTTCAGCCAACCGCCCGCCCCGTACCGGGCAATCTCCGCCTTTGTCCAGCGCACGCCCGCCAGCACCCGCGGCAACAGCAGGTCGAACGAGGTGACCGGGTCGTGCATCACAGCCCCGGGCAGCCCGAAGATGGCGGTCTCGCCCCGGTACGCCAGCATCAGCATGGAACCGGGCAAAACCGGCGTCCCGTACGTCACCACCTCGTCGGCCGCGGTGCGGATGGCGGCCGGCGAGCGGTCGTCGGGGTCCACCGACATGCCCCCGGTCACGCACACCACTGTCGCTCCCGCCTCGCAGGCGGCCACAATGGCATGTGCGATAGCCGCCTGGTCGTCGCCCGGAAACACCTGGCTTTGGACATCCATGCCATACGCAGCGAACTTCTCGCGCAACACGGGGCCGAAGCGGTCCTGGATGCGGCCGGTCTGGATCTCGCTGCCGGTGGTGACCAGCGCCACCCGCTGCGGCCGGTACGGGATCACGTCAATGACCGCGGCCGGCCGCGCCGGCGCATCCTGCCCGCGGCCGGCCGATTCGGCCAGGCGCGCCACGGCCTCCACCTGCGCCCTTCGGATGACCAGCGGGATCGGCCGCACGCCGGCGACCGACTGGCCGGCCGCCACGTGCGAGCCGGGCCTGCGCGTGGCGATGCAGATGTCGTCCAGACGGTTCATTGCCCACAGCCGCTCCTCGTCCACCCAGAGGCAACCGGCATGGAGGGCCTTCAAGACCACCTTTCCCTCGTGCGGATCGGTCAGGGTCAAGCCAGGTCCGGCTACCGCGCGAGCCATGCGCAGGGCAGCGTCGTCCTCGTGCAGCTCGTCCGGCCCGATGTCGAGGACGTACACGTGCCGCTTGCCCATGTCGAGCAAAAGGGGGATGTCTTCTTCCCGGATGACGTGCCCCTTCCGAACGGCGGGCCCTTTGAATTCACCCGGGATGATGCGCGTGAGATCGTGCGCCAGCGCCATCCCCACCGCCTGTTCCACCGGAACCTCCCGCTTCACGGGTCCATCCCTCCATCCATCCGCCATGCCCGGTCCTCATTCGGCTTGCCCGGTCATCCTTCGGCAGTGCAGCCGCCGCAGGGTGCGCAGAACCTTGCGCGCTTCACCATCCGCGCGGCCGCTACACACCCCCCTGTCCGCAGCAGCACGGCAGTCCCACACCCCGGCCTCCGTGACGAGCAGGTGCAGGCGGGCGTCGTGCGGATCGGCCGGGAGGTTGTCCAACACCTGGCGATCGTACGCCACGCCGATACGCACCGCCGTCACCGACTCGTCGGCGAACAGGCGGTCGTAGTAACCGCCGCCGTAGCCCAGCCGGACGCCCGAACGCGTGAAGGCGAGGCCTGGCACGACGACGACAGCCAGCTCCCGCCGGGCCACCGCTGCGGCCGGCGCCGTCGGGCTGTCCGCCACAGGTTCCGGGATCCCGTACGGGCCGGGTGCCAGGCAGGTGGCGGGGCCGACCTCGGCGAACCACAGCTCACGTGCGGCCGGCCGCGTGCATGGCAAAGCCACCCGCCAGCCCGCGGCCCACAGCTGCGGCCATAAGGGCGTCAGGTCCACCTCGCCGCGCACAGGGTAGTACAGCGCCACCGCGGGGCGGGTCCCGCTCCCCGACCCGCTTCCCGGCGCGTCCGCTGGTAGGCCTGCCGGCAGGCCAACCGGCCGTTCGCCCGCCGGGCCACCCCGCAACCGCTGCAAGCATCCGCCGAGGTGACGGCGGATCCGCTCGTCCCGCGCCGCCTTCTCCGCTTCATCGAGGGACTCGCGCCACGCCAACAGCTGCCGCCGCCGCGCCGCCTTTTCATCTGTCCGGCCGTCCATCCTGTCGTCCTCACCTGCCCACACTCCGCACGGCCGGCGCCGTCACGCGTTCGCCTCCGCGCGCCGGTACAGGCCGCACAGCGCAAACAGGAAGGGCGCGCCGAGCGACGCCCACAGACCCAGCGCCGCGCCGCGCAGCATCGGCCACGCCCACACGTCCTGCGGCCACTTCACCACCCATTGTAGCGCAATCATCCCGGCGATGCCGATGACGGCGGCGCAGGCCCGTTTCCACCAGGCGGGATCGATGTCGAGGGCGAGCCAGCGCTCCTCGGCCAGCGCTCCAACGCCGAGCCCCAGCAGCATAGCGGCGTACTCCGCCGCCGGCTGCTGCGGGTGCAACGCGCAGAGGATCACCGGCACGCCCACAGCAAAGCCAAGCCGCCAGCGAAAGCCGAGCACTCGGTACGTCCACCACCGGCCGACCCACCAACCGCCGACGGCAAACACCAAGCCGAGCGCCCACCCCGCCAGCACGTCCGCGGGCCAGTGCAGCCCCAGGTACAGC
>JADGIC010000126.1 GCA_019683615.1 Alicyclobacillaceae bacterium | reverse complement strand
TTCGCTTGTAAAGTAGCCAGAACCGGCGGCGTGTAATTTCCGGAAATCCCTTGTCTAACACAGGATCTCAGCCACTCTCAATCGTGAACTTCCGTTTAACCATTCAGCGGCCGGCTTCGTACACGTCGGATGGCACATTCGTTTGCGGTTTTCACTGCAGGTGGAACACCCGTGTACACTTGGGACGCTCGTCCGAAATTGGTTATGTAAGCGAATTCATATTTTCTGCCAAATCGAATAACTATTGACACGACCGAGCAGACGTATTACAATGACGGTCAAAATTTAATGACTGCACAGCTGTTCCGTTCAGGAGGGTATCGAGGGGTTCCGCTGCAGACCGGTTCCGCAGATGTGTCCTCACGCTGGGTCAGTCCGGTCGCAGGAAAATGCGTGCCGGGATGTGTACTGGTCCCGAGTGATGCCAGCATCAAGACCGTGATTTACACCGCGAGGATCATAACCTCTGCGAAAGGTTCTGAAGTCCCTGTTGACTTTGGCCGCTCTCGCAGAGGTTTTCATTTCCAAGTTGTGTTTGACGCTGTGCGGCGCGGTGCGGCGTCCGGATGGGCGCGGGATTGACCGGCCGCTTGCAGGCGCGGACGGTGAATGAGGTCGTCGGCGGCGGTATGACGGCAGGGGCCGAACCCGGTCAGGGAGTGTGAGTTGGGTGAGTCAATGGATTTTTCTGAATGGGGAGTTCGTCACCAAAGATCAGGCCAAGATCTCGGTGTACGATCACGGTTTTCTGTACGGCGACGGGATATTTGAGGGTATCCGCGCGTACAGTGGCAATGTGTTTCGTCTGAAGCAACACCTGCAGCGTTTGTACGACTCCGCGAAGTCCATCCTGCTCACGATTCCGTACACGATGGAGGAGATGGAAGACATCGTCCTTGAGACGTTGCGCAAAAATCAGCTGGAGGATGCGTACATCCGATTGGTGGTGTCCCGCGGCGTCGGGAATCTGGGGCTGGACCCGTACAACTGCCAGACGCCGTCGGTAATTGTCATCGCCGAACAGCTTCAGCTGTACCCGCGCGAACTGTACGAACGGGGCATGGACATCGTAACGGTGGCGGTTCGCCGCAACCGTTCGGACATCCTCAATCCAAAGGTGAAGTCGCTCAACTACCTCAATAACGTGCTGGTCAAAATTCACGCACACCTGGCGGGTGTAAGCGAGGCGCTGATTTTGAACACGGAAGGGTATGTCACCGAGTGTTCGGGTGACAACATCTTCATCGTGAAGCAGGGGGAATTGTGGACGCCGCCTACGTACCTCGGCGCGTTGGAGGGCATCACCCGCAACGCGGTGATGGAAATCGCCCGGCGGCTGGGGTATCCGGTGAAGGAAGAGCCGTTCACGCTGCACGACGTGTACGTCGCTGACGAGGTGTTCCTGACGGGTACGGCAGCCGAGTTGATTTCAGTGGTCAAAGTGGACGGGCGCGTGATTGGCGACGGGAAGCCGGGTCCGCACACGCGGCGCCTGTTGGAGGCGTTCCAGCAAATCACCCGTGAAGATGGTGTGAAGATCTACCCTGAACAGGCTTCTGTCTCGAAGTAGCCTATTCCGTAAATCGTCAAAGAGTGATTCAATATCAAGCAGGGACAGATTCACGCCGTCCGGACCGGCCGCCGTTGCCGTGGGCCGGCGGGTTCACACATTCAGGAAAGGGAGGGGAATCAGATGGGTCTCGGTCTGCAGAAGCCGGAAGAGGTGTCCGCACCCCAGCCGCAGCCGCAAAAAATCAGCGGATCGCAAATGCTGATTGAAGCGCTGCGCCAGGAGCGGGTCGAAGTCATTTTCGGGTATCCCGGCGGAGCCGTGTTGCCGGAGTACGACGCGCTGTACGGCGCGGGGATTCCGCACATTTTGACACGGCATGAGCAAGGCGCCATCCACGCCGCGGAGGGATACGCCCGCGTAACCGGGAAGCCGGGCGTGGTCATCGCGACCTCCGGACCGGGGGCGACCAACTTGGTCACCGGGCTTGCGGATGCCATGATGGACTCGCTTCCGCTGGTGGTGTTCACCGGTCAGGTGGGCAGCAACGTGATCGGCTCGGATGCGTTCCAGGAAGCGCCCGTGCTGGGTATCACGATGCCCATCACGAAGCACAACTACCAAGTGCGAGACGTCGATTCTCTCCCGCGCATCATCAAGGAAGCGTTTCATATCGCAGCGACCGGCCGGCCCGGACCGGTGTTGATTGACATTCCGAAGGACATTGCCACCACCCTTGGCGTGTTTGATTACAGCGAGCCTGTCCACTTGCCCGGCTACCAGCCGACTGTCGTGCCGAACCGGCTGCAGATCCGCAAGGTGGCTGCCGCCATCGCCCAGGCGAAGAAACCAGTCGTCCTGGCGGGCGCTGGCGTTGTGTTTGCGGGGGCAGCCAAGGAACTGTTGGAGTTTGTCGAGCGCGTACAGATCCCGGTGGTCAACACGTTGCTCGGACTCGGCGGTTTCCCTGCCAGCCATCCGCTGTTTTTGGGTATGGGCGGCATGCACGGGTCATATGCGGCGAACATGGCGATGTACGAATGCGACCTGTTGATCAACATCGGCGCGCGCTTCGACGACCGTCTCACCGGGAACCTGAAGCACTTTGCCAGGTTCGCGAAGGTCGTCCACATTGACATCGATCCAGCCGAAATCGGCAAAAACGTGCCCACCGACATCCCGGTGGTGGGCGATGCCCGGGAAGCGCTGCGGGCGTTGCTCGAGGAGCCGCTGGAGCGGGGCGACACGGCCGAGTGGTTGGCCCACGTGAAGCGGATGAAACAGGAGTACCCGTTCTGGTACCAAGCGGACGGGCAAGGCCTGAAGCCGCAGCGCCTTGTCGAGCTGATTTACCAATTCACCGGCGGCGACGCCATCATCACGACCGATGTTGGCCAGCATCAGATGTGGGCGGCGCAGTACTACCGGTTCGACAAGCCCAACCGTTGGGTGACTTCCGGCGGGCTCGGCACCATGGGCTTTGGCCTGCCTGCCGCCATCGGCGCGCAGATAGGCGCGCGCGATAAGACGGTGGTGGCGATTGTCGGCGACGGCGGCTTCCAGATGACCTTGCAGGAGTTGGCGGTCCTGACCGACTACAAGCTCCCGGTCAAGGTGGTCATCGTGAACAACAGCGCACTGGGGATGGTGCGTCAATGGCAGCAGTTGTTCTATGAGGAGCGTTATTCGGAGTCGCTGTTGCCTGGGCAGCCGGACTTTGTGAAACTGGCTGAGGCGTACCACATGAAAGGTTACCGGGTGCACACGGAAGCGGAAGCACAAGCCGTGTTGCGGGAGGCGTTGGCGCTCCCCGAGCCGGTTCTTATTGATTGCCGCGTGCCCGCGGAGGAGAACGTCTATCCGATGGTGGCTCCGGGCAAGGGAATCCATGAGATGGTGGGGATCCGGCCGTGAACCGTATCCTGACAGTCATCGTCAACAACCACGCGGGCGTCCTCAACCGTATCACCGGGTTGTTCTTGCGGCGGGGCTTCAACATCCAGAGCATTACCGTGGGGACGACGGAGGTCGAGGACCAGTCGCGCATGACGATAGTGATCGATGCGGACGATCCGGCCGTCGTTGAGCAGGTCATTAAGCAGCTGTACAAACAAATTGACGTGTTGAAGGTGACCGACATCACCGACATGCCGATGGTGGCGCGGGAACTGGCGCTGATTCGCGTGAATAGTCCACTGTCGACGCGGTCTGAGGTGACCACGCTGATCGAACCGTTCCGTGCTTCCATCATCGATGTGGGGCGGGAAAGCGTCACAATTCAGGCGACCGGTCACCCGGACAAGATTGAGGCGCTGATTGCCCTGCTCCGCCCGTACGGCATCAAGGAATTGGCCCGAACCGGCGTCACCGCGTTTACGCGGGACACCGAGAAAGTGGCGGAAATCTCTCGCTTCAACAAAGTCCGCGCGCTCTGACGGAGCCGCGACCACGGCCGCGAGCCGACGCCCGGCCGCTCCCGCCGTCGGCGGGTGCTGCACACGGGCGCTACTTTTTGAAGTGGACAAAGGAGACGATGACAGTGGCGAAGGTGTACTACGAGAAAGACATCCAGATGGACGTCCTGAGGGGCAAGAAGGTGGCCGTCATCGGCTACGGTTCGCAGGGGCATGCACATGCGCAGAACCTGCGGGACAGCGGTGTGGACGTGGTCGTCGGACTGCGGCCGGGCCGGTCGTTTGATCAGGCGAAGGCGGACGGCTTCAACGTGTTGTCGGTGGCCGCGGCCGCGCAGCAAGCCGACCTGATCATGATCCTGTTGCCGGACGAGCGCCAGCCGGAGGTGTACAGAGAGTCCATCGAGCCGTATCTGACCGCCGGCAAGGCGCTCGCGTTCGCTCACGGATTCAACATCCACTTTACGCAGATTGTTCCGCCAAAAAACATCGACGTGTTTCTGGCCGCTCCCAAGGGTCCGGGCCATTTGGTGCGCCGCGTGTTCGTCGAGGGCGGCGGCGTGCCCGGCTTGATTGCGGTACACCAAGACGCCACCGGCCGGGCGAAGGAGCTGGCACTGGCTTACAGCCGGGGTATTGGAGCCGCCCGTGCGGGCATTTTGGAGACGACGTTCCGCGAGGAGACGGAAACCGACCTGTTTGGTGAGCAGGCGGTCTTGTGCGGCGGTCTGTCGGCACTGATCAAAGCGGGCTTCGAGACTTTGGTGGAGGCCGGATACCAACCGGAAATCGCGTATTTCGAATGCCTGCATGAGATGAAACTGATTGTCGACCTGATCTACGAAGGCGGCCTGTCGTACATGCGCTACTCGATCTCGGACACGGCGCAGTGGGGTGACTTCAACGCGGGTCCGCGGATCATCAACGAAGAGACGCGCAAAGAGATGAAAAAGTTGTTGGCGGAAATCCAAAGCGGGCAGTTCGCCAAGGGATGGATCTTGGAGAACCAGGCGAACCGCCCGGTGTTCAACGCCATCAACCGGCGCGAACAGGAACACCCGATTGAAGTGGTTGGACGCCAGTTGCGCGAAATGATGCCTTTCATTCAACGCGGAAAGAAGTGATCAGGTGTGCGCAGGGTCGAGATTTTTGACACCACGCTGCGGGACGGCGAACAGTCGGCTGGCGTCAACCTGCATCTGCACGAGAAATTGGAAATCGCCCTGCAACTCGAGCGCTACGGGGTGGACGTGATCGAGGCCGGGTTTCCGGCCTCGTCTACCGGCGACTACCGCGCGGTCGAGCAAATCGCCAAAAGTGTCAAAAACTGTACCGTTGCCGGATTGGCCCGCTCGGTGCAAGGTGACATCGACGCTGCCGCTGAGGCCTTAAAGGGGGCGGTCCAGCCCCGCATTCACGTGTTTATTGCGACTTCACCCATCCACATGGAGTACAAACTGCGCATGACTCCGGACCAGGTGCTGGACTCGGCGGAAGCTGCGGTTCGCCACGCCGCCCGCTACGTGTCGGATATCGAGTGGTCGGCGGAGGACGCCACACGCAGCGATTGGGACTTCTTGGCCCGCATTATCGAACGGGTGATCGCTGCCGGCGCCAAGGTGATCAATCTGCCGGACACGGTGGGCTACACGACGCCGGCGGAGTACGCGCAGATGTTCCGGTATCTCCGGGAGCGTGTGCCCAGCCTCAGCCGCGTTAAGCTGTCCGCTCACTGTCATGACGACTTGGGCATGGCGGTCGCCAACACGTTGGCGGCGATTGAGGCCGGTGTCGACCAGGTCGAGGGGACCATCAACGGTATTGGGGAACGGGCCGGTAACGCCGCATTGGAAGAAGTGGGTGTGACGCTGGCGATTCGCAAGGATGTCTACCAGGTGCAGACACGCCTCGATCTGTCGCAAACGATGCGAACCAGCCGGCTTGTCAGCAAGTTGACGGGCATGGTGGTACCGCCGAACAAGGCGGTGGTCGGGGTCAACGCGTTCGCGCACGAGTCGGGCATACACCAGGACGGTGTACTCAAGAACACGCTGACCTACGAGATCATTCGGCCTGAGATGATTGGGCTGACATCGAATTCGCTGGTCCTCGGGAAACACTCGGGGCGCCACGCTTTTAAGGAAAAGTGCGCGGAGTTGGGCCTTCAGCTGACAGACGAGGAGTTCAACCGGTTGTTCCAGTCGTTCAAAGATTTGACGGACAAAAAGAAAGACATCACCGACGACGACATCCTCGCCTTGGCAATGGAGGCGTTCTCCAATACCAGCGGCAAACGGTATGAGTTGGCGTTCCTGCACGTCTCCTTCGGAACGGATGCTGTCACCACGGCGACGATTGGCATTCGCACGCCTGACGGCGATATCGTCCAAGACTCTGCGACAGGCAAAGGCAGTGTCGAAGCGATTTATAACACGATTGATCGCATCGTGAAAGACCCGGTGACATTGGTCGACTACCGCATTCAGTCGACGACCAGCGGCCAGGACGCGCTTGCCGAAGTGTACGTCAAAGTGGAGTACCATGGTCGTACAGGGAACGGGCGGGGGATTGACAACGATGTCTTGTCAGCGTCCGCCAAGGCCTTCCTGGACGCTATCAACCGCATCGGGCTCAAGGAGCAGGTGGAGTTGGTGTCGGCGTCGCAGCCGTGACGGCGACATCCGGACAGACCGGTTACCCGCGCCAGGTGTGCGTGTCGTGCGCCGGGGGCGGGCGGTGTTACAGGTTGAGGCTGGCGGTGGGGCAA
>JADGIC010000125.1 GCA_019683615.1 Alicyclobacillaceae bacterium | reverse complement strand
GTGTTACAGGTTGAGGCTGGCGGTGGGGCAAGGGCGGGGTTCCGTCCGTATCCCGCCGTTTCGCCTCGCCGTCTCCCGGGTCTGGTTCGCGCAAATGAGTGGTGCCCGGCGGCGCCCGCGGCACGGTCGAGGAGGAAACGAGTTGGGTAAGCGGATTGCGGTGCTGCCCGGCGACGGCATCGGCCCGGAGGTTACCGCGGAAGCGGTGTCGCTGCTGTCGGACGTGGCATCTCAGTACGGGGAAGAGTTGGAGTTTGTCTATGGAAAAATCGGCGGCATCGCCGTAGACGAAGTAGGCACGCCGCTTCCGGACGAGACGGTTGAACTGTGCCGGAGCGCAGACGCGGTGTTGCTCGGCGCTGTCGGCGGGCCGAAGTGGGATCGGGGGCCGGCGCATCTGCGGCCTGAGGCCGGCCTGTTGGGGATTCGCAAGGCGCTGGCCGTCTACGCGAATCTCCGCCCCATCACCGTGTTCGAAAGCCTGAAAGAGGCGTCTACGTTAAAGCCGGAGGTGTTGGCAGACGTCGACTTTGTCATCGTGCGCGAGTTGACGGGCGGACTGTACTTCGGACAGCCGAAGGAGCGCCGCAACGGCCCATCGGGGCTTGAGGTGGTGGACACGCTGGCGTACACCGAGGCGGAAATCGAGCGGATTCTCCGGCTTGCCTTCGAGATCGCCCGGGGGCGCCGCAAGAAGTTGACGTCGGTGGACAAGGCCAACGTGTTGGAGAGCAGCCGGCTATGGCGGGAGACGGCGGAACGGTTGGCACGGGAATACCCGGACGTCGAACTGAACCACCTGTTGGTGGACAATGCGGCCATGCAGATCGTGCGGAATCCTGCTCAGTTCGATGTGCTGGTCACGGAGAACATGTTTGGCGACATCTTGAGCGACGAAGCCGCCATGATCACAGGATCCATCGGCATGCTGCCGTCTGCGAGCCTGGGCGACGGCGGTCCAGGCCTGTACGAGCCCATTCACGGATCGGCGCCGGACATTGCCGGCAAGGGCATCGCCAATCCGCTCGCGACCTTCCTGTCCGTGGCTTTGATGCTCCGGTATTCACTGGGGATGGCGGAGGCTGCTGACGCGGTCGAGAAAGCGGTTCACGCGGTGCTGAATGACGGGTTCCGGACGGCAGACATCGCGCGCCCGGGCGAACGCGCGGTATCGACGAAGGAAATCTCCGAACAGGTGAAATTTCGCTTAAGGCGAGGTGGTCAGGTTGGCGCCTAAGACACTGTTTGAAAAAATCTGGGACCAACACGTGGTGGTGGCGGAAGAAGGCAAACCGAGCCTGATTTACATCGATTTGCACTTGGTGCACGAAGTGACGTCACCGCAGGCGTTTGAGGGCCTGCGTCTGGCCGGGCGCCGCGTCCGCCGGCCGGAGTTGACTTTCGCGACGATGGACCACAACGTGCCGACGGTCAACCCTCTGCACGTGACGGACGAGATCGCCAAGAAGCAGATTGAAACACTGATTGCCAACTGCCGGGAGTTTGGCATTCAATTGGCCGACCTGCACAGCCCGGATCAGGGTATTGTGCACGTCATCGGGCCGGAGCTGGGTCTGACGCTGCCCGGCAAGACGATTGTTTGCGGAGACAGCCACACGTCCACACACGGGGCGTTTGGCGCTCTAGCGTTCGGTATTGGCACCAGCGAGGTGGAACACGTCCTCGCCACGCAGTGCTTGTGGCAAAAGAAACCGAAGACGCTGCGCGTGAACGTCGTCGGCGAGCGCCGGCCGGGCGTCACCGCGAAAGATGTGATACTTGGACTGATTGGCACGTACGGGGTGGATTTCGGCACCGGTTACGTGGTCGAGTTCGCGGGGCCGGTCATCCGCGGCATGAGCATGGAGGAGCGCATGACCGTCTGCAACATGACCATTGAAGCCGGAGCCCGGGCCGGGCTGATTCAGCCCGACGAGGTGACGTTCGCGTATCTTCGCGGCCGCCGCTTCGCGCCGAAATGGGAAGAGTTTGACGCCTGCGTGGAACAGTGGAAGGCGCTGGCGACTGATGAAGGGGCCGTGTTTGACCGTGAGATCACGTTTGACGTCTCGCACTTGGTGCCGCAAGTGACCTGGGGGACAAACCCCGGAATGTGCACCGACGTGACCGGCGTGGTGCCGGACCCGGATTCCTTTGACAATGAGGTCGAGCGGCGTGCGGCCAAGCAGGCGCTCGAATACATGGGCCTGCAGCCGGGCACCAAGATCACCGACATCGAGGTTCAGCACGTGTTCATCGGCTCCTGCACGAACGCGCGCATCGAAGATTTGCGCGCCGCTGCGTCGGTCGTCAAAGGGCGCAAGGTTGCGCCAGGCGTCCGGGCGTTGGTGGTGCCAGGGTCGAAGCGGGTGAAGGAACAGGCGGAGGCCGAAGGACTGCACCGCATCTTTCTCGAAGCGGGCTTTGAGTGGCGAGATCCCGGCTGCAGCATGTGCCTCGCCATGAACCCGGACATCGTGCCGGCCGGCGAGCGGTGTGCCTCGACTTCGAACCGGAACTTTGAAGGGCGCCAGGGACGGGGGGCGCGCACGCATCTGGTGAGCCCGATGATGGCGGCCGCGGCGGCGATTGCCGGGCGGTTTGTCGATGTCCGGGACCTGTTGGACGGCAACGTGACACCTCGCGCGCAAGGAGGCGGAGCGCATGGAACCGCTCATTCAGCATAAGGGCTTGGTCGCGGTGCTCGACCGCGTCAACGTGGATACAGATCAAATCATCCCAAAACAGTTTCTGAAGCGCATCGAGCGCTCCGGATTCGGGCAATTTTTGTTCTACGATTGGCGGTACAACGCCGACGGCACGCCGAACCCGGACTTTGAACTGAACCAACCGCGCTTCCAGGGCGCGACCATTCTGTTGACGCGTGACAACTTCGGGTGCGGTTCTTCACGCGAACACGCCGCGTGGGCGTTGCTCGACTACGGGTTTCGCGTCATATTGGCGCCGTCGTTTGCCGACATTTTCTATAACAACTGCTTCAAGAACGGAATCTTGCCGATTACGCTGCCTGCGGCAGATATCGACAAGTTGTTCGACTGGGCACAGGCCGACGGGTACACCCTCACGGTCGACCTGGAAAAGCAGGAGATTCGGGATGACCATGGTCTGCTCATCGGGTTTGAGATTGACCCATACCGCCGTCAACTGTTGCTTGAAGGGTTGGACGACATCGGCGTGACGCTCAAGCATGCCGACGCGATCTCGGCATATGAGCAGCGCCGTGCCCGCTACCAGTTGATTGGTTGAACGGGGTGGACGACCGAACCTCGCAGGTCGCCCGTAAAGGCGTGTGTGATTCACCAAGCCCCTGGCCGGCTCGGGCAGTCGCCAGGGGCTTCGTGTACGGACAAGGTTCCTCGACCATTGGCGGGTGGATTCCACAGGGAGATGGGCGAATCTTGGCAGGACGCGTGCAACCGTTGGACATGCACGACATCATCGGCTTGGCGTACGAGTCGTACAATCGGGCGAAACCGTACGTTCCCGCAGGGTACGACCGGGATGTCCGGCACCCCGAATACACCCGTCAGATCCTCGACAGGTTGGGGCGGCCGGACGAACGCATGTACAATATCGCGGTGACCGGCAGCAAAGGCAAAGGATCACACGCTTTGATCCTGGCTGCGGCGCTGCAACGCATGGGCCTGCGCGTAGGTTTGTTCACCGGCCCGCACCTGGTCGACTTCATGGAACGGATACGGATAGACGGCGCGACGGTTCCGGAGTCGAGGTTTGCCAGCTACATGCGAGAGGTCCACCGGATCGTGGGCGGCCTGGCGATTCCGCAGAACCACTACGTCGGCCCGGTTGGTATACTGGCTGCGGTGGCCGCACTGTGGTTTCGGGACGAGGGAACAGACGTGAACGTGTTTGAGTTGGGACGGGGTGCCCTGCACGACGACGTCAACCAGGTGTGCCACCGCGGTGCCGTCCTTGCCCCGGTGTTTCTGGAACACCCGCGCCAGTTGGGGCCGACGTTGGCGGATGTGGCCCGCGAAAAGGCGGGGGTGGTGACCGACGCCGTGGAGTGGGTCTCGAGTCACCTGCAGCACCCTGAGGTCGACGCCATTGTGCGGGAACGGTGCCGGCATACCGGCGCCATGCTGGAGGTGCTTGGGCAGGACGTGTTGATTGACCGCGCGGACGCGCCAGACCACGTGGCGCTGGCAGTCGGGACACGGTCACCTCGCCGCTCGTCCGGGGCGCGGTTTGTCGTGCGTTTTCAACACCGCGCGGACGCCCACTCGCGATCGACGGGTCGGGACAGTTCTGTCGTGCACCCGCCGGCGGTGGATGTGCGCGCACCTGCTGCGGCGGCGTGGTTTCCAGGCAATGTCGCGGTGGCGATGACCGCCGCTTGCCGTGCGGCGTACGAACTAGGTCGGGCGATTCCGGAGAGCATCGACATCTCGGACCTGCGCTTGCCTGGCCGGATGCAGGTCATTGCCGAGCGGCCGCTGACACTGGTCGACGGCACCATCCACCGCCATTCCGCGCAACAAGTGGCCGCATGGGTCCGGGCATTTCGGCACCAGGCTCGACAATCCGGCCGGGAGCCGACGGTTGGCGCCGTACTGTCTCTCCCGTCAGACAAGGACGGGGAAGGCGTCTTCGAAGAGCTAGCCGGCCTCGTGGACTGGGTCGTGTTGACCCGCGGAGCGAATCCACACCTGGATTTCAGCCGTGATTGGTCGGAGACCGCCCGGGCGTATTTCGGCCGTGTGACCGCGTTTGACTGCGTGGACGATGCCGTCTCGGCGGCACGCGCCTGGGTTGCGCCCGACGACGCGCTGTTGCTGCTGGGTACGCAGTCGTTTGTCGGGTGCGTGTTGCGTCTGTACGGGGCCGATACGGGCGCCATCTGGGACAGCAGCGGCTCCGGCCGCGGCGATGCCGGTCGGCGGAGTGAGTGACGCACCTGCCGGCCGGAACGCCCATAGGCTGTGATTGGCAGCACATCACAGCAAAGGGGCGGACACCATTGTCGGGTATCTACTGGTCGGAGATGTTCAAGGACGTCGTACCGGGCAGGGTCACAAAGCCTCGCATCTCCGGATTAACGATGGTCATCGATACAGGCATTCCCATGACGATGATGCGGGATCTGTTGGAGTTGGCTGCGGATCACATTGATTTCTGGAAATTGGGCTTCGCTAGTGCGGCAGTCTACCCGCCGCAGCGGGTGATGGACAAGGTCACGCTGTGTCAGGAGTACGGCGTGTACGCCTACCCCGGCGGAACATCCCTGGAAATTGCCATCGCTCAGGGGTATTGGCGGGAATACGTACAGGCCTTGTGGGACGCCGGCGTGAAGGTTCTCGAAGTGTCGGACGGCACCATCGATTTGCCGCTGCGGCTGCGCCGTGAGATCATCCGCACCGCCCGGAAAATGGGGTTTACGGTGCTGTCGGAAATCGGCAAGAAGCTGCCAGGGGCGTTTCTGCCGGTGGCGGAACAGGCGCAGTTGATTCACGGTGATCTCAACAGTGGTGCCCATTACATCATCGTCGAGGGGCGTGAAGCGGGCAGAAGTGTGGGTGTGTACGACGAGGACGGGAACGTGATAGAGGACAGCGTCAATGCGCTCCTGGACACCCTGGGACCTGTGTCCACCCGGTTGATTTGGGAGGCGCCATTGGCGCACCAACAGGCGTTTTACCTGAAAAAGCTGGGCAACAAAGTCAACCTCGGGAACATCAAACCGCTCGACGTGGTCACGTTGGAAAGCCTGCGCCGAGGGTTTCGCAGTGACACGCTGAGAGGTGTCCTCGGCTTGGCAGACCCCCCTGCCTCGAGTACTCCTGCATCGTTGCCCGCTCGCCCTTCCTTGGGTGCACCTGGCGAACCCAAATGGAACAGCGGTTCGCGCGCAGGGGCCAACTTGGCGCCGCGGCCAACGCTGTGGGTCGACACGGGGCGCTTGTCAAATGGCCGCTGATCTGTGCCTGGCCTGACGTGGCGTGCAGCCCGGTGGGTGCGGACGACGTAAGACCCGGCAGGCGCGGGACGCGGCATCCCCCGCGCCTGCGCCGGTACGCGTACCGTTTGAGGGTCACCGGGCAGCCCGGGCGGCCGCCAACGCGGCTTCGTAATTCGGGTGCTGGGTCACTTCGGGCACGTATTCAGCGTACCGAACCACATCCTGGGAGTCGACCACAAATACCGCTCTGCATTCCAGGCGGTGTTCCTTCATGTACGTCCCGTATGCGGTGCCGAACGACATCTTCAAGTGGTCGGACAAGGTTTGCACCCGGTCCACACCTGCCGCTCCACACCAGCGCTTCTGGGCAAAGGGCAGGTCCGCGCTGATGGTCAAGACCACCACGTGGTCACCGAGCTTGGCGGCTTCCTCGTTGAATCGCCGTGTCTGTGCGTCGCAGACGCCTGTATCCAGCGAAGGCACCACGCTGACCAGCCGGACCTTGCCCTTGGAATCCGCCAACGTCACCACCGAACGGTCGTTGGCCAACACTTCAAAATCGGGCGCCTTGTCGCCCACCTTGATTTCGGGACCCACCAACGTAACCGGCTTGCCGGCGAAGGTGACAGCTCCGGTCCGCTCGACTGTCATGCCCAAAATCCCTCCTTTGTTTGAGGCCCTGGGGACGTGGACCTGCCAGTGACATCATACCACAGTTCCCCTGTACGAACTAAAAGGCCGGTGAAAAAGTCTGTCTACCAGGGCAGGGCGGCGTTGTTGTCGAAATAGACGGTAACGACGCCTAAAGAGAGGAATCCGACGTGAAACC
>JADGIC010000124.1 GCA_019683615.1 Alicyclobacillaceae bacterium | reverse complement strand
CGGCGAAAAACAGCTGGGGCCGGCTTCGGGCTTGGTAAGTGGGCAAAAGGACGCGCGGGCTATTGATATATGTATTCCGGTGCATCACCCCGTATCTCGCAAACTCCGCCCGCTCTAGGCCGGGAATCATGCGAAACACACGGGCTTGTTCGCCCCATTTCAAGTGCGTTTGGAAGCCGACGATGTTAAACAACGTGGCCGCCGCGTTGTCTTGCCGCAATTGCACGACCGCGTAAGGGCGGCGGCCAGTGCGCGGGTCTTCGAGGCCAACCGGCTTCATCGGACCGAATAACAGCGTCTTTGGACCGCGGCGAGCCATGACCTCGACTGGCATGCACCCCTCAAAATACTTCTCTTCCTCGAAATCGTGCAACGGGGCCGTCTCGGCGTGAATCAACGCGTCGTAGAACGCCTCGAACTCCGCCTGTGTCATGGGGCAATTGATGTAGGCGGCTTCGCCTTTCTGGTAGCGGGACGCCATGTATACCTTCTCCATGTCGATGGACTCCCGGTACACAATGGGTGAGGCCGCGTCGAAAAAGTACAGGTACTCGTCACCGATGAACGAGCGGATGGACTCGGACAAGGATGCGGACGTCAGCGGCCCTGTCGCCACGACCACAATGCCGTCATCCGGCAGCCGCTCCACCTCCGCCCGCACCACGCGAATGCGGGGGTGGTTCAGCAAAGCACGCGTGACAGCCTCCGAAAACCGGTCGCGGTCTACGGCCAGCGCTCCACCCGCGGGGACGGCTGTAGCGTCGGCAGCCTGCATGATCACAGACCCTAAGCGCCGCATCTCTTCCTTCAGCAGCCCCACTGCGTTCGTCAACGCACTTGAGCGCAAGGAATTGCTGCACACCAACTCCGCAAACCGGTCGGTGTGGTGCGCCGGCGTCTGCTTCACCGGCCGCATTTCGAACAACGTCACCTCAACGCCCTGGCGGGCCGCTTGCCACGCGGCCTCCGAACCCGCCAAACCCGCACCAATCACCGTCACCGCCTGCGCCAATCACCTCACCCCCTCAGCAGCCGTTCAAGCGCGGCCAGACGCCTGCGCCGTCGCAGGTTGCGGGTGTTTCGCCTCGTTGCTGCAAACCACGGTCGTCCCGCGCTTCGAATGGCGCTCGATCAGCGGATGACCGCACACCGGACACATTTGGCCTGTCGGCCGATCCCACAAGACGTACTCGCATTCCGGGTACCCTGAACAACCATAAAACACCTTGCGGCGCTTGCCCTTGCGCTCGACCAGCGGTTTCCCGCACTGCGGGCAGTTGACGCCGACTTCCCTTGTAATGGCCTTGGTGTTTCGGCACTCCGGGAAACCAGGGCAGGCCAAAAATTTTCCGTAACGACCCTGTTTATACACCATCTGCCGGCCGCACTTCTCGCAGACGACGTCGGAGACTTCATCGACGATGTGCACGTGTTCCAGAGACTGCTCTGCCCGTTCCAGATCCTTCTCAAATTCCCCGTAAAACGACTGCAGCAACTTGATCCAGTCCACATCGCCTTCTTCCACGCGGTCCAGTTCTTTCTCGAGGTTCGCCGTGAAGTCCACGTCGATCAGCTGTTGAAAGTGCTGAACCAACAGATCGACCACAATTTCACCCAATTCTGTCGGTACGAATCGCTTCTGCTCGTACACGACGTAACCTCGCTTCAGAATGGTTTCAATCGTGGGGGCGTACGTACTCGGCCGGCCGATGCCAAGCTCCTCCATTGCCTTGACCAACGACGACTCCGAGTAGCGTGGTGGCGGCTGGGTGAAGTGCTGTTCCGGAATGACCGTCGGCTCGGGCAACACCATGCCTTCCTCCAAGGGCGGCAGGATGCGGTTATCCCCTTCGTCGACTGCAGAATCGTCCTGGCCCTCCGTGTAGATGGTCATGAAGCCCGGAAACTTCACAATGCTGCCGGATGCCCGGAACCACGCGCCGTTCGCCGCAATTTCCACCGTCGTCGTGTCCAGAACAGCTGCACTCATCTGACTGGCCACGAACCGCTCCCAAATCAGCTTGTACAGCCGGTATTGGTCTTTGTTCAAGAACGGCTGCAAGGATTCCGGGTCCCGGCGGACAGATGTGGGGCGGATGCATTCGTGCGCGTCCTGGGCGCCGCTGCGCGTGCTGTACTGACGCGGACGTTCCGGCCGGTAAGCCTCCCCGTACCGTTCCAAGATGAACTGGCGCGCCTCCGCCTGCGCCACCTCGGATACCCGGGTCGAGTCAGTACGCATGTATGTGATCAGCCCGACCGCTCCCTCGGCTCCAATGTCCAAGCCTTCATACAACTGCTGCGCGATCTGCATGGTCTTGTAGGCACGAAAGCCCAATTTGCGAGCGGCCTCCTGTTGGAGACTGCTCGTGATGAATGGCGGGCTCGGATTGCGGCGCCGCTCCGACCGCTTGACCCGCTCGACGCGGAATGCTTGGCCCTTCACCCGCGCCAACAACTCGTCGACCGACGCCCGGTCCGGCAGGGGCGTCTTCTCATCCCCGTATCCGTGAAAGCGCGCGGAGAAAGTCCCCTCTTTCAGAGAGAAATGGGCGTCGGCCGTCCAGTACTCCTCCGGTACAAACGCCCGGATCTCCCGCTCGCGGTCCACGATCAGCCGGACGGCGACTGACTGCACGCGGCCTGCCGACAACCCCTTTTTCACTTTCCGCCACAACAGCGGGCTCAGCCGGTATCCAACCAGGCGGTCCAATACACGCCTGGCCTGTTGTGCGTTGACCAAGTGCATGTTCAGACGGCGCGGCTGCTGAAACGCCTGCTTGACCGCATCCTTTGTAATCTCGTGAAACACCACGCGGCAAGACTCACTCATGTCGACATCCAACAGGTGTGCCAAGTGCCACGCAATGGCTTCCCCTTCGCGATCCGGGTCTGCCGCCAGAAAGACACGCTTCGCCTTCCGGCTCGCTTCGCGCAACTGCTTGATCACATCGCCCTTGCCGCGAATGGTGATATACTTCGGTGCAAAACCGTGCTCTATATCCACTCCCAACTGACTCTTGGGCAAGTCGCGAACATGACCCATCGATGCCTTGACGGTGTACTGTTTGCCTAAATACTTACCGATGGTTTTGGCCTTAGCCGGCGATTCGACGATGACCAAGTAGTCCGCCAATGCGTCTCCCCCTTAAGTTCATCCCCGCCCTGCGCCAAACGTTCAACCCATATTATCACCGGAATCAATTCGATTGCAAACCAGGCTCACGCCCATCGGGCGGTCAGGCACGACAGCGGCGGTAGGCACCCCCCGGCAGGCGCTCAACCAAACCGGCCAACTCCAGTTCCAGCAGGCCGGCGTACACCTGGTGCAGCGGCCAACCAAGCACGTTCGCCAGTACAGGAACCGCGCACGCATCATCCATCCTGTCGTACAGGTCCACCCACCGCGCCGGGACCGACGGTGCCGCGGCGGTCCCCGTGCCGCTTCGGGATACGCCGAGGCCCCACTCAGCCAGACAGTCAAGAGGGTCAAACAAGAGATGAGCACCTTGCTGAATCAGCCGGTGAGAACCTCGGAAGTGCACCGACGTGATGGGGCCTGGGACCACATAGACGTCGCGCCCCAACTCCAGCGCCCAGTCGGCCGTCACCAGCGCCCCGCTTCGCTCCCCCGCCTGAACGACCACAGTCGCCCGCGCCAAGGCGGCAATCAATCGATTTCGCTCCGGGAAGCGATGTTTGGCCACAGGCCACCCAGGCGGGTATTCAGTCAGTACGTTCCCGCGTTCACACAATTGCGCAAACAGCTCCTTGTGCCCTGGAGGGTAGCAGACATCAGGCCCTGACGCCAACACTGCGGTCGTGCACCCACCCGCCTCTAAGGCAGCTCGGTGGGCCTCGCCGTCCACCCCCAGCGCCATGCCTGACACCACTGTCAGGCCGGCACGCGCGAACTGCTCCGCGATCCACCGGACGGCTTCCAAGCCGTACCCAGACGCCCGCCGCGTACCGACCACCGCGACGGTCTGTTCGAGGTCCGCCAACAAACCCCGTCCACGTGCGAACAGGGCAACGGGCGGATCAACCAAGTCGTTCAACGCGGCTGGGTAGTCCTCGTCACCCGGAACCAGGCAACGAATGCCCCGCGATCGAAGCCTGCGCTCCCAGCACTCCGGGCCGTCCCGTTCCATCTGTCGAACGCAGCGTCCGAAACGCGCCGCCGCCTCTGGCTTCAGGCGCGCGCGTTCGCACCACTCCGCAGGCCCCGCTTCACACGCGGCTGTGGCACTTCCGAACGTTCGGACCAGCTTCCGGACCACCGTCCGCTCCACGTCCATGAGTGCGAGCCCGATCCGCCAGGCCCGCTCGTTCCACCGCATGGCCATGCGAGTCACCTCATTCCCGGCACCCGCCACCATTGTCAAACAAGCCGCAATCCAGGTCCACTCCTGCACGATACCGATTGATACCCGGCGATCACAAACGCAGGCGGGCACCGGGAAATCCGGCGCCCGCCTGCGTAATCATGGTTCATGCGGCCCTGTCGTCCTGCCGTCCCGCCCCGGCGGCAGACGAAGGGTCGAGTACACCTCACTTCACCAAGCACTTCTCCAGCAAGCCGCGTTCTTTCAGTACAGCCTCCAGTGTCGACCCCATCTCAGACGGCGTGGGCGCCACCCGAATCCCGCACTCCTGGAGTTTGGCAATCTTGGAAGAAGCTGTACCACTGCCACCGGAGATGATGGCACCCGCGTGTCCCATCCGCCGTCCGGGAGGCGCCGTTGCACCGGCAATGAAACCGACCACCGGTTTTGTCATGTGCTCCCGGATCCACTCGGCCGCCTGCTCCTCAGCGGTTCCGCCAATTTCACCAATCAGGATCACCGCCTCGGTATCCGGGTCCTCTTGGAACATCTCGAGTACGTCGATAAACTCAGTGCCCTTCACCGGATCGCCGCCGATGCCCACTGCGGTCGACTGGCCGATGCCGCGCACTGTCAGCTGGTACACAGCCTCATACGTCAACGTCCCGCTGCGCGACACGACGCCGACTTTCCCGGGCGTGTGGATGTACCCCGGCATGATGCCAATCTTGCATTCCCCCGGGGTGATCACGCCCGGACAATTGGGGCCTATCAGCCTCGTGTGGCGGCCCTCCATGAACCGCTTGACCTTGACCATGTCCAGAACGGGAATACCTTCCGTAATGCAAATGACCAGATCCAGTTCCGCCGCCACCGCCTCCATGATGGCGTCTGCCGCGAACGCGGGCGGAACGTAGATGACGGATGCATTCGCCCCGGTCTCGCGCACCGCTTCAGCCACGGTATTGAAAACCGGCACGCCTGCAACCGTGGTGCCGCCCTTGCCCGGCGTCACGCCGCCGACGACCTTGGTACCGTACTCGATGGCCTGCTGGGTATGAAACAACCCGGCTGAACCCGTGATGCCTTGCGTGATCACGCGCGTGTCCTTGTTGACCAAGATGCTCATCGACGATTCCTCCTCACACGAGCGCGACGATTCGCTGCGCCGCGTCTGCCAGCGAATCCGCAGCCACGATGTTCAGCCCGGACTCGTTCAAAATCTCCTTGCCCAGCTCCACGTTTGTCCCTTCCAAGCGGACGACCAACGGCTTGTCCAACCCGACCTGCCGGGCTGCGGCCACCACGCCGTTCGCAATCACGTCGCACTTCATAATGCCGCCAAAGATATTCACGAGAATGCCGCGGACCTTCGGATCCGACAGGATGATTTTGAAAGCCTCCGTAACCTTCTCCTCGGAAGCGCCTCCGCCGACATCCAGAAAGTTGGCCGGCTCCCCGCCGTAATATTTAATGGTATCCATCGTGGCCATGGCGAGACCGGCTCCGTTTACCATGCAACCGATGTTGCCGTCCAACGCAATGTAGCTGAGCCCGTACTTCGACGCTTCGATCTCCTTCGGGTCTTCCTCATCGAGATCCCGCAGCTCGAGGATGTCCGGGTGGCGGAATAGGGCATTGTCATCAAAGTTCAACTTCGCGTCCAGAGCCATCACTTCACCCTGGCGCGTGACAACCAACGGATTGATCTCCGCAATCGAGCAGTCCTTGTCGACGAAACACTCGTACAGGCCGGTCATGAACTTGACCGCCTTGTTGACCAAATCGGACGGGATGCCGATGGCAAAAGCCAGGTTCCGAGCCTGGAACGGTGTCAGTCCCACGACCGGATCGATAGTTTCACGGAAGATCTTTTCCGGCGTTCGCGCAGCCACTTCCTCAATCTCCATGCCGCCCTCACCGGACGCCATCATCACCACGCGACCTGACGCACGGTCCACGACCAGCCCTATGTAGTACTCCTTTTCGATGTCACTGAGCTGTTCAATTAACAGCCGCTTGACCACTTTTCCTTGCGGACCCGTTTGATGTGTTACCAGTGTATGGCCTAAAAGAGCCCTCGCGTTCTGTTCAACCTCGGCCAGCGACCTGGAAACCTTTACACCGCCGGCCTTGCCGCGGCCGCCCGCGTGGATCTGAGCCTTCACGACGGCCCGGCCACCCAACTCTTGTGCGGCCTGCACCGCCTCTTGCACCGTGAATGCAACCTTGCCCTTCGGCACGGCCACGCCGTAGCCGGCCAGCACCGCCTTGGCCTGGTACTCGTGGATGTTCATCTGCCGATTCCTCCTGAATGTCAAGCCTGAGACAGCACGACACTCATTTAAAGATAGACCACGCGGGCGCGTTTGACAACTCGCAGGCCAGAGGGGGTCCGTGTCAAGCTTCGGTAGGGGAGACCTCACCGTTCGCTGTGCCTACGCAACTGTCAGTGGCGATCGCGCCAGCTCACGGAGCACATACTTCACCCA
>JADGIC010000123.1 GCA_019683615.1 Alicyclobacillaceae bacterium | reverse complement strand
TTAAGCCCTCCAGCGCCGATGATACTGAGCGCGAAGGCGCTTGGGAACGTAGGACGCTGCCAGGCGGAAGGAGCAACGTGAACAAAGTCCGAAGCCGGGAGCGAGCGGGGGTATCCCTGCCGTCGCCCTGGCGCCGGGCTTTTTTGCTTCCGGATGGCGTGCCCGGCGGGGCCCAGAGGTCGAGTTGTCGCCGGGCATGGTCTGTGATAGGATAAAGCGGAACAAGACACGACATGGCCATGCGGGTGTGGCGGAATTGGCAGACGCACCAGATTTAGGTTCTGGCGGGCAACCGTGGGGGTTCGAGTCCCTTCACCCGCACCAATGGCGAGGGGACGTTGCGCACGTCCTCTTTTTCGTGATTCCTGCAAGGACCGGGAACACGTGTTATCATAGATCAAAGTGGTGTTCCGGGAGGTGACGGACAGTGACGGTCACCATCTACGACGTGGCGCGGGAGGCGAAGGTGTCCATGGCCACGGTATCCCGGGTCCTGAACGGGACGGCGGTGGTCAAGGACGATACCAAACAGCGCGTCTTGGACGCAATTGCGCGCTTGGGATACCGGCCAAACGCCGTTGCCCGCGGGCTTGCGAGCAAAAAGACGCGCACCATCGGCGTGATTGTACCTGATGTCTCTGCCGCGTTTGTGGCCGAAGTAGTCCGTGGAATCGAAGATATTGCGGCGATGTACGATTACCATATCATGCTCACGAACTCAGACGCCCAAGTCAGCCGTGAAGTGAACCTGGTGGGGACCATGTGGGAGCACCAGGTGGACGGTTTGATTTACATGACAAACCGGCTTCGGAAAGAGCATGTGCAGGCGTTTGAGCAGGCGCAGATACCGGTGGTGTTGTGCGCTACCGAGGATCCGGAACGCCGGATTCCCTCGGTCAATATTGATAACCGGCAGGCCGGAAGGGATGCGGCGTCGTACCTGCTCTCCAGAGGATGCCGCCGCATCGCCTACGTGACCTTGATTCCGGGCACGTCCGTGCTCGCGGACCGCAGAGGCATCGGTGTTGAATCGTGTATTCCGGATGAGCAGTTGCTGCGGATAGAGTTGCGCGACGGCCGCTATGAAACGGCTTTGCCGTTGATCAAGGATTTGCTCAGGGACAACCGCGTGGACGGGATTGTCGCGGCATCGGACGAACTGGGCTTGGCATCCATCCACGCCGTTCAAGATTTGGGTTTGTCCGTCCCCGCCGACGTGAAGGTGATTGCGTTCGACAACACGCGGCTTGCCACCATGGTGCGGCCCGAGTTGACGGTGATTGCCCAGCCGATGTACGACTTTGGCGCTGTGTCCATGCGGTTGCTGACAAAACTGCTGAATGAGGAGCCGGTCGATGACTACACGGTGACGTTGTCGCACAACGTCGTCGAGCGTGGCTCCACGTGACGGTTTGCGGGCGAGGCTCCGCGGACACCGGCCGCTGCCGGACAGGGACACGCTGGACCAACGGGTTCGGGCGTGTCCGCAACGACAGACGTGTGCATCAGTGAGGGGCTGAGTCGGTTGTTCAAGGAGTTCTTTGAGCAACATCGAGCGGAGATGGTCTCGACGTTGCAGGAACTGCTGCGCATCCCCAGTGTCGAAGGGGGACCGCAGCCTGGGAAACCGTTCGGCGAGGGTCCTGCCGAAGCGCTTCGGTACGTCTTGGCCTTCGCCGACCGGTTCGGTCTGCAGGGTCGCGACGTCGATGGCTTCGCGGGACACGTCGAGTATGGTGAAGGTCAAGACTATGTTGCGGTGCTGTGCCACCTCGACGTGGTGCCCGCCGGTGACAACTGGACGGTACCGCCGTTCGGGGCGGAAATTCACGACGGGCGGATCTACTCGAGAGGTGCTCTGGACGACAAAGGTCCGGCGATGAGCGCGCTCTGGGCACTGGCTGCAATCCGCTCCGCAGGGTTGCGGCCGAAGCGGAAGATTCGGATCGTCTTCGGGTTGGATGAAGAAAGTGGTTGGGAAGGCCTGAAGCACTATTTCGCACGGGAGCCACAGCCGCTCGGCGGGTTTTCACCGGATGCGGAATTTCCGCTGATTTTTGCCGAGAAGGGTGTAGCCACGATACGCCTGAGGTTGATGCCGGAACGTCAATCGATGTGTCCTCAGGTGATCCGCTTCGAAGGCGGGCAACGTGCCAACATGGTCCCCGATTCTGCTTACGCCGTGGTCGATTGCCATTCAGAGACCGAAGCGGCAGAGTGGGAGCGCGAGTTGCTGGCGGAGGGCCGCCAACGGCAGATTGACGTCAAGGTCAGCGTGAACGGGTCACACGTACAGGTGGCGGTGCGGGGCCGCTCGGCCCACGCAAGTACACCGGACCGAGGTGACAACGCGATTGTCGCGTTGGCATCGCTGTTGGGTTCGCGCCCAGTGGCCAATGCGTCGATGTGGCGGATGATAGGGACTCAAGACACGCGCGGCAAGGGGCTGGGCTTGAACGACGGCGACGACGTGTGCGGACCACTCACGTCGAATCTCGGTCGGGCCGAGTTATCCGGTGATGGGTACACGTTTTGGTTTGACGTCCGCTATCCGCTGCACGTGCAGGCCGACGAGTTGGTCGCGCGCTGCCGCCAGCATGTGTCGGATAAGTGGGAGGTGGTCTTGGAAGACCACTTGGGCCCACTGTACGTGGCGCCCGACAGCCCTGTGGTGACCGCGTTGCGCAGGGTGTGGGAGGCTCAAACCGGCCAACCGTTCACCCCCATTGCGATCGGCGGTGCCACTTACGCGCGGGCGATTCCCAATGCGGTGGCATTTGGCCCCCTCTTCCCCGGACAATCTGACGTGGCGCACCAACCGGATGAATATTGGGAGATTGACGATTATTTGCGCTGTGCAGAGATATACGCGCACGCAATGTGGGAACTCGCGAATACGCTGTAGCAACATCAATTGGAAGCAGCACCGTACCCAACGGTTTGCTAGAATCAGAGTTGGAAAGGCTCCTGCCGGCGTCTCGGAACCTGACCTTTTGCGAAGGGGGGATGCACGGTGCGTGTGGAACGAATTGCTCACGACAAGGTTCGCATCTTCATCAGTTACGACGATCTCGAAGAGCGCGGAATTGATAGAAACGAAATTTGGCAAAACGGCAAAAAGGTCCAGGAGCTTTTTTGGGATATGATGGAAACCGCGTACACTGAGGTGGGATTCGAAATTGCCGGCCCCATCGCAGTTGAGGCGTTCACAATGCCGTCAGAGGGCGTGGTCGTGATTGTCACGCGCGTTCCGAGCCTCCCCGGTCATGTGAAGTCGGACGGGGATGACGACGAAGAGCTGGACGTCGAGCTGTCCGCCGAACTCTTTTCGTCGTTCGTCTTTCGGTTCCGGGACTTTGAGGACTTGGTGCGGGCTGCACACGCTCTCAGCGACTACCAGGTGGAGGCCGCCTTGTACGAATACCACGGAGGTTATCACCTGTTCATCGACGAAGAGAGTTTGCACGAAGAAGATTACGACGCCGTCTGGTCGATTCTGCATGAGTATGGTGAATACTCACACGTGACGGCCGCGGTCTTGGAGGAGTACGGGAAGTGTATTCTGCGCCGCCATGCGGTGGCGCGACTGGTTCACATGTTCCCTCTGTAGGCCAAAACTTGAGAGGCTAAGCCGGACTTAGCGAAACAACCGGAATATCATCAAGAAAAAGGCGGCCAGAGAGGTGGCCATCAGGGGTCCGACGGGCATGCCGCGAAATGCGACGATACCAATCACACTGCCCAACACGACGCTCACCAGCAACGACGGGTAGGCCTGGAGCAAGTCCAGGCCTTTTGCGTTTAAAACGGTGGCCACGATGCCGCCAACCACAGTGGCAATACCTGCCACGCTAAAGATGGAGGTCATCATTTCCCTTCCACTGACTTTTCCGCTGGCCAGCGGTATGAGGATGCTGATCATGAGGAACAACAAGCCCAGTTCCAGACTTCTGCGTTCCAGCATCGGAAAGAAGCGTTCCAGGCGCAACATTCGCAACACCAACAACAGACTGGCGGCAACAGAAACGATGTTGACCCGGCCGATCACACCGACGATAATCAGAATGATCAGCAATAACTCCGGGATGGGCACCGCGCGTCTCTCCTCCTGGGCGGCGTACCGGGGGTGCCGGTCCCTGCCGTCCCATTCATCCATATTCCTGGTGCGGCTGTGACATGTAAATCACACTCGGGCCTTGTGGCGTGCGCCTGACGACCATGATGGGGACAGTGTTCGCCGGGAGGTGCCTTCCGTCGGCTGTTGCGGATTCGTCTGCGGACGGATCAACCACAGGGCGAGCAGCCCGCATGCGCATGCAAGCCCGGCGACCGCAAGAAACATGCATACCGTGGAGATGCTCAGCAGCCAGGTGAACACGGGTGGTCCGAATGCAACGCCGAGGAATCGAACACTGCCATAAAGGCTCGTGACCACTCCGCGCCGCTGCGCGGACACGGCGGAGGTGATGAGCATGTTCAGACTGGGCAGGATCAGGCCGGTACCGATTGCCGTCACCGACATCAGCGCCACCAGCGCCATGGGCCGGGCGCCCGAGAATACAGCTGCCAGCAGCGTCGTCGCCTGACACGCGAAACCGGACACAATAAACCACTTCATTCGCGTTTTTTGCTTGCGCATAAACGTTCCGGCTGCGAAGGAGGTCGCGCTCAACACCAGCAACGGAATCGCCAACACCAAACCTTTTACGATGCCATCTACGCCGTAGCGTGTTTCGAGCAAGTCCGACAGGTAAAACAGGACGCCGAACAGCGTGAACAAGGCGGCCGATCCGGAAAGGTATGCGACGACCAACCACCGCCCTTCGCGGCGAGCCACCTCTTGCAGCGAGGCCAGGTACTGTCCGACGGTCTGAGTGCGGGAGTTTGCCCGGCTGTCGGGCAACAGGCGCCACAGTGCGACCGCCAGCGGTACGCAGAGCACTGGAAAGATGAAGAACACCGCAAACCAAGCCAGGAGTGCGACGGCGGCGCCCAAAATCGGGCTGACGACCTTGCCGAAGGCGTTACCTGCTTCGTTCACGCCAAGTGCCCTGCTTCGCATACTGCCGGAGAACAAATCGCCCATCCAAGCCATCGCAATCGGTGCCGTGCCTGAGGCGCCAATACCTTGTATGACACGACCGATCAAGACGAGCAGGTACGGTTTGGCCGGCCACCAGGCGCTCGATCCGTCGATCACGCCCCCGGCTCCAAACAACAAAAGTGAAGGGATAACCACCCACTTGCGGGAGAATCGATCGGAGATGAACCCTGCCACAGGAATCACCAAGCCAGCAGGTATCGAGAACAGGGTGATCAGCAAGCTCACCTGAAACCGATTGACATGCATCTTCTCCTGCATCGTCGGCAATACCGGGATCAGCACCGAATTGCCAAGCACCATGAGCAACGGAACGAACGACAGGATGGCAATGGCGAGCCAGGTGGATGGCGGTTGTGACGTTTGCGTGGGCGAATCCGTACGAGTCACAGGCTGTTGTCCCCCTCTGCATGTACGCCGACAGTTTGCCACAGCCAAGCTGGAACTAACCGAACGTGGGTGTGAACGATGCTTCCGTTGCATTTGAAACAAGCCCCAACTGTGGTGTACAATTACATATTGGCTTCTCCAATTGGGGAACCACGCGCTCGGTCTTCCGCCTGAGCAGGAGTTTCCCAGACGATGACGAATGATCAAGTTGTGGCTGGAAGGTTTATGTATGCGTGTGTCCGGATGCCCCCTCTTAGATGGGTCACCGCCGGTCGCGGCGGAGGGCGCGACGCCGGACAGGGAGGTTGTGTGCCATGCGGCCGGAAACCATGTCTGGACAAGGAGTGAGCGAGGATATGGGCGCATCCAATCAGCGCATCAAAGTGCATATTCGGTGTCGCCGCTGCGGTGAAACGTTCATTCTCCGCGGTGTTCGGGACGCCAAAGGCCATATCGAAACCGGGTTCAAACGCTGTCTGTGTGACAACGAGGACGATTTTGACATCGAGCCTTTACACTGAACGGCGAGCCGTCAACGAGGGCGTCAGGAAATCCAGGGGCCTCTCGGCCCTGTTGCCCCGTGTCCGTCGGGTTGAACCGACGGGCATATTTTATGCCTCGAAGCCTCAGAATACCCCTCAGACGTTCGGGTCTTTGTCCACATCCCGATGTTGGAGGGGTTGTTTTGCGATGAATTGGAAACGAAAGTCCCCCCTAGCACTGTGTGCCGCACTAGCGTTGACGGCGGCTGCAGCGTTGGTTCCGGCTCCCCCGGCGCAGGCGTTCACGCCGCGGAACCTGCGTTACGGCAGCCAAGGGTACGACGTCTATGAATTGCAGAACCGCCTCGGCTTTCTCGGGTACTACCACGGGAAAATCGACGGTGACTTTGGTTGGCGCACGTACTGGGCGGTCCGTGACTTCCAATACGCCTTCGGCATGAAGCCCACCGGTATCGTCGACATGAAGACAAAGATCAAGCTGGTGAAGGCGACGAAGGCGTGGCACTACCGCGGCCCTCTCCCCGGGCAAAAAAACGCCGGTGCCACCAGTGCTGTCGGAGCCGCGTCGTCCGACTCGACGCCGCATGTGCCGGCCGTTGTACACGGTATCAGCCAGCGTGATCTGAACTTGATGGCCCACGTCGTGTACGGCGAAGCCCGCGGCGAGCCGTATGTCGGTAAGGTGGCGATTGCTGCCGTGATTTTGAACCGGCTTCAGGATCCCAGGTTTCCGCATTCCATCCCCGCCATCATATTCCACCCCGGCGCTTTCACGGCCGTGTCCGATGGTCAGTTTTACCTGCAGCCTGACAAGGATTCGGTGAAGGCGGTGCTTGATGCGGTGCACGGGTGGGATCCGACGGGCGGGGCGGTGTACTACTT
>JADGIC010000014.1 GCA_019683615.1 Alicyclobacillaceae bacterium | reverse complement strand
TCACTATTCATTTCCTTCTGACCGCACCTCCGCGGACATGTCCCACGAAGTCGACTAGTTTCCAGTTCGCCGGAAAGAACTGGGCGCGAAATGTGGGTCTCGACAGCGGCCAGCTCGCGAAACATGGGGTGGTGACAGCGGATGTGCTGGTGGCGCGCAAAGAGTTTGCGGAGAAGTATCCGAACGTTGTGGCCGCCTACTTGAAGGCAAACCTGCGGGCATACGATTTTTACAAAAAGAGCCCTGCGCAGGCGGCGGCGGTTATCGCCAACCTGTTCGCGATCCCCAAGGCAGAGGCTCTTCACGAGATGTCGGAGCTGATTTGGCTGTCCGCTCCGCAACAGCTGCCTGCCCAGTATCTCGGCACTTCCCGGAAGACCGGCGCGATGGGCCGGATCATAAAGAGCAATGCCGACTACTTGGCCCAACAGGGAGATTTGATGAAATCCGCTCCGCTGGCAGTGTCTAACCACGCGGTACAACCCAAGTACCTGCAGCTCGCCAGCCGCTGAAGGGGGCGTCTGGCGGGCGGTTCGCCCGGAGGGGGGTTCCATTGCTGCTGGAGTTGGCTGGCGTCAGCCGCTGGTACCATACGCGAAACCAGGTCATTCATGTGTTGAACGGCATTGACCTGTCCATTGACACGGGGGAGTTCGTATGCCTGCTGGGTCCCTCCGGATGCGGCAAGAGCACGCTGTTGAAAATCATCGCCGGTATCGAGCCGGCCAACCGGGGCAAGGTCCTGTGCCGCGGACGCCCCATTCAGGGACCAGGCCGCGACCGGGCAGTGGTGTTCCAGCAGCCCGCGCTGTTCCCGTGGCTGAACGTCTGGGACAATGTCGCGTTCGGCCTGAAGATGCAGCGGGTTCCGCGCGCGCTCCGACAAAGGATCGTGGAACGGTACCTGGAGCTGGCCGGCCTGTCCGCCGCTCGCCGCTTGCGGACTTACGAGTTGTCAGGAGGCATGAAACAACGGGTGGCCATTGCCCGCGTGCTCGCCACGGATCCGTCCGTCGTCCTGATGGATGAGCCGTTCGGAGCGCTGGACGCGTTTACGAAAGAACAGATGCAAGACTTGTTGCGGAACGTGTGGCGGACGACGCGCAAGACCGTGTTTTTCATCACCCACGACGTGGAGGAGGCGTTGTTCCTGGCCACCCGCGTGGTGGTCCTGTCCCCGCGGCCGGCTGTCATCCTGTGCGACAGGACCTGTCCGTTCAGCACTCACGGGGACGCGGACGGCCGCGTGGTGCGCTCAAGCCCCGAGTTTATCCGCATGCGCGAGGAAATCATCGGGCTGATTCGGGGTGCGCAGGCGGCACCGTTCTGACGAACGGCCAATGGTGACCCCGTCCCACGACAGCAGCACATGCAGGCACAAACAGGCCGAGGACGGGAACAGTGTACAGGAGCAGGCCGAAAACAACCGCGATGGCAATTTCGACCAAAGATGTCACACCGGACACGACCATGGAGCCGAATGTGCCCGCCATGATCACGGCCGCCGAAAAAATCACGTTGCCCATGTTTTCCATAGCCACGCACACGGCCTCGGCAGGTGCCAGGCCGCGGTCATGTTCCTCTTGGAAGCGAGCCATCAAGAAGATGCTGTAGTCCACGCCCAGCGCGACCAGCAGGAAGAATACGAAGAACGGCACCGTCCAATTCAGCCCGGCTTTGTGCAGCAAGTGGACGCTCACGGTCTGCACGACGCCCATCGTCACGAAGTAACTGCCGGCCAGGGACGCCAAGATGTACAGCGGTGCCACGACAGACCGGAGCATCGCGGTCAGCAGCAGGAAAATGGCGGCCAGAATCAGACACACGGTGCGCACGAAGTCTTGGTTCGAGATCTGGTTCAGCGCGTACTGTTGGGCGGTCGTTCCGGCCGCAAGGAATGTACCGCCGTGGATCGGACTGGCCGCCAGCGCCGCCGCCGCCGCTTGCTTCAGGTGCGGCAGGCTGGCCATGGTGGTGGTGGCGTACGGGTCTCCTGTCGGGATGACCTGGAACTTGGCGATGTGTCCGTCCGCGGACACGTAGGTGTCGAGCGCACGCTTCACATCCGGATTGTCCAGCGCGACGGACGGCAGGTAGAATCCGGGAGTGCCGGCGGCTGCCGCCGTGGCGCTGTGCCGCAGGTATGACTGCACTTCGCGCAGGCCGGACTGGACGCGCCGGAGTCCCTGGCTGGCACCTGCGTACCCGGATCCCATTTGTCGGAGACCACCGGGCAAGGCTGAAACGCCCGCCGCGACCTGCCGGCTGCCGGCCGCCAGCCGCTGTGCGCCGTCCGCCAACTGCCGGACGCCCCCTGTCAGCCGGTTGGCGCCTTCAGCGACTGTACCCGCTGCCCCGGCGAGCCGACCCGCCCCGTCGGCCAGTTGAGCAGCCCCTGCTGCCGCCGCTTGCGCGCCGTTGGCCGCCTGGCCGGCCGCATCCGCCAACGGAGACAACCCGCCGGCGAGGGCTTGCGCATTTTGGGAAAGCGCGGCCGCCGCGCCGGCGGTTTGCGACTGCCCTTGGGCCTGGGCTTCGGCCATCTTCTGAATGGCCTGCCAGTTCGGGTCTGCCGCTTGCTCGGGGTGGGCTTTCGCCCAAGCCGCGACGGCATCGGCCAGCTGTCGTGCCGCCTGTGCCAGCTCCTGTTGCGATTGGCTGAGCTGCTGTGCGCTCTTAGTGAGGCTTTGCATCCCCTCGGCCGACCGGCGCAGGCCGGCGGCAACCTGCTGCTGTGCGGCTGCCGCCTGGTTGAACCCGCTGACCAAACCGCTGGCCGCCTGTTTCAGTTGGTTGGCGCCGGTCTGAAGCTGGTCTGTACCTGCGGAGACCGCTTGCGATCCGCGCGCGACCGATGCCGCCGCGGTGTAGAGTTGGCCTGTTCCTTCCGCCACCTGGCGGGAGGCGTCCGCCAGTTTCTGTACTCCCGGGGCCTGTTGTTGCACCGACTCGCCGGCCTCCTGCAGCCGGCGGGCGATGGTGGCAAGGCCCTGGTTTACCTGCTGCAACCCTGCGGCAGCCTGCTGATTCTGGTTCGCCAGCTCGTACGCCGCAATCGGCTGGCCCAACGGCCGCGTGGCGCTGTCCACCTCTTGCACGCCGGGTTGGCTGGCGAGCGTCTGCGACACTTGTTCAATCGCCGCCAACCCGGCAGGTGTACGCAGGTCGGCGTCCGTATGGACGACCAACTCCATCGGCAGCGCCCGCCCGGCGCCAAACGCGTCTGCCATCACCCGCAACCCGGTGGCGGACGGAGCCGACGGGATGTCGGAGAGCGGATCGAACGTGCGCAAGTTGGTGAACAGGCTTGCTATCGGCGCCAGCGCCAGCGCAACCAGACCTAGGGTCCACCAAGGCCGCCGGACTGCAAATTTGCCAGTCGCCTGCCAGAAGCGGGAGGACCGGTGAGCTGTCAAAGCCGCCGGTTTGCGCGGCCAGAACAACGCCGGTCCAAGGGTGCGGATGAGCGCAGGGACAAATGTGAAGCAGGCCAACAGGGTCACGGCCAAGCCGATGGCGACACCGACGCCGCTGCGGTACAGGCCGAACCGGGCGAGGGCCAGAACGAGAAACGACACCAGTACCGTCAATCCGCTGAACAAGACGGACCGCCCCGCCCCCGGGATGGCCCGCGCCAGTGCCGCCTCTGGATTGGAAGGGGAAACGGCCAGCTCCTCCCGAAACCGCATCAAGAGCATGATGGTGTAGTCGGTGCCGGCGCCGAACAGGACAGCGATGAGAAACGTCTGCGTGAAGGTCGACACCGGCAGCCCGACGCTGGCCAGGCCGGCCACCAAGCGGGAGGTGAGCAGAAACGACAGCCCGATGGACATCAGTGTGACCAGCGGTGCCACCACGGAGCGGAAGACGGCGAGCAGGATGACGAGCACCAAGGCCACCGTTACGCCGCCTGTGCGCTCGACGCCGCGTTGCGAGATGCGGATCTCGTCTTGCTGAATCGGGGCGTCACCGGTGAACCAGACGGCCGCCGGCTTCGGCGGCGCTGAGAACGTTTGGCGCAACGCGGACAAGGAGGCTGCTGTCCGGTCGTCGACAGAGGTGTGCGGGAAGCCGACGAGGGCAATCTCCGTGGTACCGTCGCGGCTGACGAACAGCTGCCTGGCCCCTCTCGTGTTCCACTCGTCTTGCACGCTGGAGACGCCGTAGCGCTGGCGGTTGCCTTTCACCTCCTGCAGCCGCTGCCGGAACCACTCCCGGTCAGCCGCGCTCAAGCCGCGCTCGTCGCGGATGGCGATGACCGCTGAGGTTGCGGTGTGGTGGCTGGGGTCCACGCGGTTGAGCAGGCGATCCGCGCGCACCGGTTCCGCGTCGCCCGGCAAAAAGGTCGTCGACTGATGGGCGACCACGGCGCTCAGGCCGGGCAACCACAGGATGGCTGCCGCCAAGGCGGCCAGCCACAGGCTGATGACCAGCCAGTGTCGTCGGAAGCTGAACTGGGCCAGTCGCTGCATCGGGGAGCACCTCCTTGGCGCGCCCGGCGGGCGCGTGTTCGTCGTCGGATGGCGAGGCTCACTCGTCGGCGTGCCCGGCTGCCGCTATTTCGCCTGGGTCGGACGCGGGGTGCCGCATCTGCCGCACGGCGTCGTGCATTGCCGCCATCACGTCGACGGTGGTCTGCGCCCATGCCGGTCCCAGCTGGCGCAACAGCGCCTCCCACTTGGCGCGGCGCGCGCCGACCAGCGCTTCAATAGCTTGCCTGCCTTTGTCTGTCAGGTGGAACCACACGACCCGTCGATCCGCCTGGTCCTGCCGGCGCTCCACGTACCCGCGCTGAATCAAGCGGCGGGTGAGACTGGTGACGGGTCCCGACGAGATGCACAACAGCTCCGCAATCTGGGACGCCGTCAGCGGTCTGGACTGCAGGTGGCGGAGCAGGTACGCCTGCGGTACGGTGACGACAGGGGCCCCGGGCAGATCGGTCAAAAACTGCACCATGTCGCGCAGGAGGTCTGGCACCACGCGGTCCAGCAACTCTGCGCAGCGGGCAAAAAGCGGTTCAGGCACCGCCTCCGGTTGCGGCGCTTTCCACAGGTGGCTCATCCGCTTTCGGACCTCCCCATGTCCCCGGTGGATGGGCTGGATGTGGTGCAGTGGTTTGGGTGTGGACCTCATTCGCCATCTATGGTACTCCGCCAATATCTTCATTGTAAAGATAATCGCTGGGCGGTCCATTCGCGCGAGGCGGTTGCGCCGTACCGGTCCGTTCCGTCACGGCACCTACGGCCACTGTGTTCCTCATCCGCCGCCAGGGTGGTAGAATGGTTCTAACTTCAACAGGTTGTCCGCCTTTGTCGGCCTTCATGTGGAAAGGGGTATTCAACGGTGCCAGCGTCCGAACCGTGCATACAGTCCGAGCCGTCCGTGCGGTCCGAGGTCTCCGTGCAGACCGGATCATCCGCAGGGGTCAATCCGCCGTCCGCACCATCTTCCGTAGAGTCCTCCGAGCAGCCGTCTGTCCGCGCGCACGGTGCCGGGTCGTCTCTGCCGCAGCGGTACCGCGGCAAGGTTGTGCTGGTGACCGGCAGCTCACGGGGTATCGGCAAGCGGCTGGCCCTGCGCTTTGCGGCGGAGGGCGCCGACGTCGTGATCCACTACTTCCGCAACGGCGAGGCGGCCCGCGAAACGGTGGCCGAAGTGGAGGCGCTGGGCCGCCGGGCCTTGCTGGTCAAGGCCAATCTCGAGCAGGTGGAAAAGATTGACGCGCTGTTTGCGTCCGTCCGGGAGGCGTTCGGCCGGCTGGATGTGTTCGTGCACAACGCCGCCAGCGGGCGCAACCGCCCGGCCATGGAGCTGGACGTCAAAGGGTGGGAGTGGACCGTCAACGTCAACGCCCGCGCGTTCTTGCTTGGCGCCCAGCACGCGGCGCGGCTGATGCCGCCGGAGGGCGGGGCAATGCTCGCCATCTCGTCGTTCGGGTCGGACCGGGTGTTCCCGAACTACACCAGCGTGGGGGCCACGAAAGCAGCCATCGAGTCGTTGGTCCGGTACCTCGCCGTCGAACTCGGGCCGCGCAAGATCAACGTCAACGCCATCTCCGCCGGCGCGGTCGTCACCGGCGCCCTGGAGCACTTTCCGGGCATCGAGGAGACGTTTGCCGTGATCGAGCGAAAAATCCCGTACCACCGGATGGTTGACGCGGACGACGTGGCGAATGTGGCTCTGTTTTTGTGTTCCAAGGAGGCGGAGATGATTCGCGGCCAGACGATTCGGGTGGACGGGGGCCTGACGCTGCTCGTGCCGTAACGGGGCATACCGCTGTGTGCGATTGTGCCGGCGCGGTGTGCACCTGCGGCGCGTATTGTTGCGCCTGCCGCCGGTGACCTGGTACGCCCGGCAAGTCCTTGGCCGGGTCTTCATCCGCCGGCGAGGAGGTGTGTGAAGATGGCGTTGGAGACGTTGTTGACGCCTGAGTACATTGAGAAGTACCAATCGCTGTGGCCAAACCGGACCGTGATCGACTACCTGCGCGATTGTGTGGAGCGGTACCCGGACAAGGTGGCCATCCAGGACCGCCGCAGCCGGTTCACCTTCCGGGAGCTGGCGGACCGGGTCGACCGGGTGGCCCTCGGGCTGCTGGAACTTGGCGTCCGTAAAGGCGACGTAGTGTCGTTTCAGTTGCCCAACTGGAACGAGTTCGTCATCCTGCACTTCGCGGCCACGCGCATCGGGGCCATCAGCAACCCGTTGATCCCGGTGTACCGCGACCGTGAAATCGGTTACATGGTGGCCATGGCGGAGTCGAAGGTGCTGGTCATTCCGGACGAGTTCGGCGGCTTCGACTACCCCGCAATGGTGGAGCGGCTGCGGCCTGGCTGGCCGTTGCTGGAGCATGTGTTTGTGGTGGGCGAACGGGTGCCTGCGGGCATGCGCCCGTTCGCGGAGCTGATGGAGGAACCGTGGGAGCAGAGGCGGGCGAGATCGGAACCGGACGGGATAGAGATTGATCCCAACGAGGTCACGGAAATTGTGTTCACCTCGGGCACGACGGGGGATCCGAAGGGCGTCATGCACACCCACAACTCCCTGTGCGTGTCGACCGAGTACTTCCGTGAGCGCTTGCGGGTGACGCCAGACGACGTCGTCTTCATGGCCTCCACGTTCGCACACCAGACAGGCTTTCTGTACGGCGCGCGCATCCAGGTGCACTGCGGCTGCACGGCGATTTACCAGGATCGGTGGAATCCTGCGGAGTTGGTGGATCTCATCGAGCGTGAGCGCGTCTCGGTGACGATGGCGGCGACCCCCTACGTGTACGACCTGATTCACGTGGAGGGCATCGAGCACCGGGATCTCCGTTCCTTCCGGGCGTTTTGCACGGCGGGGGCGCCGGTGCCGCCGGCGCTGGTGCGGGAGGCCGCGGCCAAATTCCCGGTTCGCATCCTGGCCGGCTGGGGACAGTCGGAAAACGGCTTGGTCACTTTGACGTTTCTCGATGACAGCGAGGACAAGCTGACGAACACGTCAGGGTACCCGTGCCCAGGCATGGAGTTGTTGGTGGTCGACGACGAAGGGAAACCCTGTCCGCCCGGGGTCGAAGGGGATTTGTGGTGCCGCGGCCCGGCGATGTTCGTCGGGTACCTCAAGCGCTTGAACTTCACGCGCGAGCAGTTCGTCGGGGATTGGTTCAAGACGGGCGACCGGGCCGTGGTGGACGAGGATGGGTACATCCGCCTCGCCGTCCGCAGCAGCGACGTGATTCGCCGCCGGGGAGAGCAGGTGCCGGTGACGATGCTGGAAAACGTGCTGCACGAACACCCGGACGTGGCGGTCGCCCAGGTGGTGGCGATGCCGCCGGAGCGCGCGGGGGACGGGGAACGGGCGTGTGCGTTTGTCAGCCTGAAGCCGGGAGCGCCGCCTTTTACGATTGACCGGATGCGCGAGTTTCTGCGCGACAAGGGCGTGCGTATGCAGGATTGGCCGGACTGGATGGAGGTGGTGACCGAGTTCCCGCGCACGCCGAGCGGCAAAATTCAGAAGTACGTGCTGCGCCGCATGATCCAGGAGAAGCTGGACGCGTTCCGGGCGGGCGCGGGCGAGACGGCGGAGACTTCGTCTGAGCACGGGTGAGGGGTCACGGAAAACGGCAGGCCGCACCGGGTGGCCGGCACCCGGTGCGGTGGGGGCAGGGGGCGGTTGCCGGCGCGCTCCATCGGCCCGCTGGGCCCTGGAGGCCGGCTGCCGTCACAACAGCAGGCTTTCGCTTGGGAAACGGCAAGCTGCAGAAACGGCAAATCTCCGCCGCGTCCTCAGATGGCCTGCCAGACGAGCACCCCGTTCTGCCCGCCAAACCCGAACGAATTGCTCAACGCTCGACGTATCGCCTGCCGACGTGCGCGATGGGGGACGAGGTCCGGCGGGGCAAGCGGGTCGGGTTTGTCGCAGTGCAGCGTCGGCGGCAGCCAACCCGTCTCCAGCGCCCGAATGCAGGCGATGCTCTCAATGACGCCCGCTGTCCCCAGCATGTGCCCGACCGCGCCTTTGATGGAGCTGACCGGGATGCGGGCCAGGTGTTCTCCGAACAGCTCGGCCAGCGCCAACGCCTCGGCGCGATCGCCGGCCGGCGTGGCGGTCGCGTGGGCGTTGATGTAATCCACATCCGCGGGCCCGATTCCGGCGTCCCGCAACGCGCGCCGCATCGCCAGCACCGCCCCGCGCCCCTCCGGGTGCGGCGATGTTTCGTGGTAGGCGTCGTTGGACGTGCCGTACCCAGCCAGCTCGGCGCGGACGCGGGCTCCCCGCGCCAAGGCCTGGTCCAACCGCTCCAGCACGACGAACGCTGCGCCTTCTCCCATCACCATGCCGCTGCGGTCCACGTCAAACGGCCGCGACCAGGTGCTGGGGTCGCCGGGGCCGCTGGTGGCCAGCGCGCCCGAGGCGCGCAGCCCGGCGAGGACGGCGGGGGCAAACAGGCACTCGGCGCCGCCGGCCAGCACGACGTCGACCATGCCTGCCCGCAGCCATCCGGCCGCCTCGCCCACGGCGTTGGCCGACGAAGCGCAGGCGGTGGCATACGTCACGACCGGCCCCTGGATGCCGTACTGCATCGCGATGGCGGCTGCCGCGGCGTTCGGAATCGACTTCGGAACCAGCCGCGGGCTCACGCGCCCGGCCCCGGCGGTCAGCTTGGCGGCGGCCGCGTTGAACGACTGGATGCCGCCGAAGGCGGAACCGAGGGCAATGCCGACGCCTTCGCCAGGCAGGTCCGGCAAAAGCCTCCGCCCGCCGGCGTCCGTGAGACCAGCGTCGGCGAACGCTTCAGTCGCCGCAACCAAGGCCATCTGGGTGAATCGGTCGGTGTCGTTCAACAGCTTCCTTGCCAAGTGTTCAGAGGGGTCAAAATCGATGGCCTCGGCGGCCACCGGCGACCACGTGCTTAGCTCGGGGTCGCTCATCGGGCGGACGGCCGACCGACCTGCAACAATAGAATCCCAAAACACAGAGACGCCGACACCGTACGGCGTCACCGCGCCGTACCCGGTGACGGCGATGCGAACGTGTTCCCCCATTTCCCTTCTCCTTCACGGCAATCACCGGGGCCGGACCACCCGGGGTGGCGAATCCGGCTGCGCTCCGGTCTCTCCGATTCCTCTTCATCCGTTGGGGCGGCGCCCACAACTTGTCTCCGCCCTGTCTACGTCAACCATAGCGCCCGGGATCTCTGGTGTCAACAGGACGCGCGTTTGACCCGACCCGGTCGTTCGCGGTGGCCGGTCAACGGGCTGCGGACGAAGCAGACCAGTCGTGGACCGCCTGGCCTTCCAGGTATCGTTCGACGTCCATGGCCGCTTTACAGCCGGACCCGGCGGCGGTGATGGCCTGGCGGTAGTGCGGGTCCATCACGTCCCCGCAGGCGAACACGCCGGCCACACTGGTGGCGGTCGTGACGCCGATAGTGCGGATGTAGCCGAGATCGTCCAATTCCAGCTGGCCCTTCAGGAAGCCGGTGTTGGGGGTGTGGCCGATGGCCACGAACACGCCGTCCGCCGGGATCACCCGGGTCTGTCCGGTCTCATTGTCGCGTACTTCCAGGCCGGTGACGCGGTTGCCATCCGATTGCACGGAGACGGGCGTCGCGTTCAGCACCCACTGGATCTTCGGGTTGTTGCGGGCGCGCTCCTGCATTACTTTGGACGCCCGAAGCTCGTGGCGGCGGTGCACGATGGTCACTTGGCTGGCGAACTTGGTTAAGAACGTCGCTTCTTCCATGGCGGAGTCGCCTCCGCCGACGACAATCACCTGTTTACCTCGGAAGAAAAACCCGTCGCACGTCGCGCACGTCGAGACGCCGCGGCCGATTGACTCCGACTCGCCAGGGATGCCGAGCATTTTGGCCGATGCGCCGGTGGAAATGATCAGCGCGTCTGCGAAATGCTGTTCCGATTCGTTGACCGTGACCTGAAACGGCCGCTTGCTCAGGTCCACGGCGGTTACCCAGCCGCGCGCGAACTGCGCCCCAAACCGCTCCGCTTGCTTGCGCATGTTGTCCATCAGCTGCGGACCCATGATGGCATCCGGGAAGCCCGGAAAGTTTTCGACCTCCGTCGTGAGCATCAACTGGCCGCCCGGTTCGTTGCCTTCCACCACGTACGGATGCAAATTCGCCCGGGCGGCGTAAATCGCAGCGGTCAACCCGGCCGGCCCGGTGCCGAGAATCATCACACGGTGGCGGTTCGTCGCGTTGACGTTGTCCATCACATCGACCTTCTTTCGAGCGGAGAGTAATTGGCCCGTGCACACGATGGGACTGGCATCACGGCGGCACCGACGTCTGTCGGCGGGTGCGTTCGCCCTGTCGGCCGCCTTTACTCTTCATCAATATAACGCACGGAAGCCGCGAAGCCAAAACACGCCTGTCAGCAGAGTAAGCGAGCAAGTGGTTGGCGCCGGGCGTGTGACCAAGCGGGTCTGGCCAAACCGGAATTACACTTTTTCCCTTACATAACTTCTCCATATTTGTTTAAGGCGAACTTCAAATCAATTCGATAGAATAGAATCGACGAGAGTGCCTTGGCGCGAGTGACCGTGCGACGAAGCGCCACACACGAGGGGGTGTTTGCGACGAAGCCGAACTTTTTGATTGTGGGTGCAGCCAAGTCCGGCACAACCTCGTTGGACCGTTACTTAGACCAACACCCCGAGATCTACATGGCTCCGCGCAAGGAAACTCACTACTTCGCCGCTCCGGAGATGCCGGAAAAGTTTGAGGGGCCGGGCGATGAGGCGTTCACTGCCAATCTGATTCGCGACGAGGCCGAATACGCGGCGATGTTTGAACGGGTTAACCAGGAGAAGGCCATCGGCGAGTCTTCCGTTTACTATTTGTACTACCCGGGCTGTGCGGAGCGTATCGCCCGCCAGGTTGACGTCAAAATCATCATGGTCCTGCGTAACCCCGTGGAGCGGGCCTACAGTGCGTATATGCACCTCGTGCGGGACGGGCGTGAGACGCTTGACTTTGCCGAAGCCCTGCAGCAGGAGGCAGAGCGCAACCGCAAACGCTACCAACCGCTGTGGCTGTACCGGGAAGTCGGCCAATACGCCGAACAGGTCGAGCGCTACCTGCACGTGTTCGGCGAGCGGAACGTGAAGATTGTCTCATACGACGAGTTTAACCGGGAAACCCAACGGGTTCTTCGCGATATCTTCAGTTTCTTGGGTGTCGATCCCGACGTCAAAGTCGACACGTCGGTGCGCTACAATGCGACCGGGGTGCCAATAGGCGGGTTGTACGACATCGCCACGCAGTCGAACTGGTTGACGCGGCTGCTGAAGCCGTTGGTCCCATCATCCGTGCGGACAAAGTTGCGCCTGAAGGCAAAAAACATGACGATGCAGCGAAAACCGCTGGACGATGAGATTCGCCAATGGTTGCGCAGCCAATTTCAAGAAGAAGTCCGGCATTTGCATGAGGTTGTGCGACGGCCGGTGTTCAAATGGAGGTAAACGACGGTGCCGGAGGACACCCAGGGCCGTCACGTCATATGGCATCGCACTGACGTGACTCGGGCGGATCGCGAGCGGCAAGCGGGTCACCGGGGCATGTGCCTGTGGTTGACGGGGATCTCCGGATCCGGGAAGTCGACGATCGCGACGGCAGTGGAGCGGCGGCTGCACGAGGAAGGCTACCGCACGTACTTGTTGGACGGGGACAACCTTCGCCACGCGTTGAATGCGGACCTCGGTTTCAGCGAGGAAGACCGGCATGAAAACGTGCGCCGAGTCGCCCACGTGGCAAAGTTATTTGTAGATGCCGGCGTGGTCGTTCTGTGTGCGCTGATTTCTCCCTTCCGGGAAGACCGCGCACGGGCGCGAGCGTTGTTTGACGCTGGCTCGTTTGTCGAGGTCCACGTCCACTGTCCGGTGGATGTGTGTGCGCAGCGGGATCCAAAGGGTTTGTACCAGAAGGTTCAACAGGGGTTGATCCAAAACTTCACCGGGGTCAGCGCGCCTTACGAGCCGCCAGAGCAGCCGGAGGTTCGGGTGAACACCGATGAGTTGAGTGTCGAGCAGTGTGTCAACCAGATTCTGCAATACGTCCGGCCCCGCTTGTGCCTGGACGGCGACAAGGTCACGGTCTGACGCTGGTTGCCCGGGCTTGACGAAGGCGGGCAAATCCGTCAGTTTTGTATCTGAGAAGGGATTGTCCCGGCGAATGCCGGTGGGCGCGACCGGTTGGCGAAGGGAGTATGCCGGATGGAGACCACCCTGCTGTTGGTGGACGACGAACCGAAAGTCTTGGACGTCATGAAACCGTTTTTACAGGGGGAAGGCTTTCGGGTCTTCACCGCATCCTCCGGACCCGAGGCCTTGCAGATGGTCGAGGAGGTCAAGCCGCAACTGGTGGTGTTGGACTGGATGCTGCCGGGCATGAGCGGTTTGGATGTGTGCCGCGAACTGCGCAAGACATCGTCCGTCGGGATCATCATGGTGACGGCCAGGACTGAGGAAGCGGATAAAATCGTCGGCCTGGAAGTCGGGGCGGACGATTACCTGACGAAGCCGTTCAGCCTTCGTGAACTTGTGGCCCGCATCCGCTCGGTGTTGCGGCGAACCGGCAGTGAACCGGACCAGGACAACACGGTGTTGCTGCGCGGCGATTTGAAGATTGACGAAGCCCGCTTTCGCGTATGGAAGCGCGGCCAGGAAGTGGTGCTGACGCCGACGGAGTTCAAGATTCTGTTCACGTTGGCCGCCAGCCCAGGGGTCGTGTACAGCCGCCTGCAACTGTTGCAGGCGGCCATTGGCGAGTCGTATCTGCACTACGAGCGGACGATTGATACGCATATCAGCCACTTGCGGAAGAAAATCGAGGACGATCCGACACAGCCGGTGTACATCCAAACGGTGTACGGGATCGGGTATCGCTTTGGTGAGCAGCTGTGAGCGTCCGGGCCAAGCTGTTTTCAGCGATGGTCGTCTTGATTGTGTTTATGACCGGGGTCTTTTTTGTTATTTCACACGTCTACATGGAGAACATGTTCCGGCAATTCGCCGTTGCCACGCGCGAAGCGGATGCCCAGCAGTGGGCCGTCATGTTGTCGTACTATTACCAAAAAAACGGGGGCACTTGGCGCGACGTCGACAAGTACGTACGACAGATTAACGAGCAAAAGCTGTCGTCCGGCCGTGAGACGGGATTAGAGCGGCTGGCGATTGTCGACCAAGACCACCACGTCATCTATTCCTCGAAGACGTCTCCGCACATCACCCAGAAGGAGATCCTCAGTCACGGCGTGGAGGCCCCGATTATCGTCGGCGGCCGGAAAATCGCCACGCTGTCCGTCCTCGACCGCGACTTGGAGCGCGAGTACCGCCTGCAAGAAAAAATTTTGCAATCGATGGCGAAAGCGGCGATGACCGGTGCGGTGGCCACGGGCTTGGTGGCGCTGCTGATTGGAGCTTGGCTGACGCGGCGGCTGACCCGCCCCTTGCAACTATTGCTCGACGCCATTCAACGGATTTCCCAGGGGGATTTGCGGCTCAAGCTGCCGACCGACAGCCGCGACGAATTTGGGCGGGTGGCTTCGGCGTTCAACCAGATGGCGGATCAGTTGGCCAAAGCCCAGGAGGTCCGCCGCCACCTGGTGGCGGATGTGGCACACGAGCTGCGCACGCCGCTGACGATTATTCAAGGCCAGCTGGAGCTGATTCAACAAGGGGTGCGCAAGCCGGATCCGGAAACGCTGTTGCCGATTCAGGACGAGTGCATGCGTTTGTCCCGCCTGGTGGACGATTTGCACCAACTGACGCTGGCGGAAGCGGGCGTGCTGCCATTGGAGGTCGCGCCCGTCGACATCGTCAGTCTGGTGCAGCGCGTGGTCGACAACTTTCAGGTGGAGGCGGATGAACGGGACATCCGTTTGGCGATGCGGGCTGAGTCGGAAACGGCGTACGCAGCGGTTGACGCAAACCGGATGACCCAGGTGTTTGTCAACCTCGTCGGCAATGCCATCCGCTACACGCCGGCCGGCGGGCGGGTCACGGTCGTCGTCCGGGAGGAGCGCGGTGAGGTGCAAATTGCCGTTGAGGACACCGGACCAGGCATTTCCGAAGAACACCTGCCGCACCTGTTCGACCGGTTCTACCGAGTGGAGGAGGCCCGCAGCCGAGGGAACGGGGGCACCGGCCTGGGGCTGGCGATTGCGAAAGAGTTTGTGGAAGCGCACAAAGGGCGCATCGAAGTGAAGAGCCAGGTTGGTGCCGGAACGGTGTTCACGGTGTTCGTCCCGGCTTTGCGCCGGTGGCCGCAGGAGCGGGCGAGTCATTGATCCCCTCTTCGCACTAATGCTAGAGTGGAGCCAGCGAAGCAATCTGCGCGTTGCAAGCGGGCATCATGAGCTGTGGGAGGTGTGCGCATGGCGGCGGACATCCGTCTGCTCGACGAACGGGTTGCGGCGGTACGGGATGATGTGATCGGTTGGCGGCGCCACCTGCACCAACATCCCGAGCTGTCGTTTCAGGAGTTCCGTACCAGCGAATTCGTTCGCCAGACGCTGGCTGCGTTCGGCCCATTTGAAATCTCCAGTCCGACGCCAACGTCGGTGGTTGCGCGCCTGACCGGTGCTGCGACGTCCGGCGGCGGGCAGGTCTTGGCGTTGCGCGCAGACATGGATGCGCTGCCCGTACAGGAGGAAAACCAGTTTGAGTTCGCGTCGCGGCAACCGGGTGTGATGCACGCCTGCGGTCACGACGGGCACACCGCCATGCTGCTCGGGGCGGCGCGCGTGTTGTGCGAGCTGCGCCATTTGTGGGCGGGTGAGGTTCGCTTCATTTTCCAACACGCCGAGGAACTGTTCCCTGGCGGCGCCGAGGAACTGGTCCGCGCCGGGGTGATGGACGGTGTCGATTTTGTCCTTGGCGCACATCTGTGGGCGCCCCTGGAGTGCGGTTACATCGGATTGGCAGCAGGTCCCTTGATGGCGGCGCCGGACGTGTTCTCCATTACGGTTGTCGGTCAGGGCGGCCACGCGGGCTATCCGCACCAGACGGTCGACAGCATCGCCATCGCGGCTCAAATCATCACGAACCTGCAACACGTCGTCTCCCGCCAGGCGAATCCGCTGCAGCCGTTGGTCGTCTCGGTGACGAAAGTAGCGGCCGGGACGGCCGACAACATCATTCCCGGCTCGGCGGAGATTGTGGGGACGGTGCGCAGCTTCGATCCGTCTTTGCGAGACCAGGTCCCGGTATGGATGGAGCGCATCGTCAAAGGGATCACCGAAGCGCACGGCGGCTCCTTCCGCTTCGACTATCGGCGCGGCTACCGACCGGTCGTGAACGAACCGGAATTGACGGAGCGGCTGCGAGCAATTTGGGCGCAGGCATTTGGCGCGGACCGGGTGGTCGAAGTGGAGCCGAGCATGGGCGGCGAGGATTTTTCAGCTTACCAACAAAAGGCACCAGGTACATTCTTTTACGTGGGCGCTCGCAATGAGGCCAAGGGTATCGCCCATCCCCACCATCATCCTCGCTTCACGGTGGACGAGGATGCGCTGGCAGTCGGAGTGAAGGCGTTCGTGTCTGCCGCTCTGGAGTTGCTTGCACCCCGAGGTTGACATGTGCTGCAGGCGAACGGATTGCTGCGGGCGGCCGGACAGGGCAGGCGGATACCTTGGCGGCGTTGCAGGTGCCGCCGTCCGAAGCGTTGCCGCTGTAACCGCTCGGCGCTGTGATGCCCGCGATGCTCGATGATGCGGCAGCAGGCTGAGCCGGAGAAGACCGGCAGCACCGCCCCGCGGGTGCACCGGGTGCGACCGAGTGAGCAGATGGAGGGTCGTTGTGCCGAGGTTCACACTGTCACCGGCTCAGAAGATTGCACTCGGGTACATGGGCTTGGCGCTGGCGGGAGGGCTCGTATTGCTGTTGCCGGCCTGTCACCGCGTACCGGTCAGCTTTACCGATGCCATGTTTACGGCCGCAAGCGCTGGGTACGTCACGGGGTTGTCGACCGTGACCACGGCGACCACCTGGACTCCGCTCGGGAAGCTGGTGATTTCGCTGCTCGTGCAGGTGGGCGGCGCGGGCATCACACTGGTGACGACAGGGTTGTACCTGTTGATGGGGCGCAAGATTTCCCTGATGGAGCGGCGGGTGATTGCCGAAGACAAGAACTTTCAAGTGTCTGGGATCATACGGCTGGCCCGGAACATCCTCTTTTTCAGCTTTACGATTGAGGGAATGGCGGCGCTCTTCTTCACCCTGTACTTCCATTGGGCGTACGGGTACCCGTGGCTCCGCGCCGCCGGCGTCAGCGCGTTCCACGCCGTGTCGTCATTCAACAATGCCGGATTCGACCTGTGGGGCGACTCACTGGAAGGGTTTGAGCACGACCCTCTGGTGCTCTTGCTGACAAGTGTCCTGATCATCCTTGGCGGGTTGGGGTTCGTGGTGCTGGCTGAACTGTGGGCGTACCGCAAAGTCCGGATGCTGTCGTTACATACAAAAATCGCCCTACGCACGTCGGCTTGGCTGCTGATTGCGGGAACGGTGCTGGTGTGGCTGTTTGAGCGCAACTTCTCGATGCAGTCGCTGAGCTTACCCGACCAAATCCTGAACGCCTGGTTCACTTCGGTGACGACGCGCACGGCCGGGTTTGACAGCGTGGCACCGGCCCGAATGCAGGAAGTGACGTGGCTGGTCCTGATGATCCTGATGTTCATCGGTGCGTCTCCAGGGTCGACCGGCGGCGGCATCAAGACCACCACGTTTTACATGCTGATAAAGACGGCACTGGCCACCATCCGCGGCCAGTCGGAAGTCGTCACGGAGGAGAGGTCCATCCCTGTCGACATCGCACATCGGGCACTGGTCATATTCCTGTTGTCGATGGCGGTGGTGATTGCCTGCACACTGGTTGACAGCGCGCTGGAGCCGTCCATTGGATTGTTGCGCATTCTGTTTGAAGAGGTGTCGGCGTTCGGAACTGTCGGGTTGACGACGGGGATCACGCCCAGCGTCGGCGTACCGATGAAGTGGGTGTTGATTTTCACGATGTACGTCGGGCGGGTGGGCATTTTCACCTTCCTCATCAGTATCATGCAGCGTAGCCAGAGCAAGGTGCGGCGCGTGCACGAGCGAATTCTGATTGGATAGAGGGATACTGTGGCCAGAAAGAAGACGATAGGCATCATCGGCGCCGGCCGCTTTGGGACCGGTGCTGCGCGCGAGCTGGTGCGGCTCGGGCACAACGTGTTGATTGTCGACAAGGATCCCGCCTGTCTGGAACCGTTGGCGAACACTTGCCACACGGCGATTGGCAACGCCGAAAGTCCGGAATTTCTGGCGGAGGCCGGGTTTAGGGAAGTGGATGCCGTCATCGTGGCCATCGGCGACGACGAGACGGCGTCCAACCACGCGACCATCAACTGCAAAGATTTCGGCCAGTACGTCGTGGCCAAGGCGATGCACGCCACGCACGGGAAGATTTTGGAACGCTTAGGGGCGGATCGCGTGGTGTACCCGGAGTACGACTCCGGGGTTCGCCTCGCCCGCGTGTTAACCCGCTCACCCGTGCTCGAAATGATAGAACTGTATGACGAAGTGTTCATGGCGGAAATTGGTGCCGGAGGCGGATTGATTGGCAAGTCCCTGGCCGACCTCAACCTGCCCCGCCGGGTCGGCGTCCAGGTGGTCTTGATTGTGCGCGGGAAGCGGACCATTTTCCCTGTGTCCGCCCAGGACGTCATCTTGGCGGGAGACAAACTGGTTCTCATTGGCTCCTCGGAGTCACTGAACCAAGTGTCCCGCCTGACGGAAGGGTGACCGGGTCTTGGCTCGCCGCGACCGCGAGCTTGGCTCACCCGCTGCGCGGCCCGCGCGGCGGCCCGATGTGGACGCCAAGGTCACGTTTGTGGCGGTTCAGCCGCCGCACAATGGTGTTCAGCCGTCTTCGTTGGCCAGGTGAACGTACACAGACAAGTGGATCGCCAGCCGCTGTTCCGGGTCGTCGAGGTCGACGCCGAGCAGCGCGTGGATCTGCTCGAGCCGGTGGTACAGCGTCTGCCGGTGAATGTGCAGGCGGTCGGCCGTCTGGCGCTTGGAACGGTCGGCGTCCAGGTATACTTTCAGCGTCTCCAATAGGTTCGTGCGGTGCTTGCGGTCGTGTTCCAACAAGGCGGCGAGGGGCGCTCGCGCCATTGCCAGCGCACGCGGGTCGTGCGACAGCCGCACTGTCCACTGGTGCATGCCCGGCGCGTCAAAACATATCAATGTCCGATCCCGCCTGCGCGCACACAGTTCTGCCGCCGCCACGGCTTCTTCGTAGCTGTCGGCGATGACGGTCGGCCGGGTCTCGCCCTGTACTGGTCCGCCGGCCTCGGCAAGGGCAGCCTGGGTTTTGCGGGAAACCTGGACTTCGGAACCGGCGCCGGCACACAGCTGGCCAAGCCAGCCGCGGCCGCGCAGCGCTTGTTCCAGTTGGGCAATCGCTTGGACGAGCCGGTCGCGCCAATCGGCCGCCACTGCATCGGTGTCGAGGATGGCCACCACGGCATCCGGACGGACCGACAGGTACGCCCACAGACGGTGTTGCGCCAGGACCGCGCGCGTCAACAGGGCCAGTTCGCGCCGGTGGGTCGGCCAATCGCCGGTCGTCATACCGGCGTCAAATTCAATACCGTCGCGGGACCGCAGCACCACCACGCGGCAGCGGCGCGGTGCGTGGGACACGGGCGTGGCGTGCCAGATGGCTTGCAAGGGGCCGCCGCGCACGCACTGTTCGACCCATTCCTGTTCGTGGTAGAACTGGCGTTCCTGCAGGAATATCAACTTGTGCACGTCCTGCGTGATGTCTACGAACCGCACCCGGTTCGGAAAGACGATAAGCGGGAAACTGGAGTCTTCGGCCACCTGAAGGACCGCGCCGGGAATCGCCGGAAAGGCTGTGCCCAATTCCACGCACAGTCCTGCTGCGCCCGCTTCAATCAACTGCTTGACGTACGAGAGAAACTCCGCCTCGTTGCCGCGCATGGCGGAGCCGGTGGTCAGCACCAGTTCACCCCCGTTGATCAGCGCACGCGTGTCCGGCACTTCGAGAATGTGCACCCACTTGACCAGCCGGTGGACGCCGCGTCCGCCAGCCACGAGCTGCGCTCCCTTAAACACCGGGCGTTGGAGCACGTCCAACACGCGAAGGGGGCCGTTCGGTATCTCCGGATTGGCGATCGGCCGCGGCGCGCGGAACATCCCCGGTGCCGTAGCCCGTTGTCGTTGCCTCGTGACGTCCATCTTGTTGGCGCCCTGCCGGCCGTCGCATGCCGCGTCGGCGGGGCACCGTCCCTCCCTGTTCCCGTCGACTCCCTCACAACACCCTGAGTCTACTATATCGCCCGAATGAACTGAACGGTTGCCATTTCCATCCGCTGCCCGGGACTGGCCGACCTTCGCAGGCGCCCGCTGGGATAGCGGATGTCCAAAATGTACCGGGGCAGGCTGCTGCCGTCTTACACTGTGTCGCGTGCTTGGGGCGTTACCTTGTGGTACTGTGAGAGAGGAATCTGCAGAGGGAAGGGGGGTCGAATCATGGCGCAACCTTCGCAGACCGCAAATCCTGCGGACGCATTGGACCGGAAGCGAGCATATCTGACGCCGAATGTAACCACGTACTACCAGGAACCCATCGTCATGGACCACGGGGACGGGTGCTACCTGTACGACGCGCAAGGAAAGCGTTATCTGGACTTTTTTGGCGGGATTTTGACGGTGTCGGTGGGACACGCCCATCCGCAGGTGAACCAAGCCGTGGCGGATCAGCTGCAACGCCTGACCCACGTGTCAACGCTGTACCTGACAGAGCCGATGTTGGCATTGGCCGAGCGGTTGGCGAAGATCACGCCGGGTCGGCTGCAGAAGTCGTTTTTCACTTCCAGCGGGACGGAGGCCAACGAAACCGCCATCGCGATGGCGCGCACGGCGACAGGCTCCTACGAAGTCCTGGCCTTGCGCCACAGTTACAGCGGGCGTTCAGCGCTCGCGATGACGCTGACCGGGCAGTCCGCGTGGCGTATGGGTATGCACGGGGTGCCCGGCGTGGTTCAGGTCATGAACGCGTACTGTTACCGGTGTCCGTTTGGGCGCACGCCGGACACGTGTGGCCTGGAGTGTGCCAAAGATGTCGAGGAGACCATCCGCACGGCGACGTCCGGGCGGGTGGCGGGCGTGATCGCCGAGCCCATCCAAGGGGTGGGCGGATTCATCACGCCGCCCGACGCATATCTGCAAGAGTTGGCCCGCATCGTGCGCAAGTACGGCGGCCTGTTCATCAGCGACGAGGTGCAGACCGGTTTCGGCCGCACCGGGAAGCGCTTTGGCATTGAACATGCAGGCGTGGAGCCGGATGTGATGACGTTCGCGAAAGGGTTGGCGAACGGCGTGCCCATCGGTGCCACCATCGCGACGCCCGAGGTGGCGGATCACTACGATGCACCGACGATTGCGACGTTCGGCGGGAATCCGGTGTCGGCACGGGCGGCCCTGGCGACGCTGGACGTGATGGAACAGCAGCAACTGACCGAGAACGCCCGCGTCCAAGGTGTCTTCCTGCGGGAGGGACTGGAGGAGCTGCAGAAACGGTACCGGATCCTCGGGGACGTGCGCGGCCGGGGACTGATGCAGGGGTTGGAGTTCGTGCGTTCCGACAAACAGCCTGCCCCGGACTTGGTCGGGGAGTTTTTGGAACGGACCAAGGCGGAAGGTCTGCTGATTGGAAAGGGCGGGTTGTACGGCAACACCGTGCGCATCGCGCCGCCGCTGACGGTCACGCGGTCACAGGTGCAGGACGCTTTGGACGCGATGGAGCGGGCGCTGCGGGCGATGTACCAAGCTCAACCCGAACTCAACCACGTGTCATGATGAGGAGGGCATTCAGGGTGGATACATTTGTTCAGGATACGCAGACGAAACACACCGTGGCGAACTTCGTCGGCGGGCGGTTTGAAGTCCCGGCTGTCGACACGTTTCTCGACGTACCGAATCCGGCGAACGGCGAGGTGTTGGCGCGGGTCCCGTTGTCCGGCCAAGGAGAGGTCGACCGGGCGGTGCAGTCGGCGAAGGCTGCGTTCGAATCGTGGAGGTCGGTGCCGGCCGTCGAGCGGGCGCGCTATCTGTTTCGCTACCGCGATTTGCTGGAACAGCACAAGGAAGAGTTGGCGGTGCTGGTGACCCGGGAGAACGGCAAGAATCTCGACGACGCCCGGGGCGAGGTGCGGCGGGGCATCGAGGTGGTGGAATTCGCCTGCGGCATCCCGACGCTGATGATGGGCAACACGCTGCCGGACGTGTCGCGCAATATCGACTCCGAGTTGTTCCGCTACCCGCTGGGAGTCGTGGCCGGGATCACGCCGTTCAACTTCCCCTGCATGGTTCCGATGTGGCTGTATCCGATCGCCATCGCTTGCGGCAATACGTTTGTTCTCAAACCGTCGGAGCGCACCCCGTTGTCTGCGCAGCGCCAGGCGGAACTGCTGGTGGAGGCGGGCCTGCCGGACGGCGTGTTCAACGTCGTCAACGGGGCGAAGGAGGTTGTCGACGGAATTTTGGACCATCTGGACATCCGCGCTGTTTCGTTCGTCGGCTCGGCGCCGGTCGCCCGTTACGTGTACGAGCGGGCCGCCGCGCGGGGCAAGCGAGTGCAGGCGTTGGCCGGTGCGAAGAACCACCACATCGTCCTTCGCGACGCTCCGCTGGACAAGGTCATCCCGATTGTCATCGCCTCTGCCTTCGGGAATGCTGGTGAACGGTGTTTGGCGGGCAGCGTGGTGTTGGTTGAGTCGGCCATCGCCGACGAGTTCTTGGTGCGCCTGACGGAAGCGGCCCGATCTTTGCCGGTAGGAGACGGGATGGACCCGGCGACGGAACTGGGCCCCGTGATCCGGGAGGAACACCGCCAGCGGATCATGGGCTATATTGAGCAGGGTATTGCCGAGGGGGCGAAGTTGGTCCTGGACGGCCGGACCGTCCAGTCGCCGGACGGGAAGGGGTACTTCCTCGGCGCCACCATCTTCGACGAGGTAAAACCGGAGATGGTGATTGCGCGTGAAGAGATCTTTGGTCCGGTGTTGAGCGTGATGCGGGTTGACAGCCTGGAGGAGGCCATCGCGATTGCCAACCGGTCCCAATACGGCAACGCGGCTGTGTTGTACACCAACAATGGCCGGGCGGTGCGGGTGTTCCGGGAAACCATCCAGGCCGGGATGCTCGGCGTCAACGTCGGCGTGCCGGCGCCCATGGCATTCTTCCCGTTCTCCGGCTGGAAGGGTTCGTTCTTCGGCGACCTCCACGCCACCGGGCGCGACGGCGTCGAATTCTACACCCACAAGAAAGTGATCACGACCCGCTGGTTGGAGTAGTCCCAGCCGTTGGCAGACCACGGCCCCCCTGTACAGGGGGGTCTTTCTTTCGAGAGCCGGGGAACCGCCTGCTCAAACGGAACCCGTGAGGAGGTGGGGGATTGGATTCACCACTGGCTTACGGATTGAACAGCCGCTTGCCGATGTCGGTGCTGTGCTTGGCGACCTTGCAGTGGTTGGCGTTCACGGTGGCCAACGTGGTGACGGTGCCTGTGGTGTTGGGGCAAGCGTTCGCTTTGTCGCCCGCCGAGACGGCCCGCCTGATGGACCAGACGTTCATTGCGGTGGGTGTGGTCTGTCTCGCGCAATCCCTGGCCGGGCACCGTTTCCCTGTCATCGAAGGGCCGGCCGGCATGTGGTGGAGCGTGTTTCTCATCCTGGCGCAGATAACCCGGGAGGTCGGGGCGTCGCTGGCGCAGCTGCTGCAGGAGTTGGAGTTCGGTTTGCTGGTCGCGGGCGCCGTGACGGTGTTGTTGGTCGCCTGCGGGTTGTTGCAGGTGACCCGCAAACTGTTTACGCCAGCCGTTACAGGCACGTTTTTGGTACTGCTGTGTTTGCAGATCTCGCGCAGCGTGGTCGCTGGTGTTCTCGGCATCGGATACGAAGGTCACCCGGGCGTGAACCCGCAGGTGGCCATCCTCTGCGTGGCGCTGATTGCGTTCACGATGTTCTTGATGGTGAAGGGGCGGGGGTTGCTGCAGAGCTTGGCTGTGCTCGTCTCCCTGGCGGTCGGCTGGGCATGTTTTGCCGCCGCCGGTTTGGCTGACACCCCCCGGTGGAGCCAAGCAGGGTGGTGGGCGTGGCCGGCTGTACTTCCCTGGGGGCACCCGCGTTTTCACCTGGGTGTCGCCGTCACCTGCGTCATCACGTCGTTGATCCTGCTGTCCAACCTGATTGCCAGCATTCAAACGATGGGCCGGACGCTGGGAGTGTCCGCGGGCAGGGACCGGTTCTGGCGCGGGACGCTGTTGACGGGGTGGGGAACGGCGTTGGCCGGTATGTTGGGCGCCCCCGGGCTAATCCCGTTGGCGACCTCAGCCAGCCTCGTCTCCTTGACGCGCATCGGCGCCAGGCTGCCGTTCGTGTTGGGCAGCGCGCTGTTGGTCGTGCTCGGGTTGGTGCCGAAGTTCGGCCAGTTTGCGGCCGCATTGCCGTCCCCGGTGGGGTACGCTGTGCTGTTCACCGTATTTGGGCAACTGCTCGGCCTCGGGCTGCGCGATCTGAAACAGCTGGCGATGGATCAGCGCGATCTGTTTGTCGTGAGCATCTCCTTGCTGGCCGGCGCGGGGCTGTTTTTCCTGTCTGCGCAAGCGTGGTCCAGCATCCCGGCCGTGGTGGCGTACTTGTTTGACAACGGCCTGATTGTCGGGGTTGTCCTGGTCTTGGTACTCGAACATCTCGTCTTTCGAAGGAGGAAGTCCAGTTGAGCGAAGAGCGTCGGCATGGCGAAGCCGAGTGGGCTGCCCGCCTGCAACAGGTGCGAAATTGGGCAAAAGGGACCTTGATGGACGTGCTCGGCATGGAGATTACCCGGTTCGAGCCGGAGCGGGTGGAGATTACGATGCCGGTGGAGCCGCGGACACACCAGCCGTTTGGCCTGTTGCACGGAGGCGCGTCGGTGGCTTTGGCGGAGACGGCGGCCAGCCTCGGTGGGTTGTTGAATCTGAACCCTGACGAAGAGATTGCGGTCGGCATGGAAATCAACGCGAACCACGTTCGCTCCAAGCAGACCGGGGTGGTGCGGGCGGTTGCGACCCCGTTGCACCGGGGCGCGCGCACAATGGTGTGGGACGTGCGGATCACGGACGAAGCCGGCGAACTCGTGTGCGTGTCGCGGTGCACACTGGCGGTGGTGAAGCGCAGGCAAGGCCGCAGCAAGTGACACAGCGTCACGGCCGGGCGGCGAACCGGGTTTGGGATCGCGGGAAAAGGCGCATACCGGGAATGAGGGGAGCCCGCAGCGTTCCGGACCGGCTGTCAGGCAGATGCCGGAGCCCGCGGGCATCCACTTCCGTGCCGACAGGGAGCTTGCCGCCGTATGTCGTGGTTGGTGCTGACGCTCAACACGCTTGTCACGTTTGCCTTGCTGCTGGTGCTTGTGCGCTGGATCGGCAGCACCCAGTTGACGCAGCTCACCTACTTCAACTGGGTCGCTGGCGCCAGCATGGGGAACATCGCAGCCGACATGATGGCTGCCCGGTCCTGGCGCGACTGGACGAGTGCCGGCTTGACCCTGGTGGTGTTCACTGCAGCCGCCATCCTGGCTGCCTACATCGCCCTCAAGAGCCGCTCGTTCCGGCGCGTGTCCACAGGCGAACCGGTTGTCCTGATTCACAAAGGTGCTCTCGTCCGGGAAAACCTGCGCCGAACCAAGGTCAACCTGGACGTGCTGATGATGCTACTGCGCGAGAAAGGGTATTTCGCGTACGACGAAATCGAGTACGGCATTCTGGAGCCGACGGGCAACCTCAGCATCTTGCCGGTGCAGGCGGCACAGTCGGTGTCCAAGCGGGATCTCGTGGAGGGGCCGGACTTGTGCCCGGAGGGACAGGGCCCGTACGTCGAGATTGTAGTGGACGGTGAGGTGGACCGCGACAAGCTGCGCAGCACCGGGCGGGATGAGGCTTGGTTGGAGCAAGAAATCCGCAAACGGGGCGGTTCGGGGTTGGCGGACGTCATGTACCTGGCGGTCAACGCGCAAGGCCAGGTGATCATCGACCTGCACCGGCGCAACTCGTCCGAAGATGGCCCGCCGCCCGGACCTTCGTCCCGCTCTTGACTCAGGCTAAGACTCAATCCGCCGCGCCACAAACGCCTCGTGCGCGGCCCACTCCAGGCGGTCGTCGAGCGGATCCAGATGGTCTGGCAGTCCGGCGTAGCGCAGCGCGGTGTGCAGCAAAAGGTCGGCCAGCCGTGGGTTTTTCGGCAACAGCGGGCCATGGATGTAGGTACCGAACACGTTCAGATAGCGCACGCCTTCCCATCCGTCTTCGCCGTTGTTGCCATGCCCGGCAATGACGCGGCCGAGAGGCTGGTGGTGGTGACGCGTGCGGCCGCTGTGGTTCTCAAACCCGACGATACGGCCGGCTTCCGGGCTGTCGATGGCGATGTTGCCAATCAGCCGGGTTGGGCCTGCTTGGGTCACCAAATCAAGCAATCCCAGTCCCTCGACTTGGCGGCCGTCGCGCAGCTGGTAGTACGACCCGAGCAACTGGTATCCGCCGCACACGGCGAGCACCGGCAAACCGTCGTTGACAGCGGCCCGCCATTCCGCCCGTCGGCGGCGCAGCGCCTCGGCGACAATCTCCTGTTCCCGGTCCGATCCGCCGCCGAGCAACACCAGGTGGTAGTCGCCTAACTGGAGTTCGTCCGTCAGGCTGACCGCCGCTACCTCAACCTCGATGCCCCGCCATTCACAGCGTCTGCGCAGGGTTTGAATGTTGCCGCGATCTGCGTACAGATTCAGCAGGTCAGGATACAGATGCGCGATGAACAGCCGCCTGCGTGGGGTCGGCATCGGCCACCACCCTTTCCGCCAGCAATTGTGCCACAGGGTGAAGCGCAGTATAGGTCGCCAGCACATATACGGAGAGGCCACCCAGCGACCATCCGGCGGCTAGCGCTTGTGCCACGCCGGCTGCCAGGTCAGGCACGCATTCGATGTGACCAGGCGGGTATCCGGCGTACTTCAACCGCAGCGCCATGTCTTCCGCGCGCATGCCGGTCGTCACACAGCGCGCGACTCCCCCCAGGTCGGCGACCAGTTCGAAATCGGCATCCCACAACCAAGATACGTCGCGGCCGTCGGCCGCCTGGTCGTTGATGGCGACACACAACACCTTGTCGCCGGGCTCCGCGAGAATGGCCCGCAACACGCTGTCGCAGCCGGCGGGATTCTTGACCAGGTTCAACACAGACGTGGGACGGGTCGCGAACACCTGCATGCGCCCGAGTGGAGGTTGAAACGAAGCCCAACCGGCCTGGATCTCGTCAGGTTGGAAGCCCAGCTCAGCCAACAGGCTGATGGCGGCCAGTGCGTTGTAGGCGTTGTAGAGGCCGCGGACCGGCAGAGCGATGGACGCCTGGTCGGCAAAAGTTCCCGCGCCTGCCGGGTCAGCTGCCAGTCGGTTGCCGTGCGCAGCCGGTGACGGCCAATGCCGGCTTTGCACAATCAGCGAGGCGGACTCCAGCCGTCCCACGACATCCGGGTCGGGCCGCGCGAAGCCGCAGTGGCAGCACCGGTACACTCCGAGTTGTCCGTAAAAGAATCCGTCGTATTGCAGACGGTTGCCGCAGGCCAGACAAAACGCGCCGTCCCGCACCAGGTCTCGCCACGGCGGCTGCAGGTGGTCCGGGTGCAGACCAAAGCTGACCTGCGGTTTTCCCTGGCGGCGGGTTTCGGCGCCGAGGCGGCAGACCAGCGGATCGTCCGCGTTCCACACCAGGCCGGCGTCCGTCTGTTGCAAACCGTCCCGGATCTTGGCCAGCGCCAGGTCCAGTTCTCCGTAACGGTCGAGTTGGTCGCGGAACAGGTTGGTCACCACCACCCAGCGGATGGGCAGCACGGCGGCGACGCGGGGCAAGGTCGCCTCATCCACTTCGAACAGCGCCGTTTTCGTGCGCAGGCGGCCAAACCAGTCAGTGTGGACGAGCAGTGCGCTAACCAACCCTTGTTGCAGGTTGGCGCCGTCGGTGTTGACGACGACGGGGCCGCGCACCCGAAGCACCGCGGCGAGCAGGGCAGTGGTCGTTGTCTTGCCGTTGGTTCCTGTCACCACGATGCACGACGTCAGTTGCCGTCCGAGCGCCTCCAGAATGCGCGGGTTGAGGCGCAGCGCCAGTTGGCCGGGCAGGCTGGTGCCTTTCCGCCCGAGCAGCCGGAGTGTCCACAGCGCAAGTTTGCCAATCCAGATGGCGAGCACGCACACCCTCCTTCGGGACGCAGACGGGGCACCGCGGCGCACCGTCCGGCACGAGGTGCCGCCGTCCGCGGGTCGACTTGAATTATACTATACGGCAACGAGGAGGGACGGGCGATGAAAAGGCTGTTTTACGGCATCGAGTTGGACGACTCGGTGCGATCCCGATTGGCTCAAGTCGCCGCTCTGTTGCGCGGGGTGGGTGTGGTCGCGGGCAACTGGTCAGATCCTTCGCTGTACCACATCACCGTCTGGTTCATTGGCGAGGCGGACGACGGCTGCGTGCACGGTTGGCGGCAGGCGGGCGAGGCGGTGGTCCGCGAGGTGGCACCGTTTCAATTGACGGTATCCGGGCTCGGTTCCTTTGCGCGCAGCCGCGTGCTGTGGGCGGGAGTGGGTGGTCCCGGTGTCAGCGCGTTGAACCAGATGCACGCCGCGCTCAAGGACGCGGCACGGCGGCTGGCGGGCGACCCAGGAGGGCCTGGTATCAGGGTCGACAGCCGGCCGTTGTCCCCGCACGTGACCCTGGCCCGCAAATTGGACACCGCGTCAATGCGTCACCTGCGCTCGGTGGAGGGGCGGATTGCGTCCTTGTTGGGGACGGACCCTTTCTTTGTCGATCACCTGACCTTGTTTGAGTCTGTCCGCAGCCACGGGCGGCTGGCCTACCCGGCCGTGGCGCGCCTGCCGTTGAGCGGTCCGGTACCAGGCGCGCAGGGACAGATCTGCACCCGTCACCCGCGCGGGTCGTCTGTCTGACCTGCTCATTACGATGGCAGGGGTGGCCGCAAGGTCGCCAGACGGCCCCGGCAACCGGAGGGGGCGGGCGTTGGCGGGGTCTTCAGCCGCTCCCGCTGCGCCGCCTCTCCTCGT
>JADGIC010000122.1 GCA_019683615.1 Alicyclobacillaceae bacterium | reverse complement strand
TGCATGCGTTCTCGGATGGTCTCCTCATCGACACTGCCTGGTTCGACGTGTTCGAGCGCGAGACGGTAGATTCGAAGTGCTCTCTCCGGGTCCACGTAGGCCGGTGCCGCCGCGAAATCCGGACTGTACTCATCTCCCCATCCGACGTATGCCCAAATGTCGTCGGGAAACCGTTCTGTCAGTTGACGGTACACCGCGTCCCCGGCTTCGGGATCCCCCAAGCGGAACAACGATTCGCCTTGGGCGCGCCCCCAGTTCAACAGTGTCAGGTCATCCGACTCCGCAAATTGTTGGGAAGCGTCGCGAGCCCACTCCAGACGCCTCTGGGCATACTTCAAATCCCGGACAGACAGGTTCTGAAGTAAATCATCGAGGTCGTTCAGCCAGTTTTGATAAAACTGTGTGCTGTACCGCCCCACCTGCTTGTCCAAGTCCTGGACGGAGCGAATCTGTTTGCGGGCCGCCCACGCCTTCACCCCTTCCCACAAAGTCCACCAGGGAGTGAAGGCACGCATATCGTCCTTGCCCCACCAATCGTACCCTTCTTCCATCCACTCCGAAAATTGCGCCAAACAAGGCTTGTCCGGTCGCAACCGCTCCCAAAGCACCCAGGCGGCGAAGAAAGGAAAGTCTTCCTCCAGTCCCATGCGGCCGAGTTCCGTGTCGGTGAACCAATGGTACACGAGCTCTTCACTCGCCTCCACGGTGTCTGTAAGAGCCAAAAACTCCTCTTCTGTGAGAACGACACCGAGCGACTGCAGCCGGGCCAAAATCGCCTCATTGCTCATCCGGCGCACCTTCTCCAGCGTCCAGCGGGACGCCCGATTGGCGGGGAGTCTGCCAGGTTCCGTGTCGAATAGCAGTTCCCGATATTTTGGAGGTCTCGGTTCCGGTGGCCGCCATCGATATTCCGGCTTGTCAATACAGCACTTTTTGAATTTCTTGCCGCTGCCGCAGGGGCAGGGATCATTGCGTCCAATCTTCATGGCCGTCCTCCCGACCAAGGGATTTCATGCACCTGCCCCCAAGGATACGACAAGCGCAAGCCACTTCCTTCTTGGAATCCCGGAACACAAAGCGAGCCGTCCGACGCATCCAGTCAAACGGCCCCATGCAGGGTATATCCTTCGAGAAGGGGAGTCCCAGATCACTTAGGATAGCCCATGAAGGGACCTGTTATGCTCCGTACCTCCCGACAAATTCCTCCCACCCCATCACCCCGACATTCACCTCGTCCTTCGCCAACAGCCGCGCCAGCTTCCCCACGCGGCTTGTCCGCCAGTTGTACACGTTGAACAACCACACCGCAATCAACCCCATCTGGTCTCGCCAGAACCGCACCGGCTCCGTGTGTTGCTCAAACCCGTCCCGCGCGTAGTCAATCCACAAGCTGTATCCCCGCACCTCGCGGATGTCCGTCCGCCCGCTTCGCGCAAGAACTCGATACGCCTTTTCCCGTTCCCGCAGGTACCGCGCCCGGTTCATCCAATACCACGGCCACAGGGAATGCGGGCTGTGGTGCAGCACGGCCACCCCATCCCGGATGGTTGCCGTGTAGTGCCGCGTCAGGCGCACGGTTCTGGCTCTGGCCCGAGCCTCGGACGTCCCGCTCGTTGCCGTCGTCGTCAAACCTCGATCACCTCCCCGGCGCGCCAGATCGCCCACGTGCAGGCCAGCATGATCATCAGCACAATCCAGAACCCCACCCGGACTGTAGGCGTCATATACGCCTCCACCCGCGGGTACGCGACGCCGAACATCGCCACGACAATCCCCGCATAGATGAGCCCGTTGCGCCGCCCCGCGAGCGTTTTGGCCCGAAGTGTCCGCCGCTTGTCCTCGTCGCGCTCCACCTGGTGCCGAAACCTGAGCCACAACTCCGCCAAATCCGCGTGGTACCGAATCGCCTCCTCCGTGAGCCTCGCCAACTGTGTGATCTCCTCAATCCCCCACCGCTCCGCCGCCATCACGAACGCCTGCTCCGGCACGGTGTGCAGTCCCTTCCACATCGCCACGGTCTGTTGCAGCTCCGCTTTGAGACGCCTGTCCTGAACCAGCGCCGCCGCGTCCTCCAGGGCGGAGTCCAGGCGCCCCGTGGCGCGCAGCGTCGTGATCGCTATCGGCATCGCCTCGCGCAGCCACGCCTGGAACAGGGCGCTGCGGCGCTTGCGGTACCGCACGCGGACGTACCCCACCAAACCTGCCAGCGTCCCGCCGAGGCTGATGACCAGCCCCGCGGATGCCGATTCTTCCGCCCACGAAACCACCAGCGCGCCAACGACAAAGACGGATGCCGCAATCCCGATGAGCGCCGGAAGCGAAACGCCCGCCTCCCGCGCCTCGTACAGGAAGCGCTCCAACGCAGGGAACCTGCGTTTCGGTGCCCCGTATCGCTCCCGCAGCGACGCCTGCCACAGCGCCTCCCGGTGCGCCCGGCGCAGGTCGCTCTCGATGAAGAAGCACAGCAGCGCCAGCCCCGCGCATAGACCGATGAGTTTTGCAAGCACGATTCCGCCCTCCTTCACAGATATACGGAATGCACTTCTGGTTTCTGTTGGACAGGCAGTCCCGAGATGTCGCAGCCCCACATCCGCGCCTCGTCGCGCATGGCTTCCGTGATGCCATGGAAGCGCCAGGTGTCCGTCGCAGGGTCCCATTGTGCTACGACCACGTACGGGATCCGGCGCTCCCGCGGCTCGTACGGCAGCATTTCCGCGATCTCGACCACGCGCTTACCGCCATGCTCCGGTGCCGACGTCATGCAGATCACGTGTTTGACGCCCATCGTGATGAGATCCCCGATCATCGCCGTACCCGGCCGGGTCTCGTGGCTGGACAACAGCGCCGCCAACCGCCGGATCGCCGCCGCGGTGTCCGGCATCCCGCGCACGTGCAGCGTTGTCCCCGTCTGGTGCGTCACGGTGGACGCCGCCTGCAAAAACTCCCACGCCACGCGCGCTGTGCGAATCTCGCCCACGTACACGTTGTCAAACTGCATCCGCAGGGTGTTCACCACCTGCTCCGCCATCCGCACCGCACCTCGGCCCTCCGCGTTCGGCGGGCGCTCGTACAGCCGCGCCGCCCACGGACAAAGAGGCTGCAGCTCCGGCATCTCCTCGATGATGGCAGACAGCCGGTTCGGTGGAATGAGGCCCAGCAGCGCGGCCATCAGAGTCGATTTGCTGCTCCCCGTGCCGCCCACGATGAGGAACGGCCGCGCGAGCCGCTGCATCCACCCGAAAAAGTGGAGGATCGTCTCGTCAAACACCCGCAACTGGCACAGCTCCTCCAGGGTGAAGTTGCGCAGCGGCTTGCGGATGGTGACGATGAGGCAATCCCGCTCCAGGCGCCGCCCCTCGTCGTCGGGAACTGTCCACCCGGCAGGTCCGCCTACGACGTGCATCCGGTAGCCGTCGGGCAATATCGCGTCGCACGACGGGTTCGAGAGGTCGAAGCGGTAGTGGGTGCCCGAGAGCTTCCGCTGCACAAAGGCGTACAGTTCCTCGTTCGTCATGCGCGCCTCCGTGGACTCATGCCGTTTCCCGGCCCGGATGTAGAAGGTAGCACTGTCGCCGTACACCTGGATGTCCGACACCAGCGGGTCGTCGATGAGCCGCTGGAGCTTGCCGTAGGAGTACATGTCGTTGAGCGCCGTGACGACGACGTACTCCCGATAGGCGTGCGGCACGCCGATCTCGCCCGCGAGCCGGCCGAGGTACGCGTATGCCGACTTGCGCGGCGGAAGCTCGCGCCACCACTCATTTCGCCGCCGGATCTCCGCCATCAGGCGCTGGTAGTGCGGTTCCGCCTCCTGCGCCAGGCGCTCGCCCCCTGTTTCGCCCCGCGCGGCGCGTTCCATCTCCTTCTGCGCCGCTTCCACGTCTGCCAATCGCACGTCTGATCACACCCCTTCGACCGGAGGCAGGGTGCAGGGCAAAATCAAAGCCGCGCAACCCAAGCGGCGCGCGGCTTTCACACGCTACAACGCGTGTGGATTGCTATCCGTCTATTGCCCCTGCGTCGAAGGCAGAAACACCACATGCACCTGCCCGCCCAGGAGCGCGGGCGCGATCTCCATGTACTCGCTGCGAGGCACGAACAAAAACAGCGTCCTGCCCGAACTGTTGTTGCCGACGTTGCTCAACAGCCCGCCCGACTGCGCCTGCGGCTGCGACACCGCCAGCACGTGCGCGGGGTACAGCTTCGTCACCGAACTCTGCTCCTGCACCACCAGGGCAACGTCCTGCCCCGGCTGTGCGGCGTTCGCCAACGCCGAGTTCGCGGCGTAGTCGACCAGCACGCCGTCCACGTGGTGCTCCGCCGCGTATTGCGAGGCCAGCGCCTCCAGGTCGTTCGCCGATGCAACCATCCCGACCGTGATCGGTTCCCCCGGCACCACGGACACCGACAGGTACCGCCCCGCCAGATCGTTCGGGTTCCCCACCGCCCCGATCCTCTGCGCGAAGGACCGCGGAACCTGCATCGTCGTCAAGTCCGAAGGATTCACGGGCACATCCGCCGGAATCGCCGTCTTGGCCGCCACCACCGGCACCGTGCTCGTAGCCGCCCGGTAGCCCAGGGCGAACAGCACGCCCGCCACCGCCGCGAGCCCGACGCCCGTAAGCAGAAACGCGTTGCGCTTCACCGTTTCCACCATCCCTTCCGTTTCACATGTTCCACGGATGCCTCAGAGTCCCCGCCCGTGACGCCCGCCGCCCGCAGCACGGCCCGCACCGCATCGCCCGTCTGGCGCGAGCCCATCGGCACGAGCCCCTGCTGCACCCGCTCGTACAGCGTCGCGTCCTCCCGCACGAGACCGACCACCTTGTACCCTGTCTCACGGGACAAGAACAAGGCGACGTCGCCCGCCCGGCGCCGCGGCTCCCGCACGCGGTTCATGACCAGGTACGCCGGTTTGTCGGTCGCCTGCAGGAACGGACGCAGGTCCGTCCACGTCGTACGGTCGGCCGTCGTCACCGCCAGCACCACATCCGCCTCCTGTAAGCCGACCAGGGTCGACACCAGCCGCGACGCGTGGGTGTCCAGAACCACATAGTCCGCGTATTGCCCCGTGAGGTGAATCAGACGCCCTGCGCCATCGCGGCTTAGGCCCAGCGGCCGCTCGCCCTTGGGGATCAGCCACCAGCCGCCCTCCGTCCGCAGCATGTTCTGCTCCAACTCCGGGTCGGACAGCGCATCCGGCAGCGTCTCGAACCGATCCACCGTGACCACGCGGTCCAGCTTCAGCAGTCCGGACAGGTTGCCCTGCGGGTCCAGCTCCGCGAGCACCACGCGGCGCCCCTTGGCCATAAGCGCGCCCGCGATGAGCACCGAGAGCGTGGTCTTGCCCACACCACCCTTGATGCCGGTCACCGCAATCACCTTCGCGCGCCGCGGCGTAGGCTTCTCGGCGAACGGGCGGGTGTCGAGATGGGTGTAGGAGGTCTTGCGCGGCCCGGCCCCCACCAGGCTTTCGAGCGATACCCGGTCCGCCGCCTGCTCCGACGCCCTCCGCCCCCACTGCCGGACGTACTCCGGCGAGGGCGGGTACGGGATGACGTCGTCGTACCCGGCCTGCGACAGCTCCGCATATCCCTCCGGCGTCACCCCATCCAGCGCACAATACAACGCCGCCACGCCGAAGGTCTCCTTTACGCGCGTGACCGTGGCCGGGTTCCATCCTTCCATGAACACCGCCACAGCCGCTTGGCGCCCGTTGTCTGGAATCTCCTCCTCCCGCGTCACGACCTGCGCCGCCACGCCCTGCCGCTCCAGGTACCGCCGCGTCCTGTCTCCGCGCACCGGGTCCTTGTCAAACAGCAGCCACACTGCATACCACCTCCCACAACCGCTCAAACCGCCGCCGCCACACCGGATCGCGCCTTGTCAACGGCGCGCCGGCCAGCGGCGACGTGGCCTGGCGCATGTCCCACGGCACCGTGATCACCGGTCGGAACTCCGGCGCAAACGGCCAGGGCGCGCCTGTCTCCTCGTATCCGACCAGCACCAGCACGACAGAACGGACACTTTCCTTCTGCGCCTTCAGCGCCGCCTCCACCCGCGCCGGATCGGGTGTCACCCCGTACACCACCACATCCGGCGTGACGTCCGACTCTTCATGGTCGAGACACACCAGCGCCGGTTGTGCCGCCTCGATGTCCTCCCAGCGCTCGCAAACGCGAACGACGCGGTTCCATACCCGGTACGGCGCCCGAGCGTCGGCGTAGATGACGCTTCCGTCCACCGCGCCCGCCAGGTTCCACGCCAGAAAGCTCTTGCCAAAACCCGCAAACCCGACTGTCCTCATGCCGCGCCCCCCTCCAGCGGGGCCGGCCGGCCATAGTAAAAGCCCTGCCCGTACGCCACGCCCAACTCCTTCAGCCGCAGATGCTGCGCCTCCGTCTCCACGCGCTCGACCACCAGTTCGCTGCCCATCTGCTCGGACACGTGCAGGAGGGCGGGCAACCACACCTCCGCGCCCGCCGACAAGCACACCTTCACGAAATCCGGCCGCAGCGCCACCCATCGCGACACGCCGTTGAACCCGTCCCCGAAGTCATCCAGCGCCACTTGCAGACCGCAGCGCCGGAACGGCTCCAGGTACGCCGCCACCGCCTCCGCGTCCAGGCGGCTGCGTTCCGTGATCTCCAGCACCAGCCCGGACAGGTTGTCGCCGCATTCATACGGCAAGCCTTGGTCCATCAACAGCTCCGACGTCACGTTGACGAACACCCGTCCACCACCGCTTCTCGCCCGCCGTGCCGCCACGTCCAGGATGTACCGGTCCAAGTCGACCAACAGTCCGGCGTCCGACATCAGCCCCAGCGTCTCACGGGGATGGGCGAGCATCAGTTCATGCCCGATCACCGTCCCGTCCTCAACGCGAACGATCACCTGTTGCCGCAGCGACATGCTCAACCCCTCCCCACTCGCGCGACGCCGTACAGCCGGTACCCTTCGGCGTTGGCCAT
>JADGIC010000121.1 GCA_019683615.1 Alicyclobacillaceae bacterium | reverse complement strand
AAGCCGGCCCCAGCGCCCGCCGCCTTGGCCGCGTCCACGCCTGCCGCGCGCCTGGAGACCGCGCCCACCCGCTCGCCCCCGCGGGCTCGGAGCACGGCGACGGCGGCCAGACCGAGGCCCCCGGTGCCGAGCACCACCACTGCCTGTTCCGGCTGCCAGCCGGCGACATGGGTGATCGCATGGTACGGAGTGGCGAAAGCGTCGACCAGCAGCGCGGCGGCCTCCGGTGCCACCCCGTCCGGCCGACGGATCAGCGTCGAGGCAGGCACCGCCACGTACTCGGCGAACCCCCCCGGGCGCTGAAACCCGACCACCTGCTGGTGCAAGCAGAGGTTTTCCTGGCCGGCGCGGCAGGCGCGGCAGCGCCCGCACGGTACAAACGGGTGCACCACCACCGGGTCGCCTGTGGCCCAGCCAGAAGCGGCCGGAGCGTTCGCCACGCGGCCGGCGATTTCGTGGCCGAGGATGACGGGGAACTGGGTGCCGGGCGGCGGCGGCTCGCCCTCGACCAACTGGCGGTCCGACCCGCACACGCCGCAGGCCTCCACAGCCACCAACACCTCATCCGGCCCTGGTACCGGATCCGGTACGTCCTTTACCCAGACACCCTTGCCAGGCTCGTACACCGCCGCCTTCATCAGCTTCCCCTCCCCCCTTCGCACGGCGCGCCCTGCGGCGCCCGCCGCGGCTTACCGCCGGGCGGCCCGCTCCTGGCGCCGCGCTTCCGCCAGCAGGCGCTCGGCGATGGTCATCTTCTGCATCTCGATGGTGCCTTCCTCAAACCACAGCGAGCGGGCGTCCCGGTACAGCCGCTCGATTGGGCTGCCGACGGCGTAGCCGATGCCCCCGAACAGGGACAGTGCGTGATCCGTCACCTCGCCGACCATGCGGATGGCGAACGCCTTCGCCATCGCCGCCTCGCTGGCGATGTCCAAGCCCTCGTCGAACTTGCGCGCCGCGTCCAGGCACAACAACCGCCCGGCCTGCACGGCGATGGCCATGTCCGCCAACCGCATCTGCACCGCCTGGCGCGTCGCCAACGGCTTGCCAAACGTCACCCGCCGCCGCACGTGTGCCAGCGCCTGCTCCAGCGACTCCTGGGCGATGCCGACGGCACTTTGGGCGATGCAGGCGCGGCTCTGGTCGAGGAAGCCGTGGAGGGCAATGTCAAATCCCTGGCCGACTTCGCCAAGCACCTCGTGCTCTTCGACGACGCAATCCTCGAAGGTGATGACGGCGTGGGAACAGCCGCGATCGCCCATCATCTCCGGCATCGGCTCCAGTTTCATGCCAGCCCGCCCCTGCGGCACCAGAAACGCGGTCAGGCCCTGGCGGCCAAGACTTGCGTCGGTTTTCGCGATGACGGTGATGACACTGGCGATGTCCGCGAACGTGATCAGGTGCTTGCGCCCCCGCAGAATGAACCGGCCATGCTCGTACGTGGCGGTCGTCTGCAGGTCGATGCCGGTGCCGTTGTCCGGCTCCGTCAGCGCAAACGCCACCAGCGCCTCGCCCGCTGCCACCTTCGGGATCCACTCGCGCTGCTGCTCCTCGCGGCCCTGGCCGACCGTCCGCCACAGGCTGTTGAACGCGTGCACCATCATTCGGATGGTGCCGTGGCAGCGCGCAATCTCTTCCAGAATGGGAAAGTACAGCGCCAGCGGCAGCCCTTCCCCGCCGGCCCACACCGGTTGCGTCAACCGGCACAACCCCAGCTCACGCAGGCGCTGCCAGAGCGCCTCCGGAATGCGGCTGGTGCGCTCAATCTCCTCGCCCCAGGCGGCCGCCTCCTCTTTGCGGAAGCGCTCCGCCACCTGCCGGATGGCCTCCGCCCGATCCCGCAGGTCCTGCACCGCACCTGCGCCGGTCTGCGGGCCTGCCGCCGCACCGCCCGACTGCTTGGAATCGTCCACTCCGATTGCCTCCCTCTATGACATCCCCGGCTGCCGCGCAGGGCGCCGGGTCCGCTTCACTCCACGGCCTTGCGGTTGCCCTCCCGCTCGTACCACTCGCGCAGCTCTTTCTTCTTGATCTTACCGGAGTGTGTCATCGGCAGCGCGTCCAGGAACACCAGCCGGTCCGGGAACTGGAACTTTGCCAGCCCGCTCTTGCCGAGAAAGTCGCGCAGCTCCGCCAGGCTGAACGGCTGGGCGCCCTCCTTCAACACGACGCACGCCACCGTGCGCTGGCCGAGCGTCGGGTCCGGCGTACCGATGACAGCCACGTTCTGCACCGCCGGATGGGCGGCGCAGGCGTCCTCGACCGACTTTGGGTCTATCTTCGTGCCGCCGCGGTTGATGATGTCGTCCGCGCGCCCCATGAAGATGTACCGGCCTGCCTCGTCCTGGCGGAACAGGTCACCCGAGTGGAACCATCCGTCCGCGTCCCACTGGCGGTGGGCCGCCTCCGGGTTGTCGTAGTAACCGGCGCTGAAGTTGGGACCACGGCTCCACATCTCACCCGGCTGGCCGGGCGCGACCGGCCGGCCCTCCTCGTCCACCAGCTTGACCTCGATGCCTGGGATGGCGTAGCCCACCGTCGAGCTGATCACCTCGACCGGGTCGTCTGGGCGGGTGGCCGTCGCCACAAACCCTTCCGTCCAACCGAACATGCCGCCGACTGTCCAGCCGGTGTCCTCCTGCAACTGCTTGAGGACGGAGCTGGGCACCGGCGCGCCGGCGTAGAAAAACAGCCGGACGGAAGAGGTCTCTGCCTCCTTCAGCCCCGGCGCCTGCGCCAGATGGATGACGTGGGGCGGCGCGCCGACCAGGTACGACGGCTTCTCCTCCGCGATCCACCTGAGCACGCGCCCCGCCGCGAAGCGCTCCACCAGCAGAATGCGGCCACCGGTGACCATCGGCATCGCCACCCCCATGAGCATGCCGGTCTGGTGGCAGATGGGCGCCATGTCGAGCGTGCCTTCGCCCGGCTGCAGCCCGTACCAGCGCGCGTACGCGCGGGCCGCCCACAGGTAGTTGGCGTGCAACTGCACAACTCCTTTGGGCGATCCGGTGGTGCCCGAGGTGAACACCATCACGAACGCATCCAGCACCTCCGGCCGGTTTTCCCGCGCCGCCTCCGGGTCCAGCCGCCGGCCTGCGCCGCGCACCTCCTCGAAGCGCAGCGCCCCCTCCGGGACGGGGCCCTGTGCGCCCTGGATGATCACGGTGTGCAGGTCGGGCAGCTCCTCCCGCAGCGACCAGGCGGTCTCGCCGATGGGCTGGCCGCGGTAGTTGTCGGCGACAATCATCACCTTGGCGCCCGACTTGCGGAGGCTGAAAGAGACGCCTTGCCGGGCGAGATCGGTCTGCAGGAGGACGGCGATGGCGCCAATCCGTGCGATGCCGAACAGCGCCGCCAGGTAGTCCAGCGACGTCGGCAACTGGATGGCCACCTTGTCGCCCTTGCGGATGCCCAGCTCGTACAAAGTGGCGGCGACCGACTCGCACTCCGCCCACAGCTCGCGGTAGCTCAGGCGTCGGTCATCGTCGCGGTGCACGAGGTCCCCGCACTCCCGAACGTTGCGCTCGAACACGTCGATGAACGTGTCGTTCTGCCAAATGCCCTGGTCCAGGTAGGCCCTCGCCCGCTCTTCCGTCAGAATCATGCCAGGGAACCGAATCATACTGCCGCCTCCATCAGCGCAGCTGCGACTTCACGTACTCGACGACGCCCGCAATCGTCGTCAGCCGGCCAAACTCGGAGTCCGGAACCTCGATGTCGAACTCGTCCTCGAACGCCACCGCCAGCTCCGTCAAGTCCAGCGAATCGGCGCCCAAGTCGTCCACGAAGTGGCTGTCCGGCGTCACCTTTTCCGGCGCCACCTGCAGGTAGTTGCACACCACCTTGCGCACGCGCTCTTCAATCTCCCGCCCGTCCAGGATTTGTTTGTCAGCCATTTGAATCGCTCCCATTGTCGCAGTATATTGGCCTGATGGAGGACCGCCCAAGCCGATACGTGTCCATTATATCTGACCAGGTACTAAATTTCATATGGCCGACGATTCCCTGGTGAGCATGCGGACGGTGAGATGAGGTGACAGCATGAACCCGCAACTTGCATCCCGCCTTCCAAAGCGCCTTGGACAAGCTGATCCTCCCAAACCTCGCTTGCCGCACAAAGGTGCGCCCAGAGCGTGTTTGCCGCAGTCGGATCCGCCCGGGCCCCGCCTGCGGGCCGGCCAGGCCGCGCTGGCGGCGCTGACCGCACTGACCGCACTCACCCTGTGGACCCTGTCGGGGACGCCGACACCCGCCCGCGCCGCGGCCGCGGCGAGTGCCGGCGCGGCCGCAAATGCCGCCGCAGGGGACGCTGGCGCTGCTGCCAACGCCGCGGCGGGAGATGGCGTGGCACGCGATGGCGTGGCCGCTGGGAATCCGGGCCACGCGGGGAACGCAGGCGCCCCCGCGGGCGCCGCTGCCGCGGCCAACACCGGGGCCGCGGAGGTGCTGACTGTGATGGTGGCCGGCGGATCGTCCGCGCGCGGGTGGAACGACCCGAACCACAACTCGTACCTGCACCGAGCGCTGCAACAGTACGCGGCCGCCACCGGCGCGCAGCTGGTGTACGACGACCACAGCATCCCGGGCGCTGCCATCACGTCGGTGACCGCGGACACATGGGCCCGTTGGCTGGCGGCCGATCACCCGCAGGTGGTGGTCATCTCCTGGGGTCTGCTCAACGACGTCCACCGGCGGACCCCGCTGGCCGACTTTTCGGAAGCCTTTCGCGACGAAATTGAGCAGGCCCTGGCCCAGCGCGCCGCCGTGCTCGTGGTGACGCCGCCGGTGGTGACGGCCTCGGTCACATCGCTCAAGGACGCGTTTGACAAATACTTGACCGCGGAGTACCAGGTCGTCACGTCCCTGCACAACCCAAACGTGTACTGGTTCGACATCCACATGCAGACAATCAACTACATCCAGGGGCGCGGGCTGGACGTCGCCCAGTTCTGCGCGAACACCTGGCACCCGAACGAAACCGGGCATGGGCTGGCCGGCGACCTGTTGTACCAGGATTTGATAAGCGCGTTTGGCCCGGGCCCGATCAGGTACCGATCGTCCCCGGCGCTCCTACAGACGCGCAACCCGGCCCGGCAGCCGTCGCGGCAATCCGGAGATGCGGGCACCAACCGTTCCCCACAAAAGCGCGCCACGGCGTCCGGACCCGCGCGTGCAAGCGGATCCGGTGCTCCTGATGGCGCCGGGAATGACCAACATACGGGAGCTTCAAAACGTCCCGGGACTTCGAAGGGCTTGGCCATCTCGGACCGAGTCGGAGCTTCTGCCACTAACCGGGTGTTGACCAAGGCAGCGGGCAGGTGGACCGCGCACGACGTGGCAGACAAGACGACGTCCACACCCGCAGCTCCTACCAGGTCCGACTCCCGGTCGGCCCACTCGGCGTCGGCCCCAGAAGCGGCCAAATCGGCTAAGGCTGCCGGCCAGCGGGCGATTGACCGGCCACAGTCGGGGCGAATCAAACAAGTAAAGCATGTCCGACCAGCGGAGCAAGCGAAGCTCGCAGCGGCGGGACGGCAGGGAAGTCCGGTGAAATCCGCAAAGCAAAAGGGTCTGCAGGCGCCAGGGCAGCAGGTGAAGACAACAGGGAATGCGCGGCACGGGGAGCAGGCGTAACAGCGCGGCTGAAGTGGTCACGCAAGCCCCTGGCGACCCCCCCCGCCGACGGCACGGGGCGATGGAGGAAACCAAAGCCTGCGCGCGGCGGCCACCGCAGTCCCTGGAGCCCATAACCCGCGGCCCTGCAGGCACGGTCTGCGCAACCATGCTGAGCATAGGTTTGGATGAACCACCTTCACGGTTGCCTCCCGCATTGCGGGAAAAGGGAGGAATGGGCGGTGGCCCTCTCGGCCAATGTGAACCTCGCGCGAACCGGTATCGCCGCCAAAAACCCGGCAGGTTCGCGAATCCCGGCAAATCCTCGCCAGGTCTGGATTTTTGACCCACAGAACACTACAATCAATGTGACGACAGGATCCCGATTGACAGGCCGCATCCGGGGTTCGCGCAAATGGCCCCGAGAACCCGCGCGTGACAAGGGTTCGCCGAGGCAGAGTCGATCCGCGGACTGAGTCCGCGGCCCCGTTGAAGCATGCCTATCGGCAGCCCGTTGAGATAAGTGGCGCCCCTCGATCCGCGGACTGAGTCCGCGGCCCCGTTGAAGCGGTCGGGTGGCTAAGACGGTTGAACAGAAGCAGGAGTCGATCCGCGGACTGAGTCCGCGGCCCCGTTGAAGCATGGCGTGGCTATCCGCGGCGCTCCAGAAGATCGACGTCGATCCGCGGACTGAGTCCGCGGCCCCGTTGAAGCACGTCCAACGCCTCCAGCAACCGTTCTGCCAGCCACGTCGATCCGCGGACTGAGTCCGCGGCCCCGTTGAAGCCTTGCGAGCCTGGGGAGAGATGATGGCCGGGGCGCGTCGATCCGCGGACTGAGTCCGCGGCCCCGTTGAAGCGAATCCCTCCTGAGACGCCAAATGCGATGCGGGTGTCGATCCGCGGACTGAGTCCGCGGCCCCGTTGAAGCACATCAGTTAGTGGTCAGACATTCGAAGTCGTTCGTCGATCCGCGGACTGAGTCCGCGGCCCCGTTGAAGCCAATCTTCTCCATCGTCGAGATCCCTTCTTCTTGTGTCGATCCGCGGACTGAGTCCGCGGCCCCGTTGAAACCACACATGTGTGCTTGGCCTGATCGCACCGCCATGGTCCTGCCGCTTATGCACCATGAGCATCCCGGTCCATCGTATTGGCACAGGTTCAGCTCGGCGGAACCCGGGTCACACCTGAGCGATTGATGCGTCCAGAAAGCGTGTAATTTTTTCAGTAGGAGTTCTTCCCTGGAGGGAAGAGCAGGACAAAAGGATGAGTGACCTCACAAAAAACCCACACACACCCGCATTGCGTAAGCGTCAAATAGTCCACACCTAGCGCCAAGCCTTGGTCTGCGAGATGATTCCCCCAGAACCCAATCATGGAGGGATCATCGTGACGAAAGCGGA
>JADGIC010000013.1 GCA_019683615.1 Alicyclobacillaceae bacterium | reverse complement strand
GCGCTCCCACGGCGGCACCAAGTCCGCCCGCCACAGCCCCGCTGATGGTCTTTTTGGGACTGATGGCTGGCCACAGCTTTGGCCCCTTTAACCAGGAGCCCGCAAAAAAGGCGACCGTGTCGGTCATCCAGATACTCACAAGGAACAGCAGCACCCACGCCAAGCCGTGCGGAAGCGCGCGCAAAGCAGATGCACTTTCACCGCCGTAGCCGAGGTAAAAGGCGCCAATCAGCACTGTCGCCGTTTGCGGCAAGCTGACGCGGTTGCGCAGGACCACCGGCCATACAAGCGCCGAGGCGACAAACAGCTGAACGACAATCAGGGTGTCCCAGTCCGGCCACCACTGGATGAGGGTCACCACGATGTACGCCCATATGGCCATGGCGCCATGCCAACGGAAACCGAGCATCGCGCAGAACTCAGCCGCGCCCACCAAGGTACCCGCCCAAACCAACAAACGCCAGGGCAAGACACCCCAAAAAAGGACGCCCAGCAGCACGACCAGGCCGAGCGCCGCGGTGACCACCCGTTCCTTCAACATGCGTCCACCTACTTCAGGCCGCCGAACCGTCGTTTTCGGCGCTGGTAGTCCCTGATTGCCTGGTACAACGTCTCCCGCGTGAAGTCCGGCCACAAGACGTCGGTAAACCACAGTTCCGCATACGCAGCCTGCCAAATGAGAAAGTTGCTGAGGCGAATTTCACCGCTGGTACGGATAATTAAGTCCGGGTCGGGCAGGCCCCGCGTGGACAGGTGAGCCTCGATGGAGTCCTCCGTCATTTCCTCCCATGTCGCGCGCCCGGCGGCCACCTCACCAGCAAACGCCTTGACAGCGTCCACGACATCGGAGCGCCCGCCATAATTCAAGGCGAAGTTGACCACCATGCCCCGGTTGTGCTTGGTCCGCTCCAACGTTTGGCGCACCACTTCCTGTGTGTGCTCCGGGAGACGCTCCGTATTGCCAATGAATCGTGCCTGCACGCCGCGTTCCGCCAATTCATCGATTTCCGTCCGGAAAAACTCTTCAGGCAGCCGCATCAGGTACTCGACTTCGGGCTCAGGCCGTTTCCAATTCTCGGTCGAAAACGCGAAGAGGGTGAGACATTGAATGCCGATGTCGTCGCAGGCGCGGATAACCTCTCGCATGGTCAGCATCCCTGCATGATGCCCGGCGCTGCGGGGCAATCCCCGCTGCTTGGCCCACCTGCCGTTCCCATCCATGATAATGCCGATGTGGGCTGGCAGGTCACCTTCCGGCCGCTCGAGATCCACGTCCCACCCCGGCCGGCGCATGCGCCTGGAAACCCATCTCAGCAACCTCGACCCCCCCTCTCCCGAGGCCTCGGTCCCGGGACCGGACGTGGGCCGGCCGCCCCTCTGGCGGTCCAGCTCACACCGCGAGCAGATCCTGTTCTTTGGCTGCCAACATTTTGTCGATTTCGGCAATGAACCGGTCCGTCAACTGTTGCACCTTCTCCTGCCCCCGCCGCACTTCGTCCTCTGACACTTCTCCGGCTTTCTCCAGCTTCTTCAGATCGTCGTTCGCATCGCGGCGCACGTTGCGAACCGCCACCCGGGCGTCTTCACACATCTTTCGAACCTGTTTCACCAACTCCTGGCGGCGCTGTTCGGTCAGCTGCGGAACGACCAAGCGGATCACGGAGCCGTCGTTTGACGGATTCAAGCCGAGGTCCGACTTTTGAATTGCTTTCTCAATCTCACTCAACATGTTTTTCTCCCAGGGTTGAATCACCAGCAGCCGCGGTTCCGGTGTCGTCACAGTGGCCACCTGCGTCACGGGCATTTGTGTGCCGTAATACTCAACCGTCACTTTTTCCAACATGGCGGGAGTGGCACGTCCCGCGCGGACCGTGGCCAGATCCCGCCGCAGCACCTGAATCGCTTTTTCCATCCGCTCTTCTGCCGAACGCACGATTTGGTCAAGCACGGCTTTTCCTCCTCACCATGGTCCCAATCGGTTCACCCAGCACGGCGCGCCGAATGTTCCCGGGCTCGCTGATGGCGAACACGAGAAGCGGGATGTTGTTGTCCATGCACAGCGAGGTCGCAGTCGCGTCCATGACACCCAATCCTTGACTTAAGACATCAAAAAAGCCCAACTCATCGTATTTGACCGCGTGCGGATCCTTGGACGGGTCCGCGCTGTAGATGCCATCGACGCCATTCTTGGCCATCAGGATGACCTCGGCCTCAATTTCCGCGGCGCGCAGCGCTGCTGTGGTGTCTGTCGTGAAGTACGGATTTCCGGTACCGCCCGCGAAGATCACCACGCGTCCCTTTTCCAGGTGGCGGATAGCCCGGCGACGAATGTACGGCTCAGCCACCTGGCGCATCTCCACGGACGTTTGTACACGTGTGTCCACCGAAATCTTCTCCAAGGCATCTTGAAGTGCCAGCGCGTTCAGAACCGTGGCAAGCATACCCATGTAATCCGCTGTCGCCCGGTCCATCCCCTGCGCGCTGCCCGAAATGCCTCGCCAAATGTTTCCTCCTCCCACCACGATGGCGACCTGGACGCCGAGGTCAACAATCTCTTTGACCTGTTGAGCAATGTTTTGGATGACGACCGGGTCAATCCCGTAACCGCTCTCGCCGGCGAGCGCCTCGCCGCTGAGCTTTAACACGACGCGCCTGTACTTCGGTGACTGCATTCACATTCCTCCGACCGCCTTCATACCGGGCGATACGCGTTCGAAAAAGGGAACACGTCCTGTGTTCCCCGCTCCTGCTTACGATCCGCGAACCTGCGCCATCACTTCTTCAGCGAAGTTCGTCACCTGCTTCTCAATCCCCTCGCCCACGACGTACCGGACAAACCGACGCACCGAGATGTTCTCGCCAATCTGGGCGATTTTCTCCTTCACCAAGTCGCCCACCGTCTTGTCCGGGTCTTTCACAAACGGCTGTTCGAGCAGACAGACTTCTTGAAAGAACTTCTCCAGGCGCCCCTCCACGATTTTATCCACAATGTGCGCCGGTTTGCCTTCATTCAGCGTTTGCGCCCGCAGGATATCGCGCTCCTTGTTCAAGACGTCTTCCGGAACTTCCTCCCTGCGAACGTACTGCGGACTGGACGCCGCAATCTGCATGGCGATGTCGCGCACGAACGCGCGAAAATCGTCGTTTTTGGCGACGAAATCGGTCTCGCAGTTGACCTCCACCAACACTCCGATGCGGCCGCCGCCGTGTATGTACGCCTCAACCACACCTTCCGCCGCCACTCGGCCAGCCTTTTTCGCCGCCGAAGCCAAGCCCTTCTCCCGCAAAATTTCCGTGGCCCGCTCCATGTCCCCGTTGGCCTCTGCCAACGCGCGCTTGCAGTCCATGATACCGGCGCCTGTCTTCTCCCTCAGTTGCTTCACCAATTGGCTGCTGATTTCCACGAGACATCCTCCCGCACTATCAGATGGTTACACAAAAAAGGTGACGAGGCGGCAACGCCAACGTCTTGTGTACACTGGGGGGGCGCCGGGATGGGCGCGGCGGGGCGCGGGGGGGGCGCCGGGAACCGGCCGCACCGCCTAATCAGGCGGTTGTTTCTTCCCCTTGCAGACCCTCGAGGACTGCATCCGCCATCTTGTTGGTCAACAGCTTCACAGCACGAATCGCGTCATCATTGCCTGGGATCACGTAGTCAATCTCGTCCGGATCACAGTTCGTGTCGACGATAGCAACGATGGGAATGCCCAACTTCCGGGCTTCCGCCACCGCAATCCGCTCTTTGCGCGGATCGATGATGAAAAGCGCCCCCGGCAGGCTCTTCATGCCTTTGATACCGCCCAGAAACTTCTCCAAGCGTTCCTTTTCCTTGCGCAGCAGGATAACCTCTTTCTTCGGCAGCACGTCAAACGTGCCGTCCTCCTCCATTTTCTCCAACGCCTGCAGGCGGCCAATCCGCTTCTGGATGGTGTTAAAATTGGTCAGCGTCCCGCCGAGCCAGCGCTGATTGACGTAAAACATCCCACACCGTTCCGCCTCTTCCTTGACCGCCTCTTGGGCTTGCTTCTTGGTGCCCACAAACAGAAGCGTCTTGCCTTGGGCAGCAAGGTCGCGGACAAAATGATACGCCTCTTCCACCTTGCGCACGGTCTTCTGCAAATCAATAATGTAAATGCCGTTGCGCTCGGTGAAGATGTAACGGGACATCTTTGGATTCCAGCGCCGGGTTTGGTGTCCGAAATGCACCCCTGCCTCAAGCAGTTGCTTCATTGAAATGATGGCCACTCAATATCCTCCTCAATGGTTTGGTCCGCCGCTCGCCTCATCCTCGTGACCACCCTGGAAGCGCCCAGGGCACCAGCCACCCGTCCGCGAACGTGTGTGCTCCGCCTGTAGCGGGCTCTTGCACTGGATTTAACTATAGCACAGCCCCCAGGTCCAGGCAACCAAACGTCAGGAAAGCCCTTCTCCTGCCGGTGACCGCTCAGCCGGGCCCATCACCTGGCGTACCAACTCCACCTCGTACACACCAATGCCGAAGTGCCTTGCGATGTCGAGGGGCGCGTCTCCCCGCTGCAGGCGCTCAATCACTTGCGGAACCCGCTCCTGCAAAATATCTGCGTGGCCGCCGTCCGCCAGACCGTCGCTGGCGTGACCGACAGCGGCAGGGCTGTCCGGAGCGTTCTCGCCCATCGTCGGCGGCGTTTCCGCCAAAAGCGTTGTGCCCGCCGAGGCGTGCCGGCTGTCCGACGTCCGAGCAGCCTGGGATACGCCGTTGGATGACGATGTCGGGCGCAGGCCGGCGTATTGGGTCAACTCTTGCCGGACGGCGGCCAACTCCGCCTCCAATAAATTCACCCGTCCTTCCAGTGCGCGGATGATTTGGATCAGTTCACGCCGCGACGTGTCTATTGCAACAGCCGCGTCCTGCCGGACCCGGCGGGCTTCAGCCGCAAATTCCCGGCAGATGTCGTCCAACACCACCGACACTTCGTCAACCAGCGCATCCGTCGCCGCGTCTTCATGGGCAGCGCCGGACACCCCTTCGCTTCGCTGCGGCGCCAAAGAGTGCTCTTCGCCAGGCGGGCGTGGCACGACGTTGTGCTGCGGCCCCGGCCCTCCCGTCATGCGCTGGATCACGGAGGCCAACCCGAAACCGGACCCGCGCTGCCACGGATACCCTTGACCGACGAAACGCCGGACACTTGACCCGCCGCGGCCCCTCGCCTTCGAGACCCACAGATACGCCGCGGCAGCCAACCCTAACAACACCCCGTCGACCACGATTTGCGATACCATGAAACGCACCCCACTTCACCGTTGTCAAACCCCTGTATGTCCGCCTGTGCACCTGCAAAACGTCAGGTCGGATGGGTGGAATCGAGCGCTCCCCGGGAACGCCGGCGTTCGAACAACCGCTCCAAAAACCCGTGCAGGCCCCTCGACTCGCTTCCTCGGGCACCCTGAACGTAATTGCGCGCCAGTTGCCCGACACAGTGGGCGGCAAGGCTGTGCGGGTGGCGGGCGACAAACGGGATTTGCGCCATCACCGCCTCGTGTACGACGCGGTCCTCCAACACGTATCCCAGCACGTCCAACCTGACGTCGAGAAACCGGAGCGCCACCTGGCATAGTTTGTCAGCCGCAATCCGCCCCTCAACCAAACTTGCCGCGCGGTTGACGATGACCTTGGTCGGCGGCAGGTCTCCCAATCCCACCAACAGCTTCAGCAAGGCGTACGCGTCAGCGATGGCAGTCGGTTCTGGCGTGGTGACCAGGATAAAGTCGTCGGCAGCGCCGATGACCCGTGCCAAGTTCGCGCTCAAGCCCGCCCCGCTGTCAATCAGCACCGTGTCGTAACGCAGGCGCAGCTTCCTCACTTCCGTCAGCATGCGGTCGATTTCAGACGCGTTCAGGTCGTGAATGTCAAACAGACCTGACCCTCCCGACAGGAACGGCAAGCCGACCGCCGTGTCCTGCAACACCTCCCAAATGTCAAACCCGTCCAAGATGGCGGAAACGGTGCGGGACGGTCGAACTCCAAGCAACACTTCGACATTGGCGAACCCCATGTCTGCGTCGATGACGACCGGGCGGCGGCCCAGACGTCCCAGCGCCAACGCGAAGTTGACGCACAAACTCGACTTGCCGACGCCGCCCTTGCCGCTGGCGAAGACAATCACCCGACCGTTGGCGAAGGAGACATCGTCGCCGTTGGCCTCCCTCGCCCGAAGCCGGCGCCTCAATTCCTCGGCTTGGTCCACCATCACGCGGCCCCCCCGAGGATCAACTCCAACAGCCTGTCCAGCGTGGGGACCTCGATGTCGTCCGGAACGTTTTGACCGGTCGTAATGTACGACACCGGCTTCCGATAACGCATGAGCAGATTGAAAAGCGCACCATATGTCGACGTTTCGTCAATCTTGGTGAACAGGAACTTGTCGACCGGCAACCGGCAGAACGCCGACGCCAGCTCGTCGAGGTCCTGTGGTTTCTGAGTTACCGACAGCACCAGATACGTCTCGTCCACCGGCACAGCCTGCAAGAGGGAGCGCAGTTCATCGATGCAAGACTCCGACCGGTAGTTCCGGCCCGCTGTGTCGATGAGGACCAGATCACAGTCGGCCAGCCGCTCGACGGCCAGCGGTACATCCGACGGGCGGTAAATCACTTCCAACGGAACGTTCAGAATGCTGGCATATGTGCGCAACTGGTCGACAGCGGCAATTCGGAACGTGTCGGCCGTCATCAGCCCCACCTTGCGAACACCGGCCAATACGTGAAGCGCCGCAATCTTCGCAATCGTCGTCGTCTTGCCAACCCCTGTCGGCCCGACGAATGCCACAAACCGCGACTCCGGACGGATGGGCTGAGGTTCGCGCAGGTCGTGCAGGCGCTCGCGGATCCGAACAGCCAACAGTTCCCGGATACTCAGCCCGCTCGTCTGTACCGACGCGGACTCTGCGGCCGCACCCGTCGGCGCCGGATCCAACAGCAGTTCGAGCAGGTGTTCTTCGTCCATGCCTTGATCCAAGAACGATTGCACCGTGTTCCGCAACAAGCCTGCTTGAGAGTGCAGCGCCGTCGCCAACATCTGCTTCATCTCGCTGATTTCGCGCCACATCTGCTCCATGCCGCCGCCGCCCGTCGGCACGGAGGGCTGGCTGCCGGCTGTCACATCCTCACCAGGCTGCGCGCCGCCGACCGCGTTGCCTGAGGTCCGTCCGGCGGAGGCAGCCGTCGCGTACCGCGCCGACACTTCACGGGCGTGCGGCGCGGCGACGGCCACCCCGCCCGCATCTCTCACTCCGCCGGGTACCGATTCAGCACGACCGCCCGTCTCGTCGAGCATGTCCGGGCCGCCGCGGCGAGCCCGCTCCGACCGCGATTCGGTCAAAGCCGGTGTCTCCGCCTGAGACCGTTCACGCCCGCCCCACAGTCGATATGTACCCGGCCCGCTCCACCCGCGTGGAGCGGCCGGCGCCGCTGCCGTCGGAGCGCCCGCCTGGCCAGAACCGCTCCAAGCAGGGCCATGGGCTCCTTCGCCGTGTGCGCGCGGCTGCATCAGAGAGCCTGGCACGCCCCCCGGTCCGTGCAGCCGCGCCGGCGCCTGTTCGCCAGTGGAGGCAAGCACCTCGATGCGCCGGGCACGCCACAACCCGAACCACTTGCTGACCGTGATTTTCTTCGTACTTAAAATCACCGCATCCTTGCCCAGGTCGTTCCGGATCAACTCAATCGCTTCCGGCATGTCCTTCACGACGTACCGACGAACCATCATTACAGGTTCACCACCCCTGCACTCTCGATCTCAACGGACGGATCGAGCTCGTTGTATGACAGCACGGCCAACTCCGGCAGATAGCGGGCAAGCCAGCGCCGCACCGCCAGGCGAAGTTGCGGATGCGTGACCAGAATGGGTGTCTTACCCTGAGCCGACAGCCGCGCAGACTCTTCCCGCACTCGCCGGTATATTTGCTGCAGCACGTTAGGATCGAGCGCAAACAGGCCCCCGCCTTCCCGTTGAACCAGCGCCCCTTGCAGGCGCTCCTCGACGGCGGGTGCAAACGTGATGACGGTCAAAGGCTGTCCTGGCACGCGAAATTGGTGGCAAATCTGACGAGCCAAGGCTTGTCGCACCTGCTCCGTAAGGACGTCGGGGTCTTTGGTCACCCGTGCTGCGTCAGCGAGAGCCTCCAATATCGTCACAAGGTCGCGAATCGACACCCGCTCCTGCAGGAGATTCGCGAGAACTCGCTGCACCTGCCCGACGGTGAGCAGCCCGGGCACCAACTCCTCGACCACGGCGGGGGCAGTCTCCTTCACGTGGTCCAACAAGGCCTTCGTCTCTTGGCGACCGAGCAATTCATGGGCGTGCCGCTTCAGCACTTCCGTTAAATGCGTGGCGATCACGGTGGATACGTCCACAACCGTATAACCGGCCGCTTCCGCGCGCGCCCGCATCGCATCGCCAATCCACAGCGCGGGTAACCCGAATGCCGGGTCTTTGGCCGGGATGCCGACGATGGACGGATCCTCCGTCCCGGGGCTGATCGCCAGCCAGTGTCCGACGACGACCTCGCCTTGCGCCACTTGCACGCCGTGGATTTTAATCACGTACTCGGACGGTTTCAGCTGGATGTTGTCACGCATGCGAATAACCGGGATGACGACGCCCAACTCCAACGCAATCTGCCGGCGGATCATCACGACACGGTCAAGCAAGTCGCCGCCCTGCTTACTGTCCACAACCGGGACCAGACCGTAGCCGAACTCAAACTCAACGGGCTCCACCTGAATGAGGCTGAGCACGCTCTCCGGCTTTTTGCTCTCTTCACGCTGGCTCCGGAGAGCCTGCTCTGCCTCCTTCTTCTGCACGGCCTGCGCTGCCTTCTGAACCCGGAAGCCGCCGTATATCGCGAGCAGAGCCAGCGGGATGGTCACCCACGGGCCAATCGGGGTGAAGATGCCGAGCAGCCCGATGGCGCCGCCCACCACATACATCGCCTTCGGGTACGACAAAACCTGCTGCACGACTTCGGTGCCCAGATTGGCGTCGGACGCGGCCCGCGTCACAATCAGACCGGTGGCTGTGGACAGCAGCAAGGCCGGAATCTGGCTGACCAGCCCGTCACCCACCGACAACACCGTGTAACGCCGAGCCGCCTCTTGCCAATCGAGATGCTGGATGGCGACGCCAATCACGAAACCGCCGACCACGTTGATGGCCACGATCAGCAGTGTCGCGATGGCATCGCCTTTGACAAAGCGGGAGGCGCCGTCCATGGCGCCGTAGAAATCCGCTTCCCGTTCAATCGTCTGGCGCCGTTGGCGGGCCTCTTGTTCAGTGATCAGCCCTGCGTTCAAATCGGCGTCGATGGCAATCTGTTTGCCTGGCATCGCGTCCAGCGTGAACCGCGCCGCGACTTCAGCCACCCGCTCGGCGCCGCGCGTGATCACGATGTACTGAATGACGGCGAGGATGAGAAACACGATGAAGCCCACGACGATGTTGCCGCTCGTGACGAAACTGCCAAACGTGTGGATCACCTCGCCGGCGTCCCCTTGCGACAGAATCAGGCGAGTGGACGACACGTTCAGCGCCAGGCGGTACAGCGTCGTAATCAGCAACATCGACGGGAACACCGAAAACTGCAGTGGTTGCTCGGTACCCATGGCGATGAGCAGGATGGTCATCGAGACCAACAGGTTTAAAATCAACAGGACGTCCAGCAAGGTTTTGCTGATGGGGATCACCATCATCACGACGATCGCGATGACGCCTCCCATCACCAACACGTCCGACCGCCTCACCGGCTTCCCCCCTCGCTGTATACGGACTGCGCACGGCCTTGCAGCCGGTACACGTACGCCAACACTTCCGCCACGGCACGGTACAAATCGGCCGGGATCTCCTGCCCGACCTCCACGGCGCGGTGCAAGGCGTGCGCCAACGGACGGTTCTCCACCACTGGGACACCGGCGTCCTCGGCGATCCGGCGAATGCGCAAGGCGAGTTCGTCCACGCCTTTCGCGATCACGGTGGGCGCACTCATGCGCTGTCCGTCGTAACGCAAAGCCACGGCCACGTGCGTTGGGTTCGTCACCACCACGTCTGCCTTCGGCACCTCTTGCATCATGCGCCGCAACGCCAGTGCCCGTCCCCGCGCGCGAATCCGGGATTTCACCTGCGGATCACCCTCGAGCTGTTTCAGTTCATCCCGGACCTCCTGGCGAGACATCCGGATGCTCCGCTCAAACTGCAGGCGTTGCACCACATAATCCACTGCCGCTAATCCCAACAAGAAGGCACCGACTTCGGCACCGAGCTGAAACATCACACGCCCGACGTGACCGGGAGCAACCGCCGGGTCGGTGGCAAACAGCCCTTGGAAACCAACAATCGCCTGGCGCAAGGTGACATACGCCACGCCAGAGACGACAGCGAGTTTGGCCAGGGCTTTGCCGGCTTCCAACGCGGAACGCACAGACCACAGCCGGCGAGCACCCGCCAGCGGGTTCAGCCGCTGCAGGTCCGGCATCACCGCCTGAGGCAAAAACAGTGCGCCCACTTGGGCAAACGCAGTCAACCCGCCGGCCAACGCGGCCACCGCGAGCACAGGTCCGACCAACCGGACCCACCAGACCACGTGGCTCAACAGCAGAGCGTGGACACTGCCAGCGTCCAACGAGCTGCTTCCGGCTTGCCCCAGATCGGACTGGATCATTTCCGACCAACTGTTCCAGGCGAAAGGACCCAGCAGCCGGAGGACCACCAGAGCAGCCAAGAACGATACCGCCGCCGTCAGTTCGTGACTGCGCACGACGCGTCCCTGGCGGCGCAGTTCCCGCCGCCGGTGCGGAGTCGCGCGCTCTGTCTTGTCCTCGGCAAACCGCTGGAGTTGAAACGGTAACACGGCTAACCTCCCAGAACGGTCAGCAACGCGTCCAACTGTCGAAAAATCTGATTGAAGAGTTCGCCAAACACATACACCATTCCTGGTACCCAGACAGCCAACAACCCCAAGCCGACGGTCAGCTTCGCCGGTTGTCCGACGGCAAACGCGTTTGTTTGCGGGACCGCCCTGGACAACAGTGCCAACGCCACATCGACCACCAACAAGGCGGCCAGCACCGGCAGAGCCAACTGCAGGCAGATTGACATTGCCAGGCTTGCCAAGTGCGCGAACCACTGCCAAGCGCCCGCCGGCCAATGGAAATGGCCGACCGGAACCGACTGGTAGCTGTGCAGGGCAGCCAACATCAGACCGTCCAACCCGCCCATGCCCAGAAAGCACAAGGTGAAAAGCCAAGACTGAACGGCGCTAATCTGTCCTTCGCCGAGGTTTACAGCCGGGTCGAAGAAACTGGCTGCCCCAAAACCCACCTGCAAATCGAGCACCTGACCCGCCCACGACACGGCTGACGCTGTCACCGTCGAGACGAATCCCATCAGGGTCCCCGTGACAGTTTCATGAACCGCCGCGACAATAAACAAACCCGGCTCGGTCGACGGGTCCGGCACCGCGTTGGCACCCGGCGCAGCCGCCACATCTGGCAGAATCGAGAGTGCCGCAAACGCCGCGAGGCCCAGCTTCGCCCAGGCAGGCCAGAAGCGGACCGACATCAGCGGCGAGGTGGCGACAAAGGCAACCATCCGCAGCAGGACCAGCAGATAGAGCGAATAGTGACTCCACGCGTACTGTGCCATCGCTCATTGAATGAAGGAGGTGAGATTCCCCAAAATCTGACGTGCAAAGTCTGTCAACGTGACCAGCATCCACGGGCCCAACACGACCAATGCCGCCATCACCGCGATGATCTTCGGCACGAATGCCAAGGTCGGTTCCTGCAGCTGGGTGGTGGCCTGGAACACACTCACTGCCAGTCCGACGACGAGGGACGCCAGGAGAAGCGGGCCGGCCAGCTTGACAACCATCCACAACACCTGTTCGCCCAGTCCCACTATAAAGTTCGCGTTCACGACGCAACCTCCTCCACGAGGCACCGGCGGTTAACTGTACCCTGCCAACAGCGATTTGACCACCAGGTACCACCCATCGCCCATGACGAACAGCAGGATTTTCAGTGGCAGCGAGATCATCACGGGCGGAATCATCATCATGCCCATCGACATCAGCGTGGTGGCGACAACGAGATCGATAATTAAGAACGGCAAGTAGATCATGAATCCAATCTGAAACGCTGTCTTCAGTTCGCTGATGGCGTAGGCAGGCACCAGCGCGGTCAACGGGATGTCCGCCACTCGTTTGGGTTCCGGCAGGTGGCGGTACTGCAAAAACAGCTGGAGGTCCTGCTGTCGCGTCTGCTTGGCCATGAACTGCTTGAACGGCACCTCAGCCCGCTCGAGCGCCACCGTCTGACTGATTTGACCTGCAAGGTACGGCTGCAGGGCTTGCCGGTTGGCCGCATCCAACGTCGGCTGCATGACGAACAGCGTCAGGAACAATGCCAACCCCACCAACACCTGGTTTGGTGGTGACTGCTGGAGAGACAGTGCACTCCGCACGAAGGACAGCACCACGACAATGCGGGTGAAGCAGGTCATGAGAATCAAAATCGCCGGCGCAATCGAGAGGACCGTGAGCAGCAGGATGATCTGCACCGTTCCCGCGACTGCGTGCGGATTGTAGGTGGTGCCCAGGTTCAGTTGGATGCCCGGAAGCACGCCGCTTCCCATCAATCCACCGCCTCTTGCGGATGGCGCCAGTGCCGCTCTTGCGCTTGGCCAAACGCCTGCTGCAGCGCCCGCGCGAACCGGCGGCGAACCTCGGCTTCGCGCTGGTCTGGAGCCGCCACGGCATCCGCGGACGCGTGGGTGAGGTCGGCCAACAGCGTCACCTGCTCCCCAACCCCGATGAGCAACCGACGACCGCCGACCTCGATCACCTGGACACTGCGGTTCGGAGCCACCTGCCGCCACGCCACCACATCAATCCCGTTGCCTCCGGGCGGACTGGAACGCCTGGCCAAAAACCGGATGCCCGCAATCGCCAGCGCAATGACGGCCGCCAATGATACCACCAAATTGAACACCGCGTGCCACGGACTACCCAGGGGTGTCTGAGCGCCCGCCGCCTGCACAGTCGGTAAAGACAGGAACACCACCAACCCGGCCGTGATGGCAACGGCCGGCCATCTCTTCCCCAGGCGCCACCCGGGCCCCGACCGGGCACACCGCCGCGCCGAGCGGGATAAACCTTGTCGGAACCGCCAGCCGCAGTCCCGGATTGGCTCTCTCTGCCTGAGACGGCTTGACCGCAACGCCCTTCCCTCGCTTTCGTGGCAACCATCGCCAGCCCCGCAACCTGACGCGCCCTCGCCGGCAGGCGCCGGCGGTACACCTGTCAACCCAGATTTTTCACGCGATCTGCCGGGCTGATAATGTCCGTCACCCGGACGCCGAAGTTTTCGTCGATGACGACAACTTCCCCCACCGCGATGCGTTTGTTGTTCACCAAGATGTCGACCGGCTCCCCTGCGAGTTTGTCCAGTTCCAGGATGGAACCGGGACCCAGTTCCAAGATCTCTTTAATCGGTCGGCGGGTGCGCCCCAACTCGACCGTCACGTTCAGCAATACGTCGTACAACAGGGACAGATTGGCCGCAGGAGCCGCCTTTGCCGGCGACCCACTGGCGCCCGAGAACTCCGGGAACTCCGGTCTGTTCACCGTCACACGGCGCGGCACAGTCGAGTCCGGCGGCGTCTGCGCATGACTGCCGGCTGCAGGTGCCGCATGACTCCGTGAGCGCATTGCACCGGCCACCTTATCCGCTCCGGCGGCCGCCCTGCCAGATGCCAGTAGAGCGGGTTCGCTCGGACGGGCCTTCTCCGACGTTGCCGCTTCCCCGCCGCCAGGTCCCGTTTCCGCTGCGACGGCCGATGCGGCTGCCAACATGTCGCGGACCAAAGGCGCGGGGATGCCTTGAATGAGCTTCGCGTCCAGCAGACTCCCCACCCTCAGGCGGAATTCGACGACGACCGACGGCTGATCCGCACCAGCTGGCGCGTTCCGCGCATCCCCCAGGACAACGGCGACAGTTGGCGGTTCGACGGTGATCGTCCGCCTGCACATGGAAGACAGCGCGGCAACCACGCCATCCATCATTTGCTGAACAGCTTCCGCAATCGCATTGAGGTGCAAGTCGTTCAGGTCTGCAGCCGCGTTGCCACCATCGCCTCCCAACATCAGATCCGCGATGATGGCTGCGTCGCCCAATCCCAAGATCAGCTGCGTATCGCCGACGAAACCGGACACGTACCGGACCTTTGCGACAACGCGCGGGTCCGGCAAGGCTGCGCCGCTGTCACTCAGGGTCCATCTGACTTGTGACACCACGATGTCCACCTGTTGGCGGAGGAGGCCGGACAGTTTCGTGGCAGCAGCGCCAAAACTGATGTTGCTCAGTTCACGGAGCGTGTCCGCGTCTGCCGACTCGAACCGAAGCAGGGTCATGTCCTGCCCGCCCAGGCGTACATCACCCGCACTCACACCCGCCTGACTCGGGTTATCGGAGAACGGCGGTTCCTTGCCCAGCAGGGCATCCACTTCCTCCTGCGACAGCTTGTCCCGTTCCCCCACGAACAGCACCTCCCTGACAGGGGCCCAAAATTGGCACCGCGATCCGTTCGTTCACCCGCCTGACACAAGCCTTGGTCGTCCAGCAGAGCGTCAATCTCTGCCTGCGACAACACGTCTGCCCCGCTGGTCCCGCCTCTCTTGCCAACGCGTCATTGCACGAGTGTATCCTCGAGGTAGACGGCAGTGACTGACCCTTGCGGCAACAGGCGGTTGACCCCGGACTGGATTTTCCGCTTTAAAGCTTGGTACCCCTGAACCTGGCGCAACTCGTCACTCGTGAACTGGCGGGTGGTCTGGTTAAATATGTCCTCAATCTGCGGCTCCAGGTCGACAATCTCCGCCTTTGTACCGCTGTCACTGGCCTGGAGGACTGCCGTAAATTGGATGAGCCCGTCGTCCTTCAGGTTCGAGGTCATTTGCGGAAACGGAACCTGCAGTGCCTTTGCCTGCGCCGGAGTCAGACCCGGTTGAGCCTTCCCTTTCTGGTGGCGATACTTGTAAAATCCGACACCCGTTCCGATCACGACAGCGGCGGCTCCGATGACGATACACATGACGACAAGCACCTTTTTCAAGCCTGATCATCCTTCCGCGCGGAGAACGGTGCCAACCCCACCTGCCTCGCAAACAACCGGACTGCGTCAGCCACAGCCTCCGGAGACTCCCGCACCACGTACTTGTGGCCGTTCGCCAAGGTCACGACCGTGTCCGGCGTGCGCTCGACCATTTCAAACAGCATCGGGTTCAACCAGAACTTCGTGCCATTGATCCGTGTTAACTCAATCACGTTGGTCCCTCCCGCCGCCCCGCTGACATAACTGAGCTTGCCGTCACCTGAGTTCGCCGGACCCGCAAGACCCGGTGCAAGCTGAACAGACGGTCGCCGTTGGCACCCAGCCTGGTGCTGTCACACTGCGAAGCCGGGCGTTCTCACGCTCAATTGGGGCCCGCCAAACGGCGTTAACTGTTCTTCAAGTTCACAATGTCGTTGAGAATCGCGTTGGCCGTCCCAATGACGTGGGAGTTGGCATCGAATCCTCGCTGGGCCACTATCATTTCGGTGAACTCCCGGGTCAAATCGACGTTTGACATCTCCAGAGCACCTGACATGAGGGTGCCGGACTCGTTCCAGCCAGGTGTTTGATAGGTGGGTGGACCCGAGTTGTTCGAGACTGTGAACAGGTTGTCTCCGACTCGCTCCAGACCGCTCGGATTGCTGACTGTGGCCAAAGCGAGATGCCCAATCGTCAAGCGGAGGGCGTTGTTGGTGGCCGGATCTACAACCACCACGCTGATGCTCCCATCCTGGGAGATCTGCACGTCCGGGTTGGCGCTGAGCGCGTAATTAGTGGCCTTTGTCGTATTGTAATTTGTCAGCATTTTGGTCAAGTTGACCTCTACCAGCTGGCCAGGGTTCGCTGTGCTGCCGTTCGAAAGGCCGTTGACGTTGCCACCAGACCCGGACAACGTAGACGTGGCATCAAACCCAAGGGCGATGCTGCCGTCAGGCAACACCAGGTTGTTGTTTTCGTCGACGGTGAAATCGCCGGCGCGCGTCAGCAGCACCGTCTGGCCTCCGTCCCGCGTCACCGCAAACAATCCCTGGCCGTTCACGGCGAGATCCGTCGGATTGCCCGTCGGCTGGTCAGCTCCTTGGGTAAACAAGGTTTGCACCGCAGCCACTTTGACACCCAATCCGACCTGAGACGGGTTGACGCCGCCAATCGTGTACGGGTTCGCCCCGGCCTGCGCCACCGGGCTGCTGCTGGCGGACAGCGTTTGACTGAGCATATCACCGAAATCCGCGCGGCTGGATTTGAATCCGGTGGTGTTCACATTGGCGATGTTGTTGCCAACGACGTCCAACTTCGTCTCAAAAGCCTGCATACCCGAAATGGCAGAGTACATACAGCGCAGCATAGTAAAACTCCTCCCCGTAGCCTTTTAGGGATTTCAGATCACCGGCCCTGGTCAACCGTTTTGCTGACTGGCCTCCATGTCGACAACGGCAGACAGCGGGTACGTGGAATCGCCGACAACCAACTCTGGGACCCCGTTCTGAAACCGGATGCCGGTGACCTGTCCGGAGACGGACTGCCCGTTGCCGTCTTGTACCGTGACGCGGCTGCCAATCATCCGTTGTTCCACAGCCACTTGAGCGAGCTGTTGGAGCGCGTTCACAGCGTCCAGTACGGATTGCTCCGACTCGGCGACATTCGTCAGTTGCTCGAGCGCCGTGAACTGCGCCAACTGCGCCAAGAACTGGGTGTTGTCCTGAGGTTGCAGAGGGTCCTGATACTGCATCTGTGTCACGAGCAGCTGCAAAAATGCGTTTTTGTCCAAACCGCCTGTCGAACCGACGCCACTCGTCGCTGCCACGTTTTCGCCTCCCACCATTGCCTGTCAAATCCAACAACGCCCACACTTCACACTCGCACGTTCAGCGCCTGCCAGCGCGGCACGCCCCAAACCACGTTGTCGCCGGGAAGGTTGCTGGCATGGCCTGCCTCCGTCACGATCCCCGATGCCCGGCCGACCGAACGACCACTTGTCGCCGCCCGCAGCCGATCCCGCGTCCCCGGGCCGTCCTCGAGGGATCCAAACAAACCGTCCGCGCCTGCGTCCGATCCCGCCCACGACACCCGCACGCCAGTCAGCGCGAACCCGGCAGACCGCAGATCCTCCGCCAACCGCTGGATTTCGCCCGTCAACAGATTGGTCGTCTGCACCTGTGATGCGGTCAGCTCCACCTGGATGCCAGCCGGGTTGCGGTGCACCGAAATGGCAATCTCGCCCATCCCTTCCGGATGCACCTTCACTCGCATCCGGTCTTTGCCTGCTTGAATCTCCTTCAGCACAACACCCGTCAACGGCTGACCCAAAAACGGGTGCCAATCCAGGCCGGTCTGCACCGCTTCACCCGACGATGTAACGGGCTGCGCGGGCACGCCGAGCGGCGCGTTCGCCACATGATCTGCACCGGCCGGTTGGCGATGGAAACCGCCAGGATGGGTCACCACCGGTGATACTGCTGGCTGCAACCCGTCGGATGCGCTGGCCGCAGGCAGCATGCGCATGACAGATGGTTCGGCAGACCGCCTGTGAGGCGGTTGCCGTGCGGGATCGTCCTGCTCAACACCCGACGCGTTAGGTCCCGCAGGGCTGTCGTCGTCCGCTGTGAGCATGCCCACTGGCGGCGCTGCCGCGGCGGATGTGTGGGCCGCCGCCGCCCACGGGTTCTGCACGGAAGTGCAGGACATTGCTATTTCCGTACGCACGCCGCCAGACACGTTCCCGGTGCGCATCGGTGCGGCCCCAGGCGCCTCGATTGGGGAATCCAGTTGTCCCGCGTGTTCCTGTCCGTCGGTGTCGGCTGCTTGACGTGCGGCGGGTACCATGGTGTCAGTGCCAGGCGACTGGCCGGTTTCGTCATTGACTGCCGTCCGAGCACGTGACCTTTGTTCGGCAGTCAAGGCGCCTCCCTGGGCGACCCGCCTGGCCTCACCGCGACTCGGTGCGACCCCGGTCCCTGCCACGAAGCCAGCCGTGGCGGATGCGCCGGCGGAGGAAGAAGCGGCTGACCCGGCCCGGTGTGGGCTCTGAAGCCAGTGCTGACCCGGCAGGGCAGGTGTTGCGGCCAGCGCCCCGCCCCGGTGCCGACCGGACACGTCCGCTGCACACCCGTTCGTCGTCTGAACCGCTGCAGATGCGACGCTGGCGAGCAGCATGGCGAATGAGTCATCCCAGGGGCGAAGCCCCTCCGCAGACTTCCGGACCTCCGGGGCAGGCGATGGTGATAAAGGGCGACCGGCGCCCCCGACATGGACCATCGTCTCACCTCCCTTCCGTCAATCCGTTGCCGGCTGCTGTTAAACCCAGTAACCGGGCAGCAGTATCCGCGTCCATCTGCCCGAGGATGTCGGCGACGTCCCCGGGAGACATGCTTGCCAGCACGCCAGCCGCTGTGTTAGGCGGCAGCTTGGCGAGCAGTTGAGCGGCTTTGCCCGGGTCCATTTCCGTCAAAATGGCAGCCTCTCGATGGTAAGACGCAGTCGCCCTGGATGACATCAACGACTGTGCCTTCGCACTCTCGACTTGCATCTCCCATCGCCTCGCCGCTGCACGGGCAGAAGCCAATTGGCGCTTCAGTTGCTGATTGGCCGACTCCAACGCGGCCAATTTGCGGCTCAGTTGTGTGTTGGGCGGCAGAGTCTCACTGCCGGAACCAGCGCGTCCGTGTCCAGGTGCAGGCGAGTGATGTGACGAACCCGCCTTCCCCGCATCGAAGGCGTGCATCACCGTCTGCCACACGGGCACGCCGACAAACTGCATGGCGATCCCCAACATCGCCGCCGTCACCATCAGCGGAACAACCCCGGCAAACACAATCCACGCCAACTTCATCTTCCACGACGACGCCGCGGCCTGTCCCATAGCCCGCTCCGCACTGGCATTCGAGTCCGCTTGGGCGCTCATGGCTGCCATGGTCATTCCACACCGCCCTGCGGATGCGTCCTCCACGCCGAGGCGGTCCGCTGAATCGCCTGTTCGTCCAACGCTCGTTGTTGCAACTGCCTCGACCGTATCCGCTCAGCTTCTGCCCGCCGGTGGGCCAGTCGGCTCCACATCTCGGCCTCCCGGTAACTGTGTGCCGCCAACTGCCGCTGTTCGGAGACAATCGTCTCCCAGTCCACCAATTCCTGTTCACGCTGCGCCGCCTTGACTTCCACCGCGCGCGCATAATCATCCCAAAGCCGCCACTCCGGACCGGACAGCCCTTGGCATCGCCTCTCGGCAGCCGCTCTCAGGCTGGACCGCACCTGATTCAGCTCGTTCAGAACCGCATCCCGCGCCTGAACCGCCCTAGCCAACTCGGTCACGCGCATGTCTTTGATGGTGCCCTTCAACCGGGCCATCCGGGCAGCGAACAACGCCTCGCGCCTCAAGCGCTCACCCCCGCCAGATTCAACAGTTCGGAGATGGTGTCCGCGAGAGCACTCGTCTCGGAAACGTCTTGTTCCAGAAACGCCCAAATGGCACTCATGAGCGTGATGGCCGTGTCAGTCTCCGCATCCGAACCTGTCTGGTACGCGCCAATTCGCAACAAATCCTCCACATCCCGATAGCGCTGAATCCACCTGCGAATCTGCCGCGCTGCGCGAACGTGCGGTTCCGTCGCCAACGAGCCGAACAGCCGGCTGAGGCTGGCCAACACATCCACGGCCGGGAAGTGGCCGGCGTTGGCCAAATCCCGCGACAACACGATGTGGCCGTCGAGAATGCCGCGCACAGCGTCTGCGATGGGATCGTTCATGTCATCCCCTTCAACGAGCACCGTGTAAAAAGCGGTGATGGCACCCGCGTCGCTGGTCCCGGCGCGCTCCAGCAACCTCGGCAGCATCGCAAACACGGACGGCGTGTAGCCTCGGCTCGTCGGCGGCTCGCCGGCCGCCAGACCAACCTCCCGCTGCGCCATCGCGATGCGCGTCACAGAGTCAACCATCAGATTCACAGACTGGCCTTGGTCCCGAAACCATTCTGCAATCGCGGTGGCAGTCAGCGCCGCTTTCAACCGGATCAGCGCAGGTTGATCGGATGTGGATACCACGACGACGCTGCGCGACAAGCCCTCCGGCCCTAGATCCCGCTCGATGAACTCCAGGACCTCCCGGCCTCGCTCGCCGATCAGCGCAATGACGTTCACGTCCGCAGACGTGTTGCGGGCAATCATGGACAGCAACGTGCTCTTGCCGACGCCGCTCCCTGCAAAAATCCCCAATCGCTGGCCTTCACCGACCGCCAACAATCCGTCAATCACGCGGACACCGGTCTGCAATTGGCACCGAATCGGCCGCCGCTGCAGGGGATTCGGGGGATGGCCGTCGAGCGGCCGGAAACACTCTGCGCGGATGGGTCCGCGGCCGTCAATCGGACGCCCCAGGCCGTCCAATACCCGACCGAGCAAGGCTGTTCCGCACGGAGCCAACAATGGCTGGTGCAACGCCCGCACGTCCGCCCCTGGCGACACCCGGGACAGCTCCCCCAACGGCATCAGCACCAGACGCGACTCGCGGAACCCAACCACCTCGGCCAAGCAAGGCTCGTCCGCGCCAGACTGGATGGCGCAGACGTCTCCGATGTGCGCAGGCGGACCCACCGATTCCACGGTCATTCCGACAACCTTCACCACCCGCCCGTACAGTTCAAACCAGCGCCATCCCTTCAACTCACGATTGAGAGACGCCAGCCAGCTCCCCTGCACAATCTCTCACGCTCCGTTCAACCACCGCCGCCACGGCCGACGCCAGCAGCTCGAGCTTTGTCTCCACCCTGGCATCGACCCGGCCGTACTCTGACCGCACTTCGCAACCGCCGGGCGCAATGCTCGTGTCCGGAATGACGACGATTTCCCACTCTCCGAATTTGGCGTCCTTCCACTTTGGATGCGCTTCGGTCGCGGCCAAGAAGTCGCTTGGATGGACATGGACTTCCACGCGGGAACTGTCGATGGCGTACTGCAACAATTCCGACACCATGGCGCCAACGTCCGCCGGGGCGAGCACCAGCTCCCTCGCCAACAGTTGACGGGTGGCCTCCATCACGGTAGCGGCGATGGTGTCTGCTGCCGAGGTGACGAGATCCCTGCGATACTGATCTGCCTGCCGGAGGCGCTCGGCCGTTTCCGCGACGATGCGCTCACACTCGCTGTGCGCGCGTTCCAGAGCCTCCGCCCGGCCAGCCTCGAAACCCAGGTCAAAACCTTGAGCGCGAGCCGATTCGCGCAGGCGCTCGGCTTCTTGGCGAGCCGTCTCCAGTATCGCCTCCGCTTGGCGGGATGCCTCCGCCAGCATCTCCACACAGCGGCGACGAACCGCGGCTTCGTCTGCTGACAGCCGTTCCGTGCCTGGTTGGTCGGCAGCCACTGCACTGCCAGTTTGCGAATCCGCCCCCGCCGACGCCGGCGTAACCAAGACCGGGACCGGACGAACCGCATCGTCGAAAAGGGTTTGTGCACCCACGCGGATCAACCTAGACAATGATGTCGTCACCTCCGCCGCGGGCAATGATGATTTCACCCACTTCTTCGAGCCGCCGGATCACAGCGACGATCCGTTGTTGCGCATCCTCCACGTCGCGCAGGCGCACGGGGCCCATGTACTCCATGTCTTCTTTGAACGTCTCCGCCATGCGCTTCGACATGTTGCGGAAAATCAAGTCCTGCACCTCTTGGCTCGCCGCCTTCAGCGCCAATTGCAAATCTTTCGGATCAACCTCGCGGATCACACGCTGAATGGAACGGTTGTCCAACATGACGATGTCTTCAAACAGGAACATGCGCTTCTTAATCTCTTCAGCCAATTCCGGATCCTGTTGTTCCAACCGCTCGATGATGGATTTCTCCGTCCCGCGGTCGACGCCGTTCAAGATCTTTACCAGGGCGTCCACGCCGCCGGCCTGCGTGTGGTCCACAGTCGCCATCGTCGACAGCTTCGACTCCAAAATTTGCTCCACCTCGGCGATCACGTCGGGCGACGTGCCGTTCATCAGAGCAATTCTGCGAGCCACATCTGCCTGCAGCTCATGAGGGAGCTGAGATATCACGTGCGATGCCTGGTCCGGCTCCAGGTACGAAAGCACCAACGCCATCGTCTGCGGGTGTTCATCCTGCAGAAATCCGAGCAGTTGCTCCGGATCCGCCTTGCGTGCGAAGTCGAACGGACGGACTTGCAACGAAGACGTCAACCTCATCAGCACCGTGGACGCGCGTTCCGGACCCAGGGCTTGCTCCAGGATTTTTCTGGCGTAGTCGATACCACCCATGGCGATGTATTCCTTGGCCTGGACAATCTCGCGAAACTCCTGCAGCACTTTCTCTCGCTGCTCCAACTCGACCCGCCGCAAGTTCGCGATTTCCAGAGTGAGCTGCTCCACTTCCTCTTGAGTCAGCTGCTGGTACACTTTGGCGGCGACTTCCGGACCGAGACTGATCAACAGGACCGCAGCCTTCTGTCTGCCCGTCATGGTTTCCCGTTGCCCCGGCACGCGTCTCACTCCCCGCCTCAATCTCCCACCAGCCAAGTCCGGATTAGATTCGCAAACTCTTCGGGCCGCTGCTGGGCGAACTTCGCGAGTTCATCGCGCACGCGCTCCTCCTCACTCGGTTCGGCCACAGCTGCCGCCAGTTCGTCTTCCGGCCTTGGGGCCGGCAGGCTCACTTCCTGCACCACGGCCCGGCGGCGGCGCGACCGGACCGCCGCATATCCGCCGCCCAACGCAAGCAGCACCGCCAACCCCGCCAGTCCCCAGGTGCGCCAAGCCGCCTTGGCATTCGGCGATTGCGCGGTTGCCTGGTTCTGAAACGGAACCATCGCCACCGTGATGGCACTGCCCGCGGACCCGTTGGTCCGTCCCACGGCATTGGCCACAAATGACCGAATTTGCTGAAGTGCAGCGGGGGTCAACTTGACTTTTGCCGAGTTCAGGAACACTCCCACCGTGTAACCATTGATCTGAATCGGGTCGCGTACAGTGGTGGAATCGGTGTAACTATTGTCGTACGTCGTGTTGGTATCCGTCTCCGTGCTGGTGCTGTTGCCGCCTGTACCCGAGGTGCCGGCGTACGTGCTCAACCCCGGGTTGCTCTGGGATTGTCCGGCGAGACCGCCCGCACCGCTCCCCGCCGCGGAATTGGAGGAACGGTTCACCTTTTGTTGGCTGGCAATCAAACCCGTCGTTTGCCCCGGCAGCGGATGATACGTCCTCGACTGCGTCTTGATCTGATTGAACGTGACGTTAGCATGAACCACTACCACCGCGTTGCCGTACCCGACGATGGTGTCCAAGCCGGATTCCAACTGGGACTTCAGCTGCTGTTCCAACTGCTGCCGGACTGCCAATTCACCGCTGACAACGCCAGCTGCCCCCTGCAGCACATCGCTTTGGCTGAGCGTGACGCCGTTTTGGTCAACCACCGTCACGTCATCTGCTTTCAACCCGCGCACAGAGTGAGACACCAACTGTTGAATCCCCGCCACCTGTGCCGGCGTCAACTGCACGCCCGGTGCCAGCTGCACGAACACCGAAGCCTTCGCGGTATCCTGTGCAGCCTGGGCGACAAACAACTGCTGCTGAGGCATCACGATGTGCACCTGCGCACTTTCGATGCCGTCGATGCCTTCGATGGTTTGGTCCAAACTTTGCTGCAATGCATCCAGAACTTGAATGTTGAACTGATCCTCGGTCAGTCCGAAGCTGTTGGAAATGGTGCTGTAGCCGATGTACCCTGATTTGGGCAAACCCGCCATGGCCAGCTGGATGCGCGCAGTATCGGCGTCCCTTTGCGGAACCAGAACCGAGTTGCCCTGGATCTCGCTTGGGATTTTCAAGGTCTCGAGCTGTTGCTGAACCTCCCCCAAGGACTTGTTGTCTAATCCGCTCATGATGGTCACGTAATGGGGCCGGGTGGCCGCCCACCCAATCACAATGGCGGCCGCCGCGGCCGCAATCAGCGCAATGGTCAGGTTACGCCGCTGCACCGGCGTGAACCGATTCCATACGGCCGCCGCGCGAGACCCCCACGTGCGCAGCGTCTCATTCAACCTCGCTCACCCTTGCCCGCAACCTAGCCGGGGTTTTTCTTGCTTGCAGCACCACAGTGCCCGTTTCCGCGACACTTGCCTACACTTGCATGTTCATCAGGGTCTGATAAGCACTCACGGCTCGATCCCGCACCTGAACAGCCAAGTCCACCGCCAGCGTGGCCTGCTGCTCCGCAATCATCAGTTGATCCACCGACACCGGACCGCCGGCGGCGTATGCGACCGCGAGTTGATCAGCTTGATTCACTCGCTGATTCACCTCGTCCATGGCACTGGCGAGCATCTGTCCGAAGGACAGTCCCACAGGCGCCGCCGGACCTCCGCTCTGAGCCGGCGAATTCCCTTCCAGACCGGCGGTTCCCCAGACCGAACCCGGAACGACCCCTGTAACGCTTCCGCTCATGCTGCTAACCTCCCCCTTTGTCACAGGTTCGGCCCACGACTGCCCACATCGACCTGTTGCAACCAAGCGCGCAACCGGTCAGACGTCCGCGATCACTTTCCCAGCGTCAACGCCGTCAGGTCCATCTGCTTGGCCGCATCGAATGCGGTCACGTTTGCCTCGTAGGCGCGCGCCGCTGACACGAGGTCGGTCATCTCGGTAGAGATGTCCACATTCGGCATCTGCACATACCCGTCAACCGCATCCGGGTTGGAGGGGTCGTACACCACCTTGAACGGACCAGGGTCCTGCACGACGCCCACCACTTGGACACCGCCCACCGGCGGCTCGCCGCCCGGCTCGCTGCCCTGCAGGGATTGATTCAACCAGGCCGCAAACGTCTGCGAACTGGTCGCTGGCGCCAGAACGACGACCTCCCGCCTGTACGGACCGCCGTCCGCCGTACGGGTCGTGTTCGCATTCGCAATGTTGTTGGCGATGACGTCGAGCCGCAGCCGCTCGGCGGTCAACCCGGACGCGCTGATGGCCAATGCTCCCCAATCCACCGCCACGTTCACGCACCTCCGTTGATGGCCGTGCGCAACCGGGTGAAATCCTGTTGCAGCACTTGGACCAGTGCATTGTAACGGATCTGGTTCGCGGCCAAGTCAGCCATCTCCGCATCCATGTCGACGTTGTTGCCGTTGTTATCAACGGACGTGGAAGTCGACTGTACGACCTGGGGCACGACCGACGCTGCTTGTGTCAACCCTCCCGCCAGAGCCGACTGCAACGCCGTTTCGAACGAGACGTCCAAACGCTTGTACCCAGGCGTCTCCGCATTCGCGATGTTGTTGGCATACACTTCCTGCCGCAAACGTGCTGCTGACAGTGCGTTTTGGATCACTTGGAATGCCAACGCGTCTGTGCGCATCTCTCCACCTCGCTGGTTTCCACGCCCTCAATACGCCAGAATCCGCCAAATTCCGTCAGGCTCCCGTCCCCGATTATTTCGTCACCCTCGTACAAAATCCTGCAATATCCGACATCTGTCGCCCGGGCCAAAATCGAAAATTTGTTGGACAGGAACGGCAGGGCGTCCAACTTCCGGCGCATCTCCACTTCTTCAGGCGGCCCATCCCCACGACAGCGAGCAAAAAGAAAAAAGCAGGGGCGATTCCTGCTTCCTTCCGTTGCCGCCGGACAACCCTTGGGAACACACGCCGGCAGCTTCATTCCATTAAATCCTCATCTAGATCCTCATCATCGCATCCTTACAAAATGAACTGGCTGAGATCCCGGTTGACGACAATGTCTTGCAGCTTTTCATCAACGTATTGCGGCGTGATCACAATCTCTTTCGGGCCGATCTCAGGCGCCTCGAACGACAGGTCCTCGAGAACGCGCTCCATCAAGGTGTGCAGCCGGCGCGCGCCGATGTCTTCGGTCTGGTTGTTGACCAGCGCTGCCATCTCGGCAATCCGCCGAATCGCCTCATCCGTGAAACGGACCTGCACGCCTTCCGTCTCCAACAAGGCCGTGTACTGCTTTAACAAGGCGTGCTGAGGCTCCTTCAGGATCCGTTCGAAATCGTCCGCCGTCAAGCTCGCCAACTCAACGCGAATAGGAAAACGTCCCTGCAGTTCGGGGATCAGATCCGACGGTTTCGAAATGTGGAACGCGCCGGCTGCAATGAACAGGATATGATCGGTCCGCACCGGCCCATGCTTGGTCACCACGGTTGACCCTTCGACGATGGGAAGGATGTCCCGCTGCACCCCTTCACGGGATACGTCGGGTCCGGTGTGGTGGCCGCGGCCCGCGATTTTGTCCATCTCGTCGATAAAGATGATCCCGTGGTTTTCCGCACGGTGAATGGCTTCCGCCGTGACCGCCTCCATGTCGATCAGCTTTTGTGCCTCCTCTTGGACCAGTACGCGGCGGGCTTCCCTGACGCTCATCCTGCGACGCCTCATCTGTTTGGGCAACAAGTTCCCCAGCATTTCCTGCAGGTTTCCCAATCCCTCGGCCCCGACGCCGGGAACAAAGCCCATCAATCCGCCGACAGGCTGCTCTTCGACCTCGATTTCAATGAGCTTATCTTCCAGTTCGCCCATGTCCAGCTGCCGTCCCACCCGTTGGCGCTCCTGCCGCACGGACTCGGACGACGGACCCGTATCGGCGGCCGGCTGCGGGCCTCCGAACAGCATCTCGAACGGATTGCGCACGCTTCGACGGGCAGCCGGGTCCGGAACCAGCGCCTGCAAAATCCGCTCGCGCGCCATTTCTTCGGCCTGCGGGCGGACCTTCTCCATGTGCTCCGCCTTCACCATGCGAATGGCCGTCTCGACGAGGTCGCGGATCATCGACTCGACGTCCCTGCCGACATAGCCGACCTCCGTAAACTTCGTCGCCTCCACCTTGATGAACGGTGCCCCGACCAACTTGCTCAGTCTGCGCGCAATCTCGGTCTTGCCAACGCCTGTTGGCCCAATCATCAAGATGTTCTTGGGCGTGACCTCTTCCTGCAGTTCCGGCGCGAGCTTCGACCGCCGCATGCGGTTGCGCAGTGCAATGGCGACAGCCCGCTTCGCCTCCTTCTGCCCAACAATGTACTTGTCAAGTTCTTCTACAATTCGCCTGGGCGTCAATTCGCGCGCCGTCAAATCGCGCTCCGCCATCCGTCTCCCTCCGCCCTCATAGGGACTCGACGATGATATGGTCGTTCGTGTACACACAGATTTCTGAAGCGATCTCCAGCGCTCTGCGGGCAATTTCAGCCGGCGGCAAATCTGTGGCGCGGACAAGCGCCCGGCCTGCCGCGAGCGCATACGCACCGCCCGAGCCGATGGCGCACATCCCGTCGTCGGGCTCAATCACCTCGCCGCTGCCAGACAAGATGAACAGGTGTTCTCGGTTCATCGCGAGCAGCATCGCCTCCAACTTCTGAAGCACCTTGTCGGACCGCCACTCCTTCGCCAGCTCCACGGCCGCGCGTTGCAAGTTGCCGTGAAACTCTTCGAGCTTGGCCTCAAACTTTTCATACAGGGTGAAAGCGTCCGCGACCGATCCTGCGAATCCGGCAACCACCTGACCTCGGTACAGCCGCCTGACCTTGCGGGCCGTCTGCTTCACAATCATGCTGTTCCCGAGTGTCACCTGGCCATCCCCGGCCATGGCGCCGGCTCCGTCCCGCAATATGGCAAATATTGTGGTGGCATGAATGGTGCTGTTCACCATCCCATCCCCTTTCTCGTTCCGTCCTCCGCGAAGTGTCGCCAGGCTGTCGCGCCGGCAACCAGGCACCTCTCAGGCACGAGGATGGCACCGGTGGTAGATTTGTGCAAGCCGTTCCCGCGTGGTATGTGTGTAAATTTGGGTTGACGAAAGACTGCTGTGACCGAGCAGTTCCTGCACGACCCGCAGGTCCGCACCGCCGTTCAGCAAGTGGGTGGCGAAACTGTGGCGGATCACGTGGGGACCCACACGTTGCAAGTGGGCGATGCGGTCGATGCATTGCAGCAAGATGCGGCGAACACTGCGGTCCGTGAGGCGACCACCACGACGGTTGATGAACACCGCTTCGTGACACAGTTGCTCCGCTGCCCGCACCTCCAAATACCGGGACAGCCAGTGAACCGCATGCCGTCCCAGCAACACCACCCGCTCCTTGCCGCCTTTGCCCCAGACGGTTGCGATGCCCTCTCGCAAATCGAGGTCAGGGATGTTCAGTGCCACACATTCGGATACGCGCACGCCTGTGGCGTACAAAAACTCCATCAATGCGCGATCGCGCATGTCCCACACAGTATGAGTCGGTATCGAGTCAAGCAGTACGCGGACCTCTTCTTCATAAAAGAACCTCGGCACGGGATGACCTCGTTTCGGCAACGACACAGCCCGGGCAGGGTTGGTGTCGAGTATCCCCTCGCGCATCAGATGATCGAAAAAACTCCGGTAACAAGACAAGCGCCGCGCCAATGACGACTTTGCCAAACCGCGCGCCGCCTCCTGCGCCAGAAACGACCGCAGGTGAGCAGGCCTAACCTCCCGCACCGCCTGGATTCCGCGCTGCTCCAAGTACTGCAGCAAAGCGGCCAAGTCAGCCCCATATGCAGACAGCGTTCGCTCGGAGCTGCCGCGGGAGACGGCGAACTCCCGAAGAAACCGTTCTGCGCATACCTCCAAGCTACGATCTGCCGTCATACCGGCAAACCTGCCATCGCTCTCGCCAGATCAGCCAGCGCCCGCTCCGCCAGACGTTGCGCGCGCAGTCGTTTGTCACGAACCGGCTCGGGCAGCGGCGGCAACAGCCCCCAAGTGGCGTTCATCGGCTGAAAGTTGCTTGGATCTGCATGAGTGATGTAGTGGGCCAGACTGCCGATGGCCGTGGTCCGCGGGAACACAGTTGGGCTCTCGCCCTTCGCCAACCTGGCCGCGTTTAGACCCGCTACGAGACCGGCAGCTGCCGATTCCACATATCCCTCAACGCCGGTCATCTGCCCGGCGAAAAACAACTGGGGCCGGCTTCGGGCTTGGTAAGTGGGCAAAAGGACGCGCGGGCTATTGATATATGTATTCCGGTGCATCACCCCGTATCTCGCAAACTC
>JADGIC010000120.1 GCA_019683615.1 Alicyclobacillaceae bacterium | reverse complement strand
CTATCCCGCGGGAGAACGTGTGTCCTCCTGTCGAAACCAGTGCAGCGAGGGAGGCAGATCTATGGGTAAGTTTCAGCCGAGGGATTCGTTTGAATCGCCGCGGTTCTGCGGTGTCCGGACGTTCATGCGGCTGCCTTACGCGGAGGAGCTGGAGGACGGCATCGACTTCGCGGTGGTCGGCGCCCCGTTTGACACCGGCCAGTCGTTCCGCACCGGCGCCCGCTTTGGCCCCGAAGCCATCCGGGACTTTTCGATTCTCTTGCGGCCGTACAACGTCGAACAGGACATCAACATCTTCGATCACGTCTCCGGCGTGGACCACGGCGACCTCACCGTCATCCCCGGCTACATTCGCGAGACGTACGACAAGATGGTGGAGGGCTTGACGCCGCTGTTGGAGCGCGGCATCGTCCCCATCGTGCTGGGCGGCGACCACTCCATCACACTTGCTGAACTGCGCGCCGTCGCACGGCGGTACGGTCCCGTGGGCTTGGTCCACTTCGACTCCCACTCCGACACGTGGGACGCGTACTTCGGCCAGAAGTACAACCACGGCACCCCCTTCCGGCGCGCGGTGGAGGAGGGGCTGCTGGACGTGGACCGCGCCATCCAGGTCGGCATCCGCGGACCGCTCTACGACCCGGAGGACTTGGAGGCAGCCCGTCGGCTTGGCCTGACCGTTTACACCACGAGCGACCTGCGCCGCATCGGCATCCCGGAGATGATCAAGATCATCCGCGACCGCGTCGGCCGGGGACCCGCCTTCTTGTCGTTCGACATCGACTTTCTTGATCCTGTTTACGCGCCCGGCACCGGTACGCCGGAGGTGGGCGGCGTGACCACGGCGGAAGCCCTCGAGTTGGTGCGCGGCTTGACCGGGATTGAGTTTGTCGGCTTTGACCTGGTGGAAGTGCTGCCGGCGTTTGACCACGGCCAGATCACGGCGGCCGCCGCCGCCAACGTGGTGTATGAATTCATCACGCTGATTGCGTTGGCCAGCGCGAGAAGGGGTGAGGCGTAATGGCACACTTGAAGCGGGACAGCCTGAACCTGGTGGAAACCATCGCGCTGTCAGCGGCGGTGATGGCTCCTTCCGCCTCGATGGCGCTGAACGTTTCCTTGGTCAGCGCACTTGTGGGCGTTTCCGTCACCGTAGTGTTCCTGATTGCCATGGCCATCACGTTCTGTATTTCGGCGGCCATCATCAAGTTTAACCAACTGTATTCCACGAGCGGTTCTCTGTACAAGTTCACGGAATACAGTTTGGGCCGGCGGGTGGCGCTGGTCACGGGATGGGCGCTGTTTTTAGCGTACTTCACCCTTGTCGTCGGCGTGTCGGGCGCCTTGGGCGCGTACGTGTCCAGCCTGTTGGGCATGTTGGGGTTGCGCGTCAGTTGGCTGCTGATTTCCTTGCTCTTGTCTGTGTTGATGTGGTTCCTCGCCTACCGCGACATCAACCTGAGCACGAAAGTGATGCTTGCCCTGGAGGGCGTATCCATCGCGCTCATCTTGATCCTCGCCGTCGTGATTTTCTTCAAGGTGGGACTGCGCGGGTTGAGTTTGGCCCCGCTGGGTTTCGGCACCAACCACTTTTCCGCGGTTGCCGAGGGTGTCGTCATGGCATTGCTGTGTTTTGCCGGCTTTGAATGTTCTTCCAGTCTCGGAGAAGAGGCCAAGAACCCGACGAAGATGATTCCTCTGGTGATTGTGGGAACGATTGCAGGCATCGCCGCCTTCTTCTTGATTTCCAGTTACTCTCAGGTAATCGGCTTCGGCGTCACTCCGGCGGGCGTCCAGGCCCTGTCGACAGCCGCCATGCCCTTGATCGACTTGGCGACCAAATTCGTGTCCAAACAGTACGCGTTCCTGATTGTGTTCGCCTTGACCCTGTCGCTGTTCTCCTGTGTCATTGGGTGTGTGTGCACCGGTGCGCGCATCCTGTTCGCCATCGGCCGGGACGGATTTCTGCCGAAACAGGTCGCGGACGTTCACGCGCAGTACAAGACGCCACACGTGGCGGTCCATGTGACGATGCTGGCGTCCGCGCTGTTGCAGGTCTTGTTTTACATCTGGACGCGCGGAGACGGCAAAGACCTGTACAACTACAACGCATTCGTAACCGCTCTGTCCATGCTTGTGGCGTACCTTCTGGTGAACGCCGCGGGCATTGTGTACTTTTATCGTACACAGGTGTGGAGGTGGCATCAATTTGCGTTCCCGGTGGTTGGGATTGTGGCCATGCTGTACGCGGTGTACTCGAACATTTATCCTGTGCCGCCGTACCCGATGAACCTGGCCCCGTACGTTACTGTGGGTTTTATCGTGATCATGGTCTTGGTCTCGCGGCTCACGCGGCGCCTTGCGCCTGAGTCGCACCTGTTGACGAATCCGCAGAAGAGGTGAGTCTGATGCCGGCACCCGTTCCCCGCAAGATTGTCGATCTGTCGCTGACGATCAGCGACGACACACCCATTTACCCTGGCGATCCGGAGCCGAGCCTGACCATTGCAACGACCGTCGCCAACGAGGGGTACAACTTGCATCACGTGCGCATCGGATCGCAGACCGGCACCCACGTCGACGCCCCGTACCACTTTCTGAACAGCGGCGAACGGATTGACGAAATGGAGCTTTGCAAGTTCGTCGGTCCCGGCTTTGTCATCCCGGCCCTCGGCAAAGGCGAACAGGAGCCCATCACGATGGAGGATGTCGGCCGTTACGTGGAGTTAGCCAAAGCCGGCCAGATTGTCCTTTTTCACACTGGGTGGTCGCGGTACGCGGGCGAGGACAAGTACTTCCGCCACCCGTACGTCGAGGTCGATGTGGTGAAAGCGCTGATCAGCAAAGGGGTGCGGACGTTCGCCATCGACTGCATCAACATTGACATCACAGGCGAAACGGACTTCCCTGTGCACCACGCGGTGGCCGCCGTGTCGGGCGTGATCGCCGAAAACTTGAGCAACTTGGAGGCCATCGACTTCGACGACCCGTTCATTTCCATCCTGCCCGTCAAGCTGAAAGGATGTGACGGCGCACCGGTTCGCGCAGTGGCCATCCAATTTTGATTGACCCCAAGCTCTTCCCAGACGGATCCCTCTTGACAGAGCGTTTGTTAGGTGGCTCAAATTAATGTAGTTCACATGCAAAAACATGACTGTATCAGTCTACTTTTTCGATATAATTAGCAATGGCAACAGTTGCGCCGGACGGCGGCAGGGCGTGGACAGACGCGGCGAGGGAGGACGAGCGCACCGTGCAGACGCTGTATTTGGCGGAATTGCGGGAACAGGTGAGCGCGGAGGTTTCCGGTTTGTCGGCTCACCCGGCGTTTCGGAACCGCATGCTGACACTCGGCATCACACCGGGCAGTCAGGTGGTCGTGATTCGCCGCATGCCGTTCGGCGGACCATTGGAAATTGAGGTGCGCGGCACCCGGCTGGCCATTCGGCAAGCGGACGCGGCGCAGATTGCGGTGCGTGTGAAGAACGGGCAAGAACAGGAGGCCGCGCCGTGAGAATCGCACTCGTGGGCAATCCCAACGTCGGCAAAACCACTTTGTTCAACGCGCTCACGGGCGCTCACCAGGAAGTGGCCAACTGGCCGGGCACCACGGTTGAATTCGTGATCGGCAAGGTCCGAGGCGAGGACGTCGAACTGGTCGACTTGCCAGGCACGTATACCCTGACCGCGTACGCCCGCGATGAACAGGTGACTCGCCAGTTTCTGCTCCATGAACCGTACGACGCCGTGATTGTCGTGGTCAACGCGGCGAGCCTGGAGCGTAACCTCTTTCTCGTGCTCGAGGTGATGGAGCTGACGCCCAAGGTCGTCGTCGCCTTGAACATGATGGATGTGGCCCATGAGCTCGGCATCAGCATCGACGTCGGGGCGCTGGCTGGCCGCCTGCAAATCCCAGTAGTTCCCACAGTGGCATCGAAGTGGCAAGGGTTGGCGGAGTTGGTCGCGCAGACGATGCGCGTCGCCCGGGAAGAAGTGGTTCCGCTGCACCACTGGCCGGTCCCGTATCCGGAACAACTGCGGCGTTGGCTGGAACCGTTGGCCGCCGAGCTGGCCGGGGCGGGCGCCGGACTCCGCCACCGCCCGGAGTGGATGGCGCTGCGGCTGCTGCAGGGGGACGATGAGGTCATCCGTGCGGTGCGCGTGTTGCCCCAAGGGCACACGGCTGTCGGCTTGGCTCTGTCCTGTTGCGCGCAGCATGCGGGCTTCCAGGTGGAAGTGGGCGGGCCGGCTGTTGCGCTTGACGCGCGGGTATTGGAGTCCATTCGCACCCAGCAGGCGGAGCTGGAAGTGGCGATTGCCGACGCCAAGTACCAACACATCGCCGCACTGCTCGAAGGCTGCGTGCGGCGCCTGCTGCGCCGCACAAAGACGTTCACGGAACGGATGGATCAAGTGTGCCTTCACCGATTCTGGGGTTATCCCTTGATGGCTGCCGTCTTTTTTGTCGCGTTTTGGGTGTCATTTGTGGCCAGCGCGCCCTTGTCGGACGACGTGGGCAACCTGATGGGGTGGCTGGGTCAAGCGGCCGCGGTCGGGCTCGGACACCTGGGTGCGCCGCATTGGTTGCAGGATCTCGTCGTCGACGGGGTGTTTGCGGGTGTCGGCGCCGTGTTGTCGTTTGTGCCGTACATGGCTATCTTCTTTGCTATCTACCAAATCTTGCAGGACAGCGGTTACATGGCACGCGCGTCCGTTTTGGTGGACCGCCTGATGCAGTTGATTGGCTTGCACGGGAAGGGATTTTTCGCACTGGTCTCCGCGTACGGGTGCAACGTTCCGGCGATGGCGGCCACCAGGGTCATGGAGAACCACCGGGATCGGTTGATGGCGAATTTGGTCATCCCGTTCATCCCGTGCAACGCCCGGCTCGGCGTGATGGCGGTGATGACGGCCGCCTTCTTTCCGGGCACCCGCGGGGCATTCGTGATGATGGCGCTGACTCTGATCAGCTTGGGCGTGGTGGCAGGGGCCGCGACGGTGTACCGAAAGACGGTGTTGCCGACCGACCCGGCACCGCTGCTCATCGAGCTGCCAAACTATCACGTGCCCTCCTTGCGCAACATCGCTTTCCCGACGTGGCACCGGGTGTGGATGTTCATCAGCCGCATCTGGGTGTTCCTGCTGTGGGCGACCATTCTGACGTGGGCCTTGACGTACTTCCCGGCCGGTCAGCCCGTCAGTCATTCGCTGGCCGCCCGCATCGGCCACTTACTTGAACCGGTCGGCCAGTGGTATGGATTCGACTGGCGCCTGATGATTGCCATCGTGTTCGGCTTTGTCGCGAAAGAGACCACGCTCTCGACGTTGGGGGTTCTGTACGGGGCCGGTACCAACGGGTCGCTGACACACCTGTTGACGCAGTCGATGACCCCGCTCGTGGCGTTCACCTACCTGGTGGTGTACATGCTGTACGTCCCGTGCCTGTCAACGGTGATTCAGATGCGCCGGGAGAGCGGGAGTGCGAAGTGGACTGCGGTCGGCATCGCGGTCAACGTGGCCGTGGCGTTCGGCCTGGGGCTTTTGCTGGAGCGGCTGGCTTGGCTGTTCGGCATAGGGGCTTAAGCGGACGCGATGAGTGAGTGGGGGTTGGCCCATGGTGAGTCGGATTGAAGCCGCCTTTCGGCAGAAAAAGGTGTGGACATGGTCGGAGTTGGCGGCGTACGTGGGTGTATCGCCAGAGCTGTTGGCGGCGGGTGTGGAACAGCTCAAGCGCATGGGGCGGCTGTCCGAAGACGCGCAGGGACAGTTGGAACGGTGCGTCAACCCGACCCACCAGTGCGACCGCTGCGCGTTCCAAGGGTTGTGCCAGGAAGATCAGACGGCGCGGGCGCGGGGAGCCGTCGCCCGAAGGTACGAACTTAGGCCGGGCCGAGCGGCCGTAAAGCCAGGGCAGCGGCCGGCCGCAAGCATCCGGCGGCCGCGCCGTACGTCAACGAATTAGAACCCTTCCAAGACAATTTTGCCAATCGTGCGACGGGAACGGAGTTGTTCGAACGCCGCCTGCACATGGGGCGCGTTAATCGGTGTCAACCGCTCCCGCAGGGTGGTTCGAATCTTCCCTGCATCCACCCACTCCGCCAGGCGCGTGAGGATGCGGTGGTGCTCGTCCATGTCGGGTGTCCGGTGCTTCGGCCGCGTGAACATTGCTTCAATAGACCACGTAATGCTTTTGTCCGCCATCAGGCGAAAGTCGAGCGGCCCGCGCGGCGGCAGAATGGTGCACAGCCTGCCGCCTGGCACCAGGGCCGCCATCATATTCTCCCAATGCGGGTCGACGACGTTCAGTGCGAACACGTACGGAACCTGCGGATACCCGATGTCCCGCAGTTGGTCCGCAAACGGCCGCGAGTGGTCGATCACGTGGTGCGCTCCCATCGTCCGCACCCATGCCGACGACTCCGGGCGCGAAGCGGTGCCAATGACGGTCAGTCCGGCGTAGCGCGCGAGCTGCACCGCGATGGAGCCGACGCCGCCTGCAGCTCCAATGATCAAAACAGGATGGGCGGGATTGCGTTCAGGATGGAGCGCCAGACGCTCGAACAGGCCTTCCCAGGCGGTCAGGCTGGTCAACGGCAACGCGGCCGCCTCGGCGAAGTCCAGCTGCCGCGGCTTGCGACCCGCCAGTCGCTCGTCAACCACGTGAAACTCGCTAAAGGCCCCAGGCCTGGTGATGTCGCCCGCGTAATACACCTCGTCACCCGGACGGAACAACGTCACCTCCGGCCCCACAGCTTCCACGACCCCAGCCGCATCCCATCCCAATATGCGTTCCTGATCCGAAGGTCCGCCGAACCCTGGCGTCAAGTGGATGGTGTCGACCGGGTTCACGGCCACGGCGTGCACGCGGACCAACAGGTCGCGCGGGCCGGGTACGGGTTTCGGCCGTTCTGCGTCGAACAAGCGGCCTTCTTTGGCCACAATCGCTTTCACCTGCAATGGAACCCCCTTTTCGGCAGCGCCTGTGGTGGCTGACCGGGAATCCCAGTCATGCCATGTCACTGTCAAACATCGCACGTTTCTGGCCGGAATGCAAGATGTTTCACAGGGAGGTTGATTCTGCCCGCGGCGCCACGGTACACTAGACTCGTCCGTAATCCGAAAT
>JADGIC010000119.1 GCA_019683615.1 Alicyclobacillaceae bacterium | reverse complement strand
CGCGTCGCCTCGGTCATGCATGATTCTAGTTTTTCAAAATGATTCTAGGAAACATACGTTCGCGTATCAAGTCAAGCTGAGACATGGGGATAGCCATGTGTGCGATTATTCCCGGAGCGCGTGTCCCGCCTGCGGCGGGGAGTGAGGGAATTGCGCTGGGGATGGTCAGGGGCCACCGCGTGTGGAGTATTCCGAAGGGCGGAACGGGCAGCGCCGGCGCCTCGCCGTTATCCGAACAGCCATGACTCTTCGGCGTCGACCGGTACGAAATTGGAACCGAACTGAGCCAGGTAGACGCCTTCGCGCGCTGGAACGACTTCACGGTGGCGTCCCTCGTCCGTGAACCCGCCGCGGATACCGTGGCGGGCGATCCAGTCGTACAGGCCTTCGAGCACATCGCCCAGAACCCGCTCTTTGTGGAACAGGCGGCTCTCCGACGCTCCGCCGGCACTCGTCACCACGGGAATCGACGGCCCGAGGTGCAGCCGCAGTTGCGCGACGACGGCCCGCATCTGGGCTAGGCACGGACTCATCAGCAGTTCCGGCCCCAGTACTTGAAGGGCATCGCGGCGGATGGCGTAGGGCGGAACCAGCAGCGACGAGATGCCGAGGTCCCGACGCCCGGCGGTGATGTTGGCAAACCAGGTGCCGATGTGGACGGGGTGCATCGACTTCAAAGGTGCCTGGTAAGGATTTTGGTTGTTGAGCACGAAGTCGGCTGCGCCGCTTCGGATGGGCGCTGCGAATTCCAACAGCACATCCGGTGCGACGCCCAGCCCGGCATCGGAAAAGATGAGGGTATCCCCCGTGGCGTAGGTCGCCCCGATGGCGAATGCCACGTCATACCCGGCATGCTCCGGCACGCGTATCACCTGGCCTTCGGCCCCTTCCAATACGGTCCCGGCGTCGTCTCCTTCGCAGATCACAACGACCTCCGCCTGCCTCTGCACCAATTCACGCACTTGCCGAACGACGTCCTCGTTGAGCGCGAGGGCGGCCAGAACGACGCTCACGCTGCCCGGCTCTGCACCGCTGGCGGGAGGTTCCGGGTTTTTCAGCTGCGGAAAACTCCACCGCATGCGGTGTTCAGGGAAACCACCGCGCCGTCCGTATTTGTTCAGCCAATACCAAACGGCTTCCACGGCGTCCCCATGGATCCGTTGGGAGGCCCTGGACATGATCTGCCCCGGTCGGCGGATGTGGTTTGGTCTGCGCCGGTTTTTGGCCAGCACGTTGACGGCCGTGGGTGTGGCGATCCGAAGCTGGTGTTCGAGTGCCACGACGGTTGCGAGCAGGGGATTGGCGAGCGTGGACTTCCCGATGACATCGACCGCTCGCCGGCTGAGCGCGTGCGGGACGGTCAACAGGTTCTCCAGTCCCAACGCGCGGCGCTGCAACATGAGATTGAGAAAATAGCGGTCCAGAGTAGGGACGTCGGGATGTTGCCGATTCTCCAGCCACCTGAGGCTGTTGAAGGTGACGTCCGCGCCGCCCTCCACCGCCCGCACCATGTAGCGTCTCCGCGGTCAGGGCGAAATCCGCGTCCAGAAACAGGTACACGTCGGCATCGCAGTGGAGGGCGCCGACTGCCCTGCCGATGTCGTTTCCGAGCCGGTGACGGTATCGGATCACGTGCGCCCCGCAGTGGCGGGCAACGCGTGCGGTTCCGTCGGTGGAACCGTTCACCACCACGATGATATCCTTCGGGCACAGGCGTTTGGCCTCGCGCAAGACTCGCCCGATCGTGTGTTCCTCGTTGCAGGCCGGCACGATGATGGCCAGCCTGTGCCGTGCGTTGCGGCGAATGGGCGTAGGTGTGCGCTTCCGCTGGGTCAGCTTCACCGGCCTTTGAGGTGTGCGAAGCGGTTTTTGTTTTCGCATGGGGACCCACCTCGTCTTGGGGTTGGCAGTCACCGTTGCGGGAGATGCGGGAGATGATTGATCTGATGCTGCGGGGGGCTGCCTCGTAACGGCGTGTGGACACCGTTGTTTCATCGATGGGCAGATGGCATGGCGCGGGGTGAGCCCGGCCGCGGCATTCACCTGACCTGCGGCCGGGCGGGGTTCGGTCAGTCGATCAGTCGTGAATGACCACCTTGGTGCCCGTCGCGATGTTGTTGTAAAACCACTTGGCATCCGGGAGGCTCAGGTGGATGCATCCGTGCGAGTCTTCGTGGCCTAAATCCGCCGCCACCGAGAGGATGACGCGGTGATGTTCGTCCATTGGCACGGAGTGGAACAAGTATTGCCCGTGGTTCAGAAACGACACCCAGTACTCGGCGCCCTCGTCGTATTTCGGGTTGTAGAACCAGGGACCACGCTCCGCCTGGATGTGGAACGTCCCCCTGGGCGTGGCCGTGTCCGGGCTGTCGTCGTTCCCGGTCGACACAATCATCGTGTAAATGACCCGGGAGCCGGTATGGATGTACGCACGCTGCCGGGGCACAGACACCTCAACCCAGATGTCGCTGTACCGGGACAGGTCTGGATACGGCCCGCCGGTGGGCCGGTTCCAGTTCACGGGTCTGGTCATACCGTCAGCGCCTGCCCGAGATGCAGGCGCGGTACCGCGTCTGTGCGGCGCCCTCGCTTGCGCCGCTTCTGTTTGTGGTGGCTCGACACGGGCTGCTCCGGTATCCGTCTCGTGCCGGGACGCCGTGGCCGAACTGAAAGGCGACGGTTGCGTCTTGCGTTGTGATTCGGTTTGCGCGGGACGTGGCGTGTTGTGCCTGGATGTGTTCCACGCGTATCCACCCGACAGGCCGGAGAAGACCAACAGCACAGCCACGGCAGTGTGAATGAGCTTCAATGCAGCGCCCCCCAAGGCACGGCTTGCGCACGTGCATTCCCGCGCCGTGTTGGCGCGGCCATCCGCCGCCACCGCCATCCGTCACCGCCCGGGAGCGTACGCGGGCGACGGCAGATTTCGCGAGGGTGGCTTGCCCACCCTTGCGCTGTTGCTTACCATCTTAAACGGAAACCGGGGACAGGGAAAGTGCCAGACGGCAACCGTGTACCGCGGCGGGGGCCCGCCGCGCCGCCGCGGTGCATACGCGCCCGGCCAGGCCGGCTGCCGCGGCCTGCCTGGCCAGGCGCGGTTCCCGCACAGGGGGATGGGCGAGGGGAGACGTTCTGGCGGCGGCCGTTGTTAACCGATGGCAATCATCCGTTCAATCGACAGCCGCGCCCGCTCGGCGATCTCCTCCGGTACGGTGATCACGTGCCGGTTGTCGCGCAATGCATCCCGCACCTTATTCAACGTGATCTTCTTCATGAACGGGCAGATGGCGTCCGGGTTGGCGGGGATGAACCGCTTGCCGGGGTTCTGTTTCTCCATTTGGTACAGGATGCCCGTCTCCGTGGCCACGACAAATTCGTCGCCTTCCGCGCGGCGCGCGTACTCCAGCATGCCGCCGGTCGACAGGAAGCGTGTGCGCCCGGCCGGCAGCTCGCCTGCGGCCGACAGGTACATCGCCGGCGTCGAGCAGCCGCACTCCGGATGCACCAACAACTCCGCCCGCGGGTGTTGATCCAGTACGTCGCTGACGTGTCCCGGCCGGATGGCGGCGTGGACGTGACACTCGCCCATCCAGATATGCATGTTGGTCCGCCCCGTCACTCTTTGCACGTACGAACCCAGGAACATGTCGGGGAGGAACAGGATCTCCTGGTCGGCCGGGATGGCTTGAACGACTTGCACGGCGTTGGACGATGTGCAGCAGTAGTCGGTTTCCGCCTTCACCTCGGCCGTCGTGTTCACGTACGCCACCACCACCGCGTCCGGGTGTTCCGCCTTCCACGCCCGCAACTGTTCGGCGGTGATGGAGTCGGCGAGCGAGCATCCGGCCTCCAGGTCCGGCAACAGCACTGTCTTCTCCGGCGCCAGTACGGCGGCCGTCTCCGCCATGAAGTGCACCCCGCAGAAGACGATGACGTCCGCGTCGGTGCGGGCAGCAAAGCGGGCCAGCGCCAGCGAGTCGCCGATGACGTCGGCCACGTCCTGCACCTCCGGGCGTTGGTAGTTGTGGGCCAAAATCACGGCGTTGCGATCCCGTTTCAACTCCCGGATCTCCTCCGCCAAGGAGGCCACATCCGCAGGAGCCGCCGGGACGGCGCAGGCGGCGGCTGCCGCAGGCGCCAGCGTTTCCGTTTGTGTCATGGTTCCATCTCCACCTTTCAAGGCCATCGAGGAATGGACGCGAGTTAGGCGTGCACCAGCGGCTGTCCTGGCGAGGGCAACGTCTCGGTGCTCCACGACACCTGCGGTCCCTGGGCGGACGGCTGAATCACCGTGTCGACGCCGGCGAGCGCCGGGTCGGGCAGCGGGCAGTCAGCGCGGAAGTGTGCCCCGCGGCTTTCCCGCCGGAACCAGGCGGCTTCGACGATAGCGCGCGCGACGCATACCGCCGCGGAGTCCGGGTACACTTCTGCCAACTCCCCCAGCGCGCGGCGCGCCTGGCGCAGTCCTTGTTCGCCGCGGACGACGCCGGCGTGTTGCCAGAGCAGCGTCTGCACCGCCGCCAGCGCCGCCGAGTCGTCCGCAGCCAGCTCCCTCGGCGGGTCCTTGGCGTCCTCGGCCGGCAGCGCCAGGCTTCTCCGCGCACCGGCCGTGTTCAGCCGATCCCGCCAGTGTTCATACAGCTCCCGGGCCATCACCAGGCACTCCAGCAGCGAGTTGCTTGCCAGCCGGTTGGCGCCGTGGCAACCGGTGTGCGCCACCTCGCCGATGGCGTACAACCCGGGTATGCCAGTCTCGCCGGACAGCGCCGCGGCGACGCCGCCCATCAGGAAGTGGGCCGCCGGGGTGACGGGCAGCGGGTCGTGGACGGGGTCCAACCCGATGGCGCGGCAGTGGGCGTACACCGACGGAAAGCGGGCCGGCAAGTTCTCCACCCCGGAACAGTCCAGGTATGCCCGACGTCCTTCGGAGAGGGCGGCGAAGACGGAGCGGGCCACCACGTCGCGGGTGGCGAGATCGCCCAGGGGATGGTTGGCCAACAGCGGTTCGCCGCGCTCGTCCCGCAGGCGCGCCCCGGCGCCGCGCAGCGCCTCCGTGAGCAGAAAGCAGGGTCCGGCGCCGGTGGCGAGTGCGGTTGGGTGAAACTGGACGAACTCCAGGTTGCGCAGCGGCGCTCCGGCCAGGTATGCGAGGGCCAAGCCCTCTCCGCAGGCGCCGGGCGGGTTGGTCGAGCGGGCGAACAGCTGCCCCGCCCCGCCGGTGGCGAGCACCGTGGCGAAGCGGGCGTGCAGCCGGCGCCGGCCCGCCCGGAGGCTGTCGCTCGCCTCATCCGCCTCCTGGGCATGGGTGTCTTGGGCGTCCGTCTCCCGCTGCGAAGCCAGCCGGTCGCGCGCCTGCGCGGCGACCACCACGCCGGTCACCCGCCCCGCGGCATCCACCGACAGGCGCGCAACGCGCCCAGGGACCCGGTGCACATTGGGGCAGGCGGACAGCGCCTGGCGTACCGCGGCGAGGATGTGGCGGCCGGTGGCGTCGCCGCCCGCGTGCAGGATGCGCCGCCGCCGGTGCGCTCCTTCCAGGCCGAGCAGTGGCTGACCGTCCGCACCGGCGTCAAAGCGCACACCCAGCGCCAGCAGCCAACGCACCACCTCCGGCGCCCGCGCCGTCAGGCGCGTGACAGCCTCCGGGTGGCACAGGCCGGCTCCGGCCGCTAACGTGTCCTCGGCGTGCACCTCCGGCGTGTCGCCGGCGCCGACCGCCGCCGCCAGGCCGCCCTGCGCGTGGTGCGAGTTGCTGCCTTCGGGCGGCGTCTTGGCGACCAGGGCGACGTCGCCCAATTGGCTCAGCCAATATGCGGCGGCGCTACCGGCCAGACCACCGCCGACGACGACAAAGTCGAACGTGTCCCTGACCATCTCTCCGTTCATCCGGCGTCACCAGCCGCCGCAGTGGCCGGGCCCGGCTCGAGGTCGACGTCCAGGCTGACGTCGAGGCTGACGGCCGTGTGTGTCAGCGCGCCCATCGAGATGTAGTCGACGCCGGTGAGGGCCACTTCGCGCAAGCGGCCGAGCGACATGTTGCCACTCGCCTCCAGGGGCACCCGCCTGGCCGTACGGGCGACTGCCTCGCGCATCGTCTCGGTGTCCATGTTGTCCAAAAGGATCAGGTCCGGGCCGGCGGTGAGGGCGGCTTCGAGCTGCTCCAGGGTCTCGACTTCCACCTCAATTTTCTGGGACAGTCCGACCGCGGCGCGCGCCCGCGCCACGGCCTGCGCCACGCCGCCGGCGAGGGCGACGTGGTTGTCCTTGATCAGCACCATGTCGTCCAGGCCGAACCGGTGGTTCATGCCGCCGCCAACGCGGACCGCGTATTTCTCCAGGAAACGCCAGCCGGGTGTCGTCTTGCGGGTGTCCAACAGCCTCGCGCGCGTGCCGGCCAGCTCCTGCACCGCCCGGCGCGTGAAGGTGGCGATGCCGGACAGCCGGGCGAGAAAGTTGAGGGCGGTGCGCTCGGAAGCCAGGATGCTCGCGGCGGGCCCTTCGACCGTCGCCACCGCCGCCGGTTCGTCCACGTCCGCGCCCTCGGGGACGAGGGGGTGGAAGGTGACGGTCGGATCGAGCGTGTGGAAGACCGCCTCGACAACGGGCAGGCCGGCGACCCTGCCGGGTTGTTTCAAACGGACGACGGCGCGGGCCTGGGTCCCCGCCGGGATCACCGCAGCGGTGGTGCAATCCCCGCGGCCGACGTCCTCGTCGAGCGCCAGTTGAATGAGTTGGTGAACCATGCGCGGCAGCACGCGCCTTCACCTCCGCGTCAGGTGCGCACGCCAGTGGAGGTGCACACCGGGTCTGTGCCAGCCGGTCTCGCGAACATATTGAGCGAGTTGAGCGAGGGGCCGCCAGAACATCTGTAAACAATCGCTGTATATACACCTAACTATACTGGGAGTCGTCGAAGAACACCAGAGGTTGTTCGGAGGAAGCGTTGTGGGTTGGTTGACAGGCAGGCCTGCACCGGGCTGTCCCGGGTGGCCGGCCGTGCCCGCCCGGGACGCACGGCGGAGCTGCTGCGGGAGTTCTGGCACCGCGGGGCTTGCCTCACCACTTCTAAATATGGTGCAACAATGTGAATTCGAAACTTGTAATCCACTATATATGGTGCTATAC